>NHBS01000023.1 GCA_002167825.1 Pelagibacteraceae bacterium TMED13
ATATCTAATAAAATTTGTCCTTTGTATAAAGCAACTGACATTGTTTGAGTTGAACAATAAATTGATAGTGATATCATTACTTAATTATAAAATGAAAAGTGATCTTGTTAATTTAAATAATAAAAATAGTGAAATTATCTTTGATTTAAGATACGCCACTGAGAATAACTTTACAAATAAAATTCTTTATAAAACTAAAGAATGCCTCATCCACAAAGTTGCTTATGAGCACTTATGTATAGCAGAAGATATTGCAAAAAAGTTAGGTTACAGATTAAAAATTTTCGATGCTTACAGACCTGTTTATGTTCAAAAGAAACTTTGGGATATTCTTCCTGACCCAAATTTTATTGCTCCACCAGAAAAAGGTTCTCCGCATTCTAGAGGAGTTGCAGTTGACCTAACCTTAGTTGATAGAAGCAATAATGAATTGGATATGGGCACTGATTTCGATGAGTTTAGTAGATTATCATATCATGGTTGTATTGATATTTCTTCAAAATCCTATAAGAATAGACTACTTTTGTTAGGTATTATGACAGACTCTGGCTGGGATTTTTTTAGAAATGAATGGTGGCATTACCAACTATTTAATTCAAAAAAGTATCCAATTATAGATCCTAAATGAAAAAGTTTGTTTTTTTCCTAACTATTTTTTTTAATGTACTCTGTTATGCAGAAGATTATTCTGCAATCGCACTTATGTATCATAGATTTAATGAGCCTGAGTATCAAAGTACAAGTATTTCATCGGAAATTTTTGAAAAACACCTAAAGCATATAAAGGAAAACGGTTTTAAGGTTCTAAAACTTGAAGATTTTGTGGATATTTTAATTAACAAAAAAAAAATACCCGCGAAAACTTTGATAATTACAGTGGATGATGCATTTCGCTCATTTTATGATTTTGGTTTTCCATTATTAAAGAAGTATGATTTTCCTTTTAGTGTTTTCGTTTCTACAGCTTCAGTCTCTAATAATGATAGTTCTGACTTTATGAGCTGGGAAATGTTAAAAGAAATCCAACAACATAAAGGTATGGTTTTTAATCACACTGTTGATCATTTAAGTCTAGTAGGACTGAGTGATAACATGATTATTGAACAAGTGACGAGGGCATCTAATGAATTAAAATCAAAATTAGGAGTTGATAACCCCAAAATCTTTTCGTACCCCTACGGTGAAAGTAGTGAAAGAGTAGAGGAAATATTGGAAAAAATTGGAATTTTAGCTGCGTTCTCTCAACATTCTGCTCCATTGAATCATGATGACTCCGTATTTAGATTGCCCAGATTTTCTTTAAATAATCAGTATGGTTCCTTAGACCGGTTAAAAATGATCTTTAAAACAAAAAGGCTGCCTATTAGAAATTTAACATTCACTGATTCAGTTACTAATAAGGAAGAAATCAAAATATCTTTTCAATCTTCAATGAATCTTGAGAAAATAAATTGTTACATAAATCAAGGCGTTGATTTAATCAAAAATATTACCAAGCAGAAAGTTAAGCTCAAACTTAAAGGTTTAAAGCCTGGTCAAAGGCATAGGTTAAACTGTACTATAATAGATTAATGGGNNTATTTATTGGTTTGGTAAAATGGTAAAACGAGTTAATTGATCAAACCCTCAACCTTGTCAAACTTCATAAAATTATTAGTTTCAATTATNGTTTTTATATCCGCAACATATGCCGATCTCCTTTCGGAATAATTGTCTAAAAATCTTGACAAACTCAATCCTGTCAANGTATCTCCATTCATTCTTAGAGTGCCCCTTTCTTGTCTAAATTTAACGTANGCGTTGTGTGTGTTAATATTTTTTAGATAAGACCTNGTTGAATCGGAAAGGTTTATAAACTTTCTAACATAAAAATNTTTGNCTTTNTCNCTATCTTGAGGTTTAAGTCCNAGNCTTTTATCAAAAGTATATTGACCATAAAGTGCATTTCCNTCCCTCAAATATCTTGATGTTCCCCAACCACTCTCAATTGCTGCTTGNGCCANTGCAAGAGATAATGGAACTATATCAACTCTCATTAATAGTTCGCCTATGTTTGAACCTTNGTAGTCATATTTATCACTNACATTATAAAGCCAACTNGGCCAAAATTCTCTTTGATAAGTTTCTCCATTGGACTGACTCCACCAGTCTAAAATTCTTTTTCTATCATCTAGNATCTTTAAATTTTCTATGAAAGCTATTGGTAATAGCGTATTNATAAATAAATTTTTTCTCTCACTAACAGAATTGATATCCATAAAGTCTTTTGGTAATGATGAAAAAATTATTAAATTAGCTGACTGATCCTTAATAAAAGANTCTATGGTAAAATCATACTTTTTAAAAATATCAATCATCTCCCTNGCCTGNCTTATATAGTCAACAGTTCCGTATTTAGANGAATTNTTTACTANCTCTTTATCTTGNACAANGTAATTAATTGAAGTTGATTTGTTGCNANCTGNNTTTTTCATTGAGCCGTAAAACCCAATACAAAGATTAAGTAAAAANAACCCAAGTAGAAAGAAAAGTATATTTCTATATACTATANGCTTTGGCATCTTTTAGTTAATTGGTTCGACAGATTGAACTTCTGGAACATAATACTTTAACATATTTTCAATTCCTGATTTTAATGTCATCGTTGANCTTGGNCAACCTGAACAAGCACCTTGAAGCTCAAGGAAAACAACTCCATCTTTAAANCTAACAAAACTTATGTCACCACCNTCNTGNGCAACNGCTGGTTTAACTCTTTCCTCAATTAATTGTTTAACTTTATTCACTATTTTTAGTTCACCTTCACTGTAAACAACTTTTTCCTCTGANGGTNTGCTTTTTGTCTCATTCTCGAAGTCACCCCCCGNTGAAAAAAAGTTCATTATNATTGANAAAAAACTAGGTTTAATATGTTCCCACTCAACTGTTTCAGTTTTTGTAATACTTATGAAATCTTTNCCAACAAATACNTTNGTTACATTACCTGTACNAAAAAGTTCGTNAGCTAGCTTGTGATTCTTTGATTCTTCGTTACTTTTAAACTCTAATGTTCCTTTTTCTAGAACAGTTTGTCCAGGGATAAATTTTAGGGTTAAAGGGTTAGGTGTGTTTTCTGTTTGAATAAACATATNCTTAATCTAATAAATTAGGATAATTTGTCAATTTCTTCTTCTGATAAGCTCGATGGTANTATAGTAAGAGGAACCTTTATCTTCGATCTATTTTTACCGGTGAATGAGCTAATTAAGGANTCTGATGGAGAGGATTTTTCTGAAGCTGCTAAAACAAAGTTTGAAATAAANTTGTTTGCCTCCAAAAATTTTATAATGCATTCTACCCTNTCACCTTTCATGATAAATTTTTTGGGTTTTTTTTCAGTAAATGACATCACAAAATTTTCNTACTCTGCTATTTTTTCTTCAGCTTTTTCTCTCGACTCAACCTCAGCGATATCTTCAACTGCCTTCCAATGNCTAAATTCNAATGTATCAAAAGTATAAAGAAGGGCAACTCTACCATTATTTCTTGAGCTTCTTCTTGCAGCATATCGNAATGCTCTGAACATTTCTTGAGAATCATCNAACACTACTAAAAATATAATTTCTTTTTCCATTTTATTTTCTAAAAATAATTCCTGCAAAAAAACCTAANCCAATNGCTATAATAGCAGAAAAAATNCCATAAATGAATGAATATTTATGAGCCATTTTATAAACAAAAGAACTNACACCCAACTTTTCTACNNTTAAATATTGCTCAGGAGATTCNAANTTATTCATGCTATCCATAATGCTTAGNGAAATAGAGTATTTTCCAGATGGGGAATTTTTTGGTAAAANNATCGGAATTTTAAAAAANTTTTTTAATTTTGGATTAATAACTTGAAAAGAGTCATTTTCAATTAAAAANAAGTCAATTGACATTTTTTTTTTTATCAAATCTCTTTTTAAATTATCGTTATCCCTACCAACTAATTTTATATTATCAAATAAATCTTTTTTAATCTCAAAATCTATATCTTTAGTATTCTGATTTGTATAGTAATGAAATAAACCAGGGTATATAAACTCCCCAGTTTTACTCCAAGACNACATGCCNAGTANCTTGGTTTTTTTTTGTAATATAACTTTTTGTTCAGGACCTTTTATTTTAATTACTAATGGGTCATCAGCATCNGTATAGCCAAATATTATAAAATCTGGGTTAATCTTTTTTTCTGAGAGTTGAATGCTTTTTTTAGATACATCAAATATTAAAATTTTAGATTCTACCTTTAAAACTAACAAACAACTAAATATAAAGATTATTCCTGACTTAATATGCATCTTGAATAATTATCCTTGAATTTATAGATGGCTCGCTAATTAATTCTATCCCCATTTTCAAACAAACAATTAAGACAATTATCGCTAAGAAAATTCTTATTTGTTCACCTTTAAATTTGGATGTATATTTTGATCCATACTGAGCGCCAATAACTCCACCAACAAGTAAAAAAATTGCTAGTATTAAATCAACCGTTAGGTTGAAAGTAGCATGGAGAATTGAAACATTTAAGGTTACAAATACGATTTGAAATAATGACGTCCCTATTGCTGTAACTGTACCCATCCTAAATAAATAAATCATTGCTGGAACCATCACAAAACCTCCGCCTACACCCATAAATGATGCTAAGAAACCTACAAAAATACCCACATTAACTGGTAATAAAATTGAAATATAGATTCTTGATTGTCTGAATTTAAATTTTAAAGGTAAGTAGTCTAAGAATGTTCTTTTTCTTTTTTCTTTTTTCTTTAATTTTTTTTCTTTGATTAAAGACATTGAACTTTCTATTAACATTAAAGATCCAATGATAGCTAGAAAGAGCATGTAAAGAAATTTTATAATTAAGTCAATATTTCCTGCTTCCTTTAAAAAATTAAAAATTATAACACCTATAGTTGAGCCAAAAATACCCCCNACGAGAAGAAATGCCCCTATNTCATAATCAATGTTTTTTTTTCTACTATGTGCAATTGCTCCTGANACTGAGGAACCTAGAATTTGTACAGACTCTGTTCCTACAGCTGTTGCTGCGGGNATTCCCATAAAAATTAAAAGAGGTGTCATTAAAAATCCGCCGCCCACACCAAATAAACCAGACATAAAACCAACAAGAAAACCAAANAAAAGTATTANCAACAAATTAATTTCGATTTCAGCAACTGGTANATAAAAACTCATGACTTNTAAAAACCGATTAATTTTTTTATATCTAAAATATTCTTTNTCGCNATCTCNTGAGCATTCATACTACCTTCTGAAAGTATAGAATCTAAATATTGNCTATCCGATAATANTCTTCTCATTTCAGAAGATATCTTTGAAANNTTTGAAACNAAACAATCAGCTANATCNTCCTTNAATTTTNTAAATTCCATACCAGCNTAATTTTGAATTAATTTNGGTAAACTAANATTTTCNATTGNCATNAATATNTTTAATAAATTATTTATNTCNGGCCTTCCCTCAAGATCNTTTTCATTTTCTGGNAAGGGANGTGANTCNGTCTTAGCNTTNAGAATTTTTTTNCTTATTAAATCTNCATCATCTGTCATGTTAATTCTTGAAAACTCTGANGGNTCAGATTTACTCATTTTNTTTGTTCCATCTNTNAGNCTCATAACNCTTGTTGCATTNCCAGTTATNACNGGCTCAGGAATCGGNAAAAAATCTGTATCANAAAANCTNTTNAAAGACTGCGCTATATCCCTACTTAGTTCTAGGTGTTGCTTTTGATCTTCTCCAACAGGAACATGACTNGACTTNTATAACAAAATATCTGANGCCATTAGTACNGGATAAGAATATAATCCNAGNGGAGCTTTTTCTTTNTTTTTACCNGCTTTATCTTTAAATTGAGTCATTCTATTTAACCAGCCAATNGGNGTNAAACATCCNANTATCCAGCTTAATTCAGCATGACCAGANATTGANGACTGTACNAANATANNACTNNTCTTAGGNTCTATCCCNGAAGCAATATAAGCTGCCGCAACCTCTNTTGAATAATTNTCTAAATTCTTTCTTCCTTCANTTGTAGTTATGGCGTGAAGATCAACAATACAAAAGATACATTTTGATTTATTTTGAAGTTCAACCCAGTTTTTTATTGCTCCTAAATAATTACCTANGTGAAGATTGCCAGTAGGTTGGACTCCTGAAAAAATGAGTTTTTTTTCTATTTCTTTGACCATTTTTTTAAACTAAAATCTTTTATGCCTAACAAATAAATAGATATAAAGTAAGTTAGAATTGCAAAAAAGATAACAAAAATTAACCTAACATTTTTTATCTCAANAAATCCAATATTTATTAAATTTTGTTCGATAATATTTGATATTAATTGTATAGAAATACCCATAATCATTGTAGATATTATAATTTTNATTGAGAAGGNAATAATATCCTTTTCGAATCTTACCTTTTCTCGAACTAATAAACTAATTAANATTATCATATTTACCCATGCAGCAACTGAAGTTGAAATTGCTAAACCTACATGTTTGAATTCATCTATAAGGAGTAAATTTAAAATNANATTTANNCTTATTGAAAATAAAGAGACCTTTATTGGCGTGATGGTATCTTCTCTAGCAAAAAAAGGAATCACCAAAATCTTTATCATTATGAAAGCTGGTAGACCAAAACTAAGCGCGACTAATGCGGCACTTGTTTGTTCAACATCAAATAAATCAAATTGCCCTCTATAAAATAACAACGTTACTATTTCATCTGATAATATAAAAATTCCTAGAAAAGCAGGTAAAGAAAAAAGTAATCCATATTTTAATGCACTAGATATACTTTTGGTAATATTTACATTATCATTCTTTTTTACATATTTTGATAATATTGGTAATAACGCTGTACTTATCGCTATCCCTAAAACACCGAGTGGAAGTTGGTTGACCCTGTCAGCATAATACAAAAATGAAATTGATCCATGTGCCAGTGTTGAGGCAAGAATCATATCTATTAATAAGTTTAACTGGTATACACCATTTCCAAGAATTGCTGGAACAAGTAATTTTAAAAATTTATTTGTAGGTTTTCTAAATCTATTTTTATTGAATACAAATAAACTTAAACTTACTGTATTTCTTTTCAAATTATATAACATCCAGACAAGCTGAATTATTCCAGCAATTGATATAGATAAGCTTAAGTAATAGGTAATATTAGTTTGGTCTGTATTTTTAAAAAAAATCATTAGACAGGTAATTATCGTGAGGTTTAAAATAACTGGAGTAAGTGCCATCGAGGCAAACTTTCCAAGTGTATTTAAATAGGCTCCAATAAGTGAAGTTGCACATATGAATAAAAGAAATGGAAAAGTTAATCTGGCAAAATCTATCGTTAATTCTTTCTTTAAAGAATCTTCTGAAAAGCCTGGTGCTATTAATGAAATTACAAATGGAGCAAAAATTTCTAGCAATATTACAAAGAAGAATAAAAAAATAATTAGCATCGAAAATATTTTTGAAAAAAATTGATCAGCTTCAATTTTTCCNACTTTTTCCCTTACTCCACTTACAACAGGAATAAAAGCGGAATTCATTGATCCNTCAGCAAACAACCGCCTAAACAAATTTGGTAANTTAAANGCAATAAAAAAACTATCNGAAACAAGNCCAGCACCAATCACTTTTGCAATTAATAAATCCCTTAAATATCCTAAAACTCTTGATAGAAGTGTGAGTGAACTTATTATTGAAATTATCTTAATAAACATATTCTAATTTTTGAGAAAGCATTGTGTATATTTGTGACTCAAGGTCTTTTATTTTATTTTCGTTTGTAAATTTTGATCCATATTCCGTTCTTAAATGGAAGCTATCTTCAACAAAGTCTCCATTAGTGGTAATTTTTGCAGTAAAAATTACCAACTTACTCTTTAAAAGTACCTTTGACAAATCATAGAGTAACCCAAGCCTGTCATTAGTAATTACAGTTAAAACTGTGTAAGTTGATGATAATTTATTGTCAAAAAATATTTCTATTTTTTTTTTTAAAAAGTTCCTATTTGAAAAATTATATTGTGATGCTTCCTCAAACTGTAGTGGTTTTTGCAAAGACAATTTTTGTTTAAGTTCATTTAGATATTTTTTACTATAAACTANGTTTTTATTTAAATTNAATGAGATCGTAAAGGTATCAATCACAGTTTCATCAGCAAGCGTAAAAATTCTAGCCTGATGAATAGATATTTTTTCTGAAGTAAATATTGATATCAAATCTAAAAATAACTGCGGTCTATCTTTTGTAAATATAATTACCGAGAAGAANTTTTCTGTACTTCTTTTTCTAATTTCACATACGTTGCCTATTTTTTTTTTTTCAAAAAATTTCTCTATTTGAAAAGTTATCATTTCCTTTGATTGTAACAACCAATAATTTGGATAGGTTATTCTGGAAACATTNTCAATTATGGAACTAGTTATAACTTTAGAGTTTTCAATTATATCTTTTTTTATCAATGAAATTTTTTCATTTAAGCTTACTACACTACTTGGTCTGTTAATCTCTTTTTCTAACTTTTCNTAAAGCGTTTTCANNAGNCTAGCTTTCCAATCATTCCATAAACCTTGATCAACTGCAGATATATCAAGGGCAGTAAGTAAGAAAAGGTTTATTAACCTTTCCATTGAATTGATTTTTTTTGCAGCCTTTTTTATTACAGAAAAATCTCCAAGATCTCTTTTGAAAGCTAAATCACTCATTAATAGATGATTTTCTATTAACCATCTGGTTTCTGATATTGTGGAATTATCCTCATTTAATCTTTTAAGAACTTTGGATGAAATTCTAGAGCCAACTTTACTGTGATCATCACCAGAACCCTTTCCAATGTCATGAAGTAATGTAGAGTAATAGAGTGGCTTTAGGTCTTCATTTCTTTTTAAAATTTTATATACAAATTTGTAAGTATTATTTCTAAGTTTTTTACTTTTTAAATCTTTTAAAATATTTAATGCCCTTAGTGTATGCTGTCCGACAGTTAATGAGTGATATCTATCGAATTGAGGTAAATCCAAAATTTTGGAAAACTCCGGAACTATTTTTTGTAAAATTCCAAGATCGTTTAGAAGAAAAATTTTGTCAATTTTTTCAGAGAAAAAAATTTCTTTAAAATAATTTATAGTTTTTATTTGTTTATATGTATTTGATTTGATACGCGAAGAAAATTCGAACATTAATCTTTCTTCCTGAACTGAATTTTTACTGTTTATTAAGTTTTCAAGGAATTTACAAAAAATATTATCTAAATTTATTTTTTTTGGTGAAGTTATCTGAGTGTTTTGCTCAAAATTTTCTTTTATTAACCTTACTATAATTTGAGCTAGATTTTTAGTTTTTCTAATTTGAAAAAAATAATTTTTCATCATTTTTTCTACACTATCTTGTAAACCTTTGTCCTTTGTTTTTCTGGAGAAAATTATTCTTGATATTTGATGTTGGAAGTCAAAAGTCAGTTTATCACAACTTCTTCTTGCTTCATAATGAAGTAAGCACCTTATAAGTAGTAAAAACTCCAGGGATTCACTTAATTTTTTTTTTTCATTTCTCGTAAGTAATTTTGAGGTTTGTTTTCTTTTTGAAATTGTAAATATTTTTAGAGCCCAAAATATTAAGTTTATATCTCGAAGAGAACCCTCGCTCTCTTTAATATTTGGCTCATTTCTAAAATAATCATATCCAAGGTCAACTAATTTTTCCTCTCTTTCAGCTATTTTATCTTTAAGCAAATCATATCCTGACATACGTACTTCTGATGAAAATTTATATATTGTATCCTTAAATATTTTTTTTGAACCACATATAAATCTTGCATCTAACATTGATGTTTTTATGACATGATCTTNTATTGATAAATCAATAGCCTCTTTTTCACTTCTAACTGCATAACCAACTTTTAATTGCAAATCCCAGAGTGGATAGATAAAAAATTGAATAAACTCCTCAACCTCTTTTAAATTTACTTCATTGGAATATAAAAATAAAAGGTCTAAGTCTGAAAATGGAGCCAATTGTTTTCTTCCNTACCCACCAACTGCACATATNCTAATTGATCNTGAGACCTTTTTATTTTTTTTAGCAAAACAACTAAATAATTCTTTGAGAAATTCATCAGAAGTTTCCGATATATTTTTACATGTCTTAATAGCTTTATGATGTTTATAAAACTCTTTTCTTAGATGATCTTTTTTCTTAANAAAAATATCTTTGAANTTATCAATTTTATTTTTTTCTAGTANATNTTTATTCATGTTAATCAATAAAATTTTTTTTTAAGGTATAAAGGATATCTAAAGCATCTTTTGGTGAAATCTCATCAGCATTTAAATCTTTGATAAAATTAATAATATCTTCATTTTTTTCTTTACTCTCAATTTGAGGATTATCTAAATCAAGATCTAATTCAAAATTTTTTTCATTTACGTCTGAAGGGCTACTTAGAATCTCTCTAGACCTCTCAATTAAATTTTCTTTTAAACCTGCTAACTTTGCCACGTGTATACCAAATGATCCCTCAGAAATACCATCGACTACTTTGTATAAAAAAATTATCTCATTTTTCCATCTTTTTATTTCTAAAGTTTTTAATTTAATCTCAGATATATGTTCAGTAATTTTACAAAGTTCTTTGTAATGTGTTGCAAATAAGGTAAGACAATTAATTCTTTTAAAAATATACTCGAGAACAGATTGTGCTATCGCTAAGCCATCCTGTGTTGATGTGCCTCTTCCTAATTCATCTAAAATTACAAAAGATGCCTCTGAAGCATTATTAATTATTCTTGAAGTTTCAACCATTTCCATCATGAAAGTTGACATTCCTTTTGCTAAATTATCTGACGCACCAATCCGTGTAAATATTTTGTCAAAAATACTTAAACTTGCCGAGCTTGCCGGAACAAAACATCCTATTTGGTTCATTAAAATTATAATGGCTGTTTGTCTTAAGAATGTACTTTTGCCAGCCATATTTGGACCAGTCATTAACCATAAACTATTTTTATCATCCATCGAACAGTTGTTTGGTATGAAATTTAATGCATCTTTTTTTAAACTTTCTTCTACTATTGGATGTCTACCATCAACAATTTCAATTATTTTTATTTTTTCCTCAAGTTTGGGCTTAACATAATTATTGGTTTTTGAAATATGTGCAAAGTTTGCTATGACATCTATATTAGCGATCTTTTTAGCAACTAAGCTTATAATTGTTGACGCTGATCGTATCTCCTTACATAAATCTTTATAAATTTTTTGTTCTAATTCAAGAGCTAGAAATTCAGACTCTTGTATGTCTTTTGTTAATTTCAATAATTCTGGAGTTTGGAATCTTGAAGCATTCATGGTGTTTTGAATAAGATTGAATATCTTGCCCTTTGATTCAATAAGTTTTGAAGAATTTTTATTTGTTACCTCAATAAAATAACCGTGAATATTATTAAATTTGATTTTTAAATTACCGACCTGAGTTTCTTTAACATAATTTAATTGAAGTTTTACAATTTCTTCTTTCTTTATATTTTTTATATCTCTTAAACGATCAAGTTCAGGCTCAACCCCTGCATTAATAACATCACCATTTGTAATTATATTCGGTGTATTTGGGTTAATCGTTTTTTCTATTAAATTTTCTAAATTCAATAGTTTTTTAAGAATCGATTCTTCCAGATATAACGTTTTGAACTTTTTGTTATGATAATCTTTTAATATTTTAAAAATATTCTGG
>NHBS01000024.1:0-1269 GCA_002167825.1 Pelagibacteraceae bacterium TMED13
AAAGTAATGTTACTACCTAAAACGACGAGTAGAAAAAATGTTTAGTTTATAAAAGTAAAAACCTTTAGTTTTTTATAAATAAGGAAAGTTGATTAATATTAACTCTCCCTTTTAAGTAGATTTATCTAATTGTTATTGTAGAACAGCTAGAAGAGCACTATTAGCTTGATTTGCTTGTGCGACCATAGCTATGGCTGATTGGTTCAAGACTGAATTTTTTGCTAGTTGTGTAGACATAGCACCAAAGTCTGTATCCATAAGACGAGCAGAAAAAATGTTTAGTTTATAAAAGTAAAAACCTTCAGTTTTTTATAAATAAGGAAAGTTGATTAATATTACTTCCCACAATTTTGGATGGTATTAATCTTAAAACATCTTAATCCAAAAGTGACAGAATATTAGCCTGAGCTTTGTTAGCTTGTGAAACCATAGCTAAAGCTGATTGATTTAGAATACTACTTTGAGCTAAAATAGATGATTCTTTTGCAAAGTCTACATCAAGTATTCTCGATGCAGCAGCGTCAGCATTTGAAGCATACGAATACATGTTACTTTGGTATCCTTTAAGTGCATTAATTCCTGCACCAACTTCCCCAAGACCTTTTTGTATTACAGCCATTTGTGTATCTACATTGGCAACACCTGAGGTAAGCACTGGCTTATTAGTTACTCCAACATAAGCCAATTGTCCTGGAGTACTTATAGCTAAGGAAACTTCAGATAAAATATCAACGTTATTTAACTCTGTGTCTGCTATTTCATTAGCTGCTATAACAATAGCATTTTCTTCGGAGGTTATAGCTGCTTGTTCTGCAGTCCCTAACAAACCACTTGTTTTTTGAACAGCAAGTTCTCTCAATCTTGTATTTAAAATTGCTAGTTCCATTAAAGCTGACTCAGCTGCTACTAGAAAGGAAATACCATTTTCTGCGTTTCTAGCTGCTACGGTAGCACTTCTTGATTGTGTTCTCATAGAATCACCAACGGAAGCACCTGCAGGATCATTACCGTGAAGAGTTCTTTCACCAGTTGATAATCTTGATATAGCGCCTGTCATACTTCTTCTTGCTTTAAAAGCAGAATCTATTGCACTTTGAGCACCTATCGTAAAATTTGAAAATGTAGTCATTTTGTTTCTCCATTAATTACTTTTAGTTCCATCAACTTCGTTCCATTTTTNAAANTGATGTAATACTNAAAACGACANANAAAAAAATTGTTAANTTTTTATTGAATTTTTTNATTNTTTTGTATAATGCCTNATAAGNG
>NHBS01000024.1:1276-31959 GCA_002167825.1 Pelagibacteraceae bacterium TMED13
ATGTCAGATAAANTNTNNTGTCCTANTTTTATNTATGAAATNTGCGTTNCTTNANCNGTGAAANANTTTTTNACNGANNCTTATTCGNTAGATATGNTNGGTNAAAAATATGCAGAAGGNATNTCNNANTANTATAAACCAATANCTANNGANGAGANTATCNGGTCCNGCAGAAGAAATNTTANGATTTNTNTCNGAAAGAAAAAACCCNATGTTTGAAGCCCATGATCTNGCAAATCATTATGTTTNTTGGAAACTAAATTTTGATGGAAGGTCCCAAAGAAAATTAAAAGGTTTATTTAGTGATTCTTTTAAAGGTATNAAAGAAAAAAAGTTTAGTATCGAAGATGTTATTAAAGATTTTAAGGCTTACTGTTTTTCGCTCAGGGCAGGGCAGGTTGAGAACTCACCTGTTGGGTGGAATATTAAGCAAGAGCAAGAAATTGACATTTTAGGTAAAATTGTTAATAGAAAAGTAGATTCTCTTCTAAGTTAAAATTATCTTATATAATCAAAAAACATTTTAGTCGAAGAATAATATCAGCTTAAATCCTTTTAGCCGTTACTNCTGTGATCCATGAAGACCAATTCAGAATTTTTTTTTTGCAAAAATGACAAGTTCTATTTAAAAGTCTTAACTAAGTACTACTGATATGAACCTAAAGCTTTTGAAGAATATGAATACATGCGGCCTGCAGATGTCATCTATAAACTTAGGAGGTTTTAATGACATCTGCAGNTAACANTGTAAATAGAAAAGTANACGATCTTCTATTNTACNGTTAACTAATNTAATCAAATAAATTTAATTTTGTAATGTTGATGAAAGCTTTTTGTGATGCCTCTTGACTAGTAAGTTTAGATTGTAGATCAGTTACTAACTCTGCTAAGTCTGCNTCCTCTAAATCACTTATATCTTTGCTAACTAATATTTTTCTATCTTCAAGCATGTCCCTTAATCTCTCAGCACTATTCATTCTAGCACCAACTTTTGCTCTTTGATTTGAAACATGAGATTGAATAGTCACGATTTCATCTAGTCTGCTTGCAATTGTTTGATCGGTATCAAAAACAGTTTGAGGGTTACCTAAAACATTATCAGCTGCATCAACTGGTTGAAATGTAAAAAAAGAAGTTGGAGTTGCCTGAGCTTTATCAATCCCCTCAATCTCGACATTAGATAGTTCAATATCATANCCAAAATCACTTACTAATTTTAAGGTNGTATTTGAATCTTCCAAAGTTGCNGTTATATCAAGNTTTGCTGCATTAATTGCTGTTGCAACGTCTGATAAATCTGTNCCTGTGATATCAAGAGAAAAATCTGAGGTTTTTGAACCTGACGTAATTGTAAAAGCGTATGTTCCTGGATCTTCATTTGTAAGATTAATTTTAGTTATTCCTTCGGCCTTTGCAGCTTCAACACCACTACTTGCAGTTCTTATGGATGTACTGATATTATCAATGGCTGCAAAAAGATCTGTAGAAACACCCTCATTTGTAATAATATCTTGGAACACTGTTCCCCCATCAATGGTTGTTTCGATCATTCTTGATTCTGTAATTTGTAAATTTANAATACCTCTATCACCTTTATACTCAACTCTTCCATCNGCATTCTCAACAAAAGGATTAGTTTTTGTTTTAAAGCCAGCAAATAAAAAAGTTCCAGACGAATCTTGAGTGTTTGCAAGAGTCATCAGTTCTTTTTTCATCTCGTCGAATTCCATGGCAATAGCCTCTCTATCCATTACACCATAAATATCGTTAGCTGCCTGAACGGCNAGTTCTTTGGATCTTATAAAAACATTATTAATTGCTTCCATTGTTGAATCCATAAGATGCAATCTATCTAAAGCAATATTTGANTTTTCAATGAATCTATCAACTTTACCCAATACATCTTTCATTCCAGATAGCTGGACTGCTCCAACTGGATCATCTGATGAAAATATAATATTTTTACCTGAAGAAATTTTATCTTGAACTTTTTGTATATTTTCCATATTTCTGGAAAATTGTTTTAGCTGTTGTTCGTTAAAAAGTTGATTACCAATTTTCATAATTTATTACTAGCAATATCTATGCCTAAGCACTGATTAATTTTTATGAAACTACCCTTAATAATGAATCAAATAATTCTCGTGCGGTTTGAATAATTCTTGCGTTAGCAGAATATGCTTGTTGAAACTGAATTAAAGATGCTGCTTCATCATCCAATGAAACACCTGCCTTTTCATTTTCTAAAGCTTCAGCCTCATCCCTAGTAGACTCTGCATCTTGTGCTTCCATTTGACTGCTTCTTACTGTTGATCCCACCTCCGTTACAGTTTTGTTAAATATATCCTGAAAACTTCCAGAATTTAAACCATTTACATCAGAATTTTGAAGATCAAGCATTTTAAGAATATTTCTGTTATCACCAATACCTTCNTTGTTACTCAATATTGTAAAAGTATCATTTACATCCGTATCACCANTAAATCGTAAACTTTTTTCAACTGCAGAAATAATTCCATCATCTGGTATCAAGCGCGTTGCAATTGANTGACCTGTATCATTATCAAGNACTTCTACTTTTTGACTNTTTGANGAGTCTACNACAACNCTTAAATCNCTTTCATCAATGATTGGATTTACTTCTCCNTAACTTGAAGCAATTTTTCGCGCTCCATTTCCAGTCATGATTACAATTAAATCCTCTGGAGGTAAATTTGTAATTGAGAGGTTGTTTCCCACTAAAGACTTCATACTGTTTGCAGGAACCTCTATACTAACTGCTGANGCTGCATTATAATCCGTTGTAAATGACTGAATTCTCATACTGTCGTTTATAACATTGACATGCATCTGATTAGTTTTAAATCCAAATGTTTCTGCAGTTGCTCCGTCTCCAAAACTTACTGTATCTATTGATACAGTATTCTTATCTGATTCCTTTATGATTGAAATTTGTGCATTAGTATCATCAACTTGATTTATTTCAGCTGAAATACCAATCGAAGAAGCAGGAGTTGTAAAATCATCATTTAGATAAGCCTGTGCATAAACAGCAGCGAAACTATCTGCTGCATGACCATTACCCCCACCAAAAGTGATTAATGTTGGTTTTGAATCTGTAGCATTTTCAAAATTTGATGCCAGACTAAACGTGTTTGCATCTACAACTTTTACAAAATAAGAAGTTCCATTTGTTAGTCCATTTAATGCAGTTCCTCCAGCAGTATAAGTAAGCTTATCACCAGTTTTAAATCCGTGACCTGCTGAGGTAATTGTTGAAGAGGCCCCTCCAATTCCTGTAGTATTAATGGTTTGAGAATTGGATCTAACAAATACTCCAATGGGGTTAGAATTATCTTCAATAGCTATATGAAAATGCGTTGTATCACTTCCATTTGGTGTAGTGATGGATGATCCTGTTATTGTTGTATTTACTAGAGATGGTTGCAAACCAAAATTAGTTGCATTTAAATCGTTAGTAGAGTCAGTTGGAAATGAAAATTGTGATCCGGAAATTGTTTTTCCTGCTGATATGTACAGATTTTTTTCAGGATCAAACGTGTCTTCACTGTTACCCCCTGTTACGCCAGCAATTGTTAAAACTGAAGGTGTAGAATTTGTAGCAAGAGTATATGTTTCCGCAATTTGAAAATTATGTTCATCTGTTTTTACAACAAAGTAAGTTTGCCCATCTAACAATCCAGTTCTAGGACTTGAAAACTTGTCACCTGTACTTCCACCTTGGCCTCCTGTAATAGTTATTTCTGTTCCAGCTGCTGCGTTTCCATTTGTTGTGGCTAGCTGAAAATTATTATCATCAACCCTAATTGCAAAATAGGTAGTCCCATCAGTTAAACCAGAAATCGCCAGACTTCCCTCTGCATCATATACAACTGGATCACCTGTTGAAAAACCATGATTATTTGCAAGAATTGTGGTTGTTGAGGAAAAATTTGTAGTGTCAACTATAACTTTTTCAGCTGCATTATAGGTAATTGCATCACCTGTTTCCAGACCATGCTCTGTACTAGAAATTGAACTCACACCAGTGAGAGAAGTTGTATCTATTGTTATTGCATCAGGATTTTCAAAGTAAGCTGTTACTTTACCTTCTTCTCCACCTGAAACAATTACTTCTCCACTTTTCATAGTAAGTGTGTAGGTAAGGTTATCATGATTGATTCTGAAACTTGTTCCATCTTCTGGTAAAGACTGTATAGATTTACCTAAGATTTCAATTGATGGGCTATTTTCTCTTAAACCTTCAACAATTTTTGTTGATACTTCGGTAGTATTTAAGCTATCAAATCCTGACATATCAACAGTAGTTGTAAATGATGTCCCAGAGCCTGAAGCTGGGATTGTTAAGCCGTAACTTAATACGGAACTTGAAGAACTTGAGCCATCAGAATTTCCTGTAGAAAAGTCACCTTCTAAAACCACAGGTTTTATAGTTTTAATTTCTCCTGTAGTTGATGATGAAATAGAAAAAAATCCATCCTCCAGGGCATTTGTTGAGCTCGTAACAGTTGTAGAGCCACCATCATTTGTTGATACAACTGAAGAAGATGATTCTATTTTTACTTCACCGCTAAATCGCGCTGCTTGGTAACTTAAACCATCGATATCTACCGACTGCGAAGTTGACGAAAAATCACTTGATAAAACCTCTAAACTCATTGGGATTATAAATTTGTCAGAAGCATTTCCATTACCGCTTCCACCAACAGTTATTGCAGTACCACCTGAAGCATTTGCAGAGGATGATGCCAGACGAAAATTATTATCATCAACTTTGATGGCGTAGTAGGTAGTACCTGAACTTAAATTATTTAAAGCAGTACCTCCTGCTGTATATACCACCTTATCTCCGGTTGATAAACCATGACTAGTTGATGTGAGATTTGTGCCAGCACCACCACCTAATGTTGTTGTGTCAATTGTGAGAGCATTTGTAGTGTTTGAACTAACAAAATTTGTAATTTTTATATCATCTCCATCTTCATTTTCTAAGATTATGTGTTTTAAGTCAGATGAAAGATTTGCTTTAACACCAGTTCTTCCTGTATAGTTATTAATACTATTGGCAAGATTTGTAAGATTATTAGTAAGAACAGATCCAGAAACTTGAACAGAATTATTTGTTCCAGTTTTACTTTCTAGAGTAAACGAAATTGTTCCGTCATAATTTGGAGCTGATAATTTTACTTTTGTGGTAGCTGATGCTTCAACGCCTAATGTTTTAGCTTTTTCGTTTATTAGACCCGCAACATAACCTGCTGTAGATTCAACAGGAACTATAATATCTTCTGTTTTTGAACTAGCAGATAAAGTTAGTCCTAAGGTATACGCTGCTGTGACATGACTTGATGGAACAGTACTCAAAGCTCTTTGAGCGCTTGCAGCTGTTCCATCAGCACCATAAGTTATGACATGATTTCCGGTAGCCGTAGATCTATTAACCTCAATATTTCTATACTTTTCTAGATCACTACCATTTAAATAATCAGCTCTATATTCCGCAAACTTATTAAATCCATTAGCCTCTGTTAAATGTTCTGCAATTTCACTTTCAGAGAGCACAGTACCTGCAATGTGTCTACCTTCTCGTGTGAAAATTTGTATTTCACTTGCTGTTGTAATGCTAGGGTTGTTAATTACTCCATTAATCGTTGAACTTGCACTAACTGACCCAGATGAGAAGTTTTGATCGTTACTTGCTATTGTTAAAGTTGAACCTCCGGCTGCTGCAAACAATCCAAGCGTACGAAATGTGTGTGCATTTCCATTTACATCTCTACTACTATTTAATGTATTAGCTATGTCCTCTATGGACTCCGCACCAGTGATATCAACCGTAACTGATGATCCATCCGCTAATGTAACAGTAAAACTGGTTAAATTTTCAATATCTGATGATGATATACCAAATTTAATTTCTGGTTGAGTAGCATATGAACTTAAATTTATAAATTCTGTGCCATTTTGAATTATTGCTGCACCACCATCTTTTGAAAATTCAGTAGATGTTACCGGATTTAACCCATTAGAAAATATTTCGTTAACGTTTCCAACTGTAGTCTTATTCTCAAAATTAATTTTTGTTATTTCCTCTAACTGAGCTTCACTAGTATTACTTGAACTCGAACTTATAAGTATTGTAGAGGCCGCCGCAAAATCTTGTGGTCTTGTAAGTAAAAAACTCATGCCAGATGAGGCGCTGTCTTCTGTGATAGAGAACTCATCGCCATCAAGAGGGTTGCCAAAAAAAGAAATCTTGAACCCATCTGTTTCAATAGTTTCTTTTCCACTTGCAAAATTTTTAAGATTATTTGAGGATAAATTCCATATATCAGTTTCTTCATTATACATCACTGTAAATTCTTTTTCTTTAATTTGAGAGGGGTTCGTTACAAAAACGGCAACTCCTACACTTGATCTATTAGTAGGATTCTCAATCGCTTTTAAACTTGAAACAGAAAACATCTGAGAACCCTTTTCACCATTTAAATTTAATCCTGATTGATTTACCTCATTAAATTTCTCAGACACAAGTATTGCAAGAGCGTCGACTTCTTTGAGAGTATCGTCACTAATAGCATAAGCTTCGACCATCCCAGCGATGATTCCACCTTGAATTTGATTTGTTGCAGTTTGGCTGCTTCCAACAACTGGTTGGAGTCTTGNTCCTTGATTAACAANANCTATTANNGTNGTTCCAGTAGTTCCTGTNGAAGGATTATCATTTGAACTAACAATNACTGGACCAGANCCNGTNTTNCCNANTCTNACNTCNGCNTGNCCTTNCCCNCNGTANGANACNGTAATTTGTGTNACTTCNGANAGTTGNTCAAGTAAAAGNTCNCGTTGATCNAATAANGCNTTNGANCCNNNANNTTCNNNTCCTGANGCTANAATNTTNNCATTTATATTTGAAANNTGTTNNGTTANNAAATTAACNGANGTAACNGCATTTTNTGCTTTNNTTTCAATNTNNTTTTTAAGATTTTCGATTCTATCGGAATANAGNTTAAATTGACTAGCAAGATCTTTNCCNTTTTCAANTGCTACAATTCTTGNAGCTTGNTCATCAGGATATGCAGCTATATCTTGTAACGAATTAAAAAANTNACCTATCGCTGTACTTAAATTTGAATCAGTTGGTAATAATAAATTCTCTAGGTCACTTACTTCTCTAGAAAAAGTGTTAGCTTTCTGATAAATTGAACTTGCTTGTCTTGATTTATCAATTAAAAATTCGTCGAATGCTCTTCTGATCGATTGAACACGAACCCCAAGACCAGACTGATCTGATATTTCTGTAACTCCACCACCTGCACCTGTTACTTCTTCTAATCCAACTTCTCTTTTTTTAAACCCATCAGTATTAACATTAGCAATATTTTGACCTGTAACAGCAAGTGATTGCCTATAAGCCTGTAGTCCGCTTTTTCCTATATCAAATAAGCTGGGCATTTATTTTACCTTCTTTTCACCAAATTGTCTCACTAGAGCCTCGGCTATCCCAAAGCTTTGATTTTTAGAGATTATTTTTGAATATTCCTGATCTAAAAGTGAAAAATATGTATCATTTGCACTATTAGATAGTACTCCCTCCGCAAGCTTGGCTTTTCTAGAACTTTTCATCATCTGGTAAACGAATAAAGATTCAAAGTCCTTAGCAACATCTTCTAAAGTTTGATTTTTCGATTCTTTAGTATTAATTTTTTTTTGAGAAAAATTACTGTCGATTGTTTCCTTAAATTTATTTATAGAATTAACATTCATAGTATTTTGCTCTTAAATTATTATTAATTCTGCCCTTAACGATCCAGCCTCTCTCAATGCTTCAAGTATTGCAACCATATCGGTAGCAGTTGTCCCTGTTTCATTAAGTGCATCTACTAAAGTTTGAAGTTCAATACCTGGATCAAATACAAAGGCTCTAGCAGGTTGTTCATCAACCTCAATCTGAGTATCTTGAGCGGTTGTTGCTCCTGTACCCGAAACTGTTGCAGACTGTCCAACTACTGTTCCTGTGCCTTCTGAAAGTAACTTAGTATCTTCTTGGATTTTTACAGATAGACTCCCATGAGCAACGGCTGCAGGGGATATTCTAACATCTCCACCAATTACAACTGTTCCAGTTCTTGAATTTACAACGACTTTTGCTTTTGGCGTTACAGGTTCAAAATTGAGATTTTCAAGTAAACCTATAAATGAAACTTTTTGAGAGGGTTGAGTAGGGGTTCTTACCTTAATTGAGGTTGAGTCAATCGGTGTTGCTACCTCAGGACCAAATGTATTATTAATGGTATTAGCAATTTTATCTGCTTGTGAAAAATCAGCCTGATGAAGATTTAGCACTATATTGTCGTTTTCTAAAAATGAAGTTTTAACACTTTTCTCTACAGTAGCACCATTTGGAATTCTTCCAACTGTTGGTGTCCCTTTAATTGTACTCGAACCATCTGCACCTTCAACACCTAAACCACCTACAACAAGGTTTCCTTGAGCAATTGCATATACGTTCCCATCAGCGCCTTTAAGAGCTGTCATTAATAGAGTACCACCTTTTAAAGATTTTGCCTTACCAAGTGATGAAACGGTAATATCGATAGTTGTCCCTGGTTTTGCAAATGGCGGTAATGTAGCTGTAACCATAACATTTGCAGCATTTTGTGCATTGATATCAGCAATGTTTGCTATTACACCAAACTGTGAAATCATCGAGGCTATGCTTTGTTTAGTTAAGTTAACACTACCATCTCCAGTTTTTGCTAAACCTATTACAAGGCCATAGCCTACTAACTGATTTGTTCTTACACCTGCAACTGAGGCCATGTCTTTAATTCTGTCAGCTAAGCAAGTACTACTGAATAAAGTAAAAATTAAGAATAGTTTATAAAATTTTGTCATAATTTAAAATGGTGAGACGTAAGCAAAGTATCTACTCAACCACCCCTTTGTAACACTATCATTCATATCACCAGTACCCGTATAAGAAATTTGAGCATCAGCTACTTTTGTAGATGAAACAGTATTAGAAGAAGAAATATCCTCTGGCCTAATTACTCCCGCAAGTCTTATATATTCTGTCCCACTATTATAAGATAGTTTTCTCTCACCTTTTACTTGCAGATTTCCGTTTGGAAATACTCTAACAACAGTAACAGATAGTGTTCCACTTATACTGTTTGCTTGTGCTGCTGAACCACTGCCAGTAAAAGCTTGCGTAGTGCCACCTTGAAGTCTATCTTCTATCACCCCATCCTTGAAAAATAATTTTCCTATAAGGGATGATGGACCAAATAAAGCTTCAGGTAAATCAAATGCATAGCTATCCTGCTTTGAAGTAGTTTCAGATCCTGAATTTGCAGCGGTCATTGATTCCTCCAAAGTGATTGTAATAATATCACCCACAGCATTAGCTCTTCTATCTGAGGCAAAAAGTCCTCCACCGCCAGCATAAACAGCCCCCGCTGTTGATGTGTTTGCCATCTCAAAGTTGGTGTAGTCAGGTTGAATACTTTTAAAATCCTCACCTATTTTATTCTCCATATAAGTTGAACAACTTTGAAGGAAAAATAAAGTTATAATGAATGAATATCTCATATTAATTACAGATTATTACTTACAAACCTTAACATCTCATCAACTGATGTAATGGCTTTTGAGTTTACTTCATAAGCTCTTTGAGTCTCAATCATGTCTACGAGTTCTTGAACAACATTTACATTTGAAGCTTCTAATGAACCCTGAACAATCTTACCGAAACCTGCAACAAACGGGTTCTCAAGAATTGGAGGTCCACTAGCAATTGATTCTACATAAAAGTTTTCACCAATTGGTTGTAAACCTGTTAAATTCTGAAAATTAGCAAGCTGCAACTGTCCTACTTCCTGTGCTTCAACCTGCTCCGGAATTTGGACGGAGACAATACCGTCGGCAGAAACATTTATTTTTGTAGCCTCTGCCGGAATTGCAATTTCTGGCTGTATAATAAATCCACTACTAGTTGTTAGTAATCCTTCGTCATTTCTAGAAAAAGCTCCATTCCTCGTGTATACCAATTCACCACTAGGAAGTAATACTTGGAAAAAACCTGTTCCATCAATTGCAAGGTCTAAAGAATTGTCTGTAGAAATTATACTACCTTGAGAATGCATCTTATTTGCGCTAACAATGTTAACACCTGTACCAACAGAAAAACCTGAGGTAAGTTCAGTATCAACTGATGTTTGAGCTCCGCTACTTCTTATTATTTGATAAAGTAGAGATTCAAAATTTGCTCTATCTCTCTTAAAACCATTAGTATTTACGTTAGCTAAATTATTTGAAATGATTTGCATTCTAACTTGCTGGGCGTTAAGACCAGTTTTAGCTACGTGCATTGCATTAATTCCCATTTTTGTTGCCTCTTTCTAGATTAAAGAAAGATATGTGCAAACCTTGTGCCAGTAAAAACTATGAATAGATTAAAATCAAGCCTTACCAATTTTAGTAAACTTACCTTTTTTTATGTTAGAAACTGTTTCTCCGATAAGTTCATCAGAAAACTTTCTAAGTTTATCTGAATCAAACCCTGAGCAATATATTCTTATTGCCGTCACAAGTGCTAAAGCTTGAATCAAGTCACCATCAGAGATTTTATTTCGTTTAACGTTGCTATCAAGAACATCCAATATCTCGGAAGTAATTCTAGTTAGGTGATTAGGATCTTTTGTTTCTGAGTGACCTTCAAAAAAAAAATCTATATTTTGATTTTCAAATACGATGCTGAATGGTATCTTAATGCTCATACTTAAATAGATAATAAAATATTACAAAAAATCAAATTAATGAAAGATTTAAATACAGACCAAGCAATCTCATTACTTAATGATATTCTTGAATATGAATTAGCTGGTGTGGTTAAGTACACTCATTTTGCTCTTATGGTAACAGGTCCAAACAGATTGATTCTTGATAAATTTTTTAAAGGTCAGTCATCAGAGTCTCTTCAACATGCCCAGCAGGCTGGGGAGCTTTTAACTGGTCTTGGTGGGCATCCTTCACAAAAGATTCCAAGAATTGAGGAAACAAATAAGCACACAATTAATGATCTATTAAATGAAAGTTTAATTCATGAATCAAAAGCTATTGATCTATATAAAGAACTTTTAAATTGTGCGGAAAATAAAAGTTTATATATCGAAGAATATGCTCGAGAAATGGTTAAACAAGAAGAAATGCACAGCATTGAAATAAAAAAAATGCTTAGAGACTATAAGGATTAAATAATAAGTCTTTAAATGTTTAGACTAAGCTTTCTTTTTATCATTATTTTTTTCCTTTTATTATCAACTATATTTACAGACTTTTTCTCAAATCTTAAATCCTCAATACCTATGCTTCTTGGAATGATTATTTTTTTCATGGGACTTACTGTGAATATAAATCAATTTAAAGATGTTCTGAAAAAACCACAATGGATATTTATCACAGTATTTCTTCAATATTCAGTCATGCCAATATTAGCTTACTTTATTGCGAAAGTTTTGAACCTATCTAATGAAATGAGTCTCGGGTTTATTATTTTAGGATCGTGCCCCGGTGGTACTGCCTCAAATGTAATAACGTATTTATGTAACGGTAATGTACCACTATCTCTAATGTGCACGCTTACCTCTACAATTTTGTCAATTTTGTTTACACCATACCTTATTTTATTTCTCGCTGATAAAAGTATAAATATTGATCTAATTAGTCTTATGTATTCAACATCTAAGATTATAATAATTCCTTTAATTTTAGGGTTATTTGTAAGAATATATTTTTTTAAATTTGTAGATAGAATAAAGTTTTTATTTCCAATTATTTCGGAACTAACTATAGCGTTAGTAATAGCAATTATATTTGCTATTAATTCTGAAAGTTTAAAGATACTCAATACTACTATTCTACTCGGGGTAATCCTTCACAACATTGGTGGTCTATTAATAGGATTTTTTGTAGCAAGATTTTTACCTCTGTCAAACGCCTCAATAAAAACTATCTCTATAGAAGTGGGGATGCAGAATTCAGGACTGGCAATGGCACTATCTGTAATGCATTTTTCAAAAGTTGTTGCCTTCCCAGCAGCTCTTTTTAGTTTATGGCACAATATTTCTGCATCAGTACTTGTTTATTTATCTAAAAAAAAATAAATTAATATTATAAACATTGGAGGTATCATGCAAATTAGTGCGAAGAATCAAATTAAAGGGAAAGTAACATCAGTAATTCATGGAACAAGTTACTCTCAAATTGCTGTAGAACAGACAGATGCAGATGGAAAGGAGACTGGCAGTTTTATTCATGCTGCGATTCCAGTTGATATTTGTAAAAAAATGGAATTGGATAAAGGGAATGTTGTTACCTGTATATTTCCAGCAGCAACTGTTATTATAGCAAAACACTAAAAAATTTTTTTACTTGAGTGGAAGTTTTTTTTAATTCTTTATCCTTGATTTTATCATTTGATAAAAATCTATACGAGATAATATTCCTTTCACTGAAAGTTTCTTTGGTAGCCTTGTTTATTTCAACTATTATTGGACTGCCGATAGCCGGCATTCTTGCATCAAAAAGTTTTTTAGGTAAAAAAGTAGTCTTAATTTTCTTTAACTCAATGATGGCCTTACCTCCAGTATTTGTTGGTTTGGTTTTATATATTCTCTTCTCCCAGTCAGGTTTTTTTGGCTTTATGAATATTTTGTATACGCCGATGATTATGATCATTGCCCAAGTTATAATTATACTTCCTATCATTATTTCTGTAAGTGCAGAGTTACTGGAAAATATTTTTCAGGAGTATAAAGAGTTGTTTGATACTTTCAATGTAGGTACTCTCCGAAGAGTAAAGACAACATTATTTGATGCAAGGTTTTCGCTAATCACATGTATATTAACTGGTCTTGGACGCGCACTATCTGAAGTAGGTGCCATTATAATTGTTGGTGGTAACATTGTTCATTATACAAGAGTTATGACCACAACAATCGCCTTAGAAACTTCAAGGGGAAATCTATCACTAGCAATTGCTCTTGGCATTATTTTGATATTTATATCAATAATGTTAAATTATATTGTCATATCAATCAAAAATATCAGTAAACATTATTCATATGATTAAAAAAATAAGCCTTAAAAATATAAATTTTGGATTTAATCAGAAATTTTTTTTTAAAAATCTCTCAATTAATTTCGGTACTAAGGGTATTTCTGTAATTATAGGACCAAATGGATCTGGCAAATCGTTAATCACAAAATTATTAAAAGGAATAATCTTTCCACATTCTGGAGAAATACAATTAAGTTCGGAAAAAGCTACCCCTAAAATTAGCTATCTATCTCAAAAAATTACTTTTTTAAGAAGGGATGTCCATAGTAATTTAGCATATCCGTTAGTTATAAGGGATTATCAAAACGAGCAAATTAAACTAAAAGTAAGTGAAGTTTTAAAAAATTTTAACTTTTTAGATAAAGTAAATTTTTCCGCGAGATCTTTATCTAAAGGAAACAAACAGTTTCTTGCTTTTATAAGATCACAGATAATTCAATATGATATCTTAGTACTTGATGAACCATGTTCAAACCTAGATTTTGAATCAATAAAAATAATTGAGAAATATTTACTGAACCTTAAAAAAGAAAAAAAAATAATAATGGTAACACATGATATGTTTCAAGCAATGAGACTTGCTGATGAAATAATAATTATAAATAATGGTGAGTTAATTGAGGCATCAAAAAAGAAGGATATCCTAAAATCTAAAAATAGTTTTACTCAGAATTTTTTTACTAAACATGTTTTTTAATATTTAAAGTTAAACTTTAGTAACTTCTACTAAATTGTCAGAAAAGGTTGGAGCATTTCCCATATTTGCAAATTCAGCNGAACTTATACTATTTACTGTTCCCTTATTATGCTGTCTCCAATAACCAAGCGTTGAAACTATGATTCCAGGGTTTACATCATCAGTTAGCCTGAGCACACCTTCGTAACTNCCTCTATNGTTGAATACCTTAACCATATCTCCNTCATTAATATTTCTTTGTTTTGCGTTTACTTTATTCATTAAAACAAACTGATCACCCTGCGTTTTTTGTTTACCCTCCATATTTGCGTAACATGAGTTTAAGAATGCATGACTTTTTGGAGAGATTACATTTAATGGATATTTTTCTGCTAATTTTTTGTTATCCTCTGGTGACTCTCTAGGAGGTACATAATCCGGAAGTGCGGGTAAGGGTTGNCCTGGTTGAAAACCTTCGTACATTTGTCTAAAAGGAGCTGCAACAAAATTATTAACATCTCGAAGAATTAGTTGGCATTTTCCAGAGGGAGTTGGAAAGTTTCCTTCCTTATGGGGAACCCTATTGTCTTTTGTGCCAACATCCAGTCTAGCATATCCATTTTGTTTGAGATAATTTAAATCTATTCCATTACAGGCTGGGGCGTTCCAATCAACATAATTCTCAAGACATTCNTCATCGCTCCAAGTAAATTGATCNTCATTAAATCCNAATTTTTTTGCTAGAAGTCTAAATATTTCATAATTCGGTTTTGCTTCTCCTGGTGCTTCAAGACACTTNTCATTATAAGTTAAATATAAATGTCCCCAAGAAAGTATAATATCTTCATGCTCAGCACCCATTGAAGCAGGTAAAAGAATATCGGCATATGAAGCTGTATCAGATATAAAATGTTCTGCAGAAACTAAAAANAAATCTTCTCTTTGTAATCCTTCAACTATTTTCTCAGTTTCAGGTGACTGTGTAACAGGGTTTGCATTCCAACACATCATAGACTTTATCGGTAAATTTTTATCAATATTTTCGCCTAACAAAGCTCTTCCAAGTTGTAAAGCATTAACTACACGCGTACCTTCAGGAATAAGATCTGGTCTGCAAATAACATCAAATTTNTAGGGNTGTTCCCACACTGGGAATTGNGTTATTCCNCCNCCTACGTGTTTCCAGGCACCAGTCAATCCAGGGATACATGTTACAGCTCTTATTGTTTGGCCACCCCCGTGATGNCTTTCAAGTGCAACACCGATTCTTATTGCAGCGGGTTGATTTTTTGCAAGTTCAAAAGCTAGTTTTTCAATATCCTCTTTATTTACACCAGTGATTTTAGAAGCCCATTCTGGNGTTTTATCTGAAACATGACTTTTTAATTCTTCAAATCCATCTGTATATTTATCAATATAATCTTTATCAGTTAGATCATTGCTAATGATATGGTTGATAATAGCCATTGCTAATGCACCGTCGGTTCCAGGTTTTGGACTTAAGTGCCAGTCTGCCTGTTTTGCAGTTCTAGATTTATATGAATCAATTACGACAACTTTAGCACCTTTTTTCTTAGCGTCTTGAACAATAGCCCAATGGTGAAGATTGGTGCTAACACTATTGCATGCCCAAATGACAATATATTTACTATGAATGTAACTTTCAGGGTCAACACCAGCTGTAGGACCAACCGTTGAAAGCCAGGCAGTACATGAGCCTTCTCCACAAAAAGTTCGTTCACATACAGTCGCTCCCAGTTTATTAAAAAAGGAGTCACCACCGTTTAAACCATGAACCAATCCTTGGTTNCCTAAGTAACTAAATGGGAGAATTGCTTGCGGACCATACTCATCAATTATTTTCACCCATTTTGAGTGAATTGTATTAATAGCTTCTTCCCAAGAAATTCTTTCAAACTTTTTCTCTCCCTTTTTTCCAATTCTTTTGTGAGGGTATAAAAGCCTATCAGGGTGGTAGTGTCTTTTTTCATAATCCTTAACTTTTACACAAAGAGTCCCTCTTGTCATCGGATGTTCTTTATTACCTTTTACACTGACAAGTTTTTCATCCTCTACCTCGTATATCATTGCACAAGTATCTGGACAGTCATGAGGGCATGCCCCAAAATGAGTTCTAGATTGATCTTCCACATTTAAAGTGTATATTAATTTCTAAAAATTTCAAATAACATTATGAATTATAATTATCATATTTTTTGTTGCGTAAATGAGAGGGCAGGAAACGAAAGAATTTCATGTAAAAAAAAGGACTCACATTTATTTAGAAATTATATAAAACAAAAAGTAAATGATAAGAATATCAAGAACGTTAGAGTCAACCAATCAGGGTGTCTTGATAAATGTGAAGCAGGTCCAGTTATTGTTATTTACCCTCAAGGTATATGGTATAAATGCGAAAATTTTAAGGATGCTGATGATATTGTAGACTCATTAATTACTGGTGAGACAGTTCAACATTTACAAATAAACAACTAGTATTTTTTTTTTCTTTTTTCAGCCCAGATTTTATAAATGATTTCAGTTAATTTTTTTATTGGTTTTATTCTAACAAAAAAAGCTAAAGATTTAAAATACTTAAAGTTAACCCATATTTCTAAAAACGCATCAACTCCTTTTAGAATCTTACCATTTTCGGTTTCTATATGGAGAACATCCATTAGCTCTTTTTTTTGCAAGTTAAGTCTTTGTATTTTTGATTTAGAATTGTGAATATTAACCCATTCAAACTTTTTGTTAATATCATTTTTTTTATAATATGAAATTTCTTTATCACAAACTTTACAATTTCCGTCATAAAAAACTTTGATTTTTTTTTCCATTTTATTTAACTATTTAAAATTTGATGAGTTATTCTAGTAAAAAAATAGGTACAGTTTAGAGAAATTACAAACATTATTAATGTTCTAATTGATTTTTCCAAATTTTCTCCAATCCAATTTATAAATCTATCTGAATTTGCTATTTTCATACAAATTTCAAAAATCAAAATAAAGGAAATTAAAAAATTAATTATTTGTACATAATCCCTATCGATTCTTATTAAAACAATAAATAAAAGAAATGAGGATATAGATAGTGTAATTAAAAAAAATATTAGTTGATTTGTATTTTTAAATATTTTTTTGGCCAGATATCCATCTAAATCAAAACTTTTAGAAATGAAATATAAGGCAACTGATAATAATACGTGAAGACAAACAAGAATTGAGCAAATTAAAAAGTCCAATTATTTTTTCTTTCCTTTATCAAAGTTTTTTTTTGTTAATTGAAAAAGAAATGCTATGAAAAGTACAGTGAAAACGTAAAACAAAACAAAAGGTAAGGCGTTTTCAGTCATAGCATTATGCATTTTGTGTTGCTCACAAATAAGGTTTTGCTTTATCGTTTTAGTTTTATTTTCACAAAATGGAAAGGGGTTTTCTTTATCCATAATTTTAATTACGTTGAGCTATTAATATTTATTTAACTATTAATCAACATCAATCTTACCATCAATTTTTTCGTCAATTTGAAGNTCTGTTGATTTAATTTGCATAGTAATCTTTACATTTGACAAATTTACATTTTTATCATTTTCTACAATATCTCTTATTCTTTTTTCAATTATTCTTTGTGAATTAATACCCACGCCCTTTAANAATTTTCTTATTGAAATATTTAATTTTTCTTCATCCATANTTTAAGATTAAATCAATAACAATAATTGTAAAGTATAAAAATGATAATTTACTTCTNGAAGCAAACAACATGTTCTAGAGAAATTGGAGTCTTGATACCAAATTTTTTACCTATATTATGTATATGTGAGTGGTGAGAATGAACAAGAACATGAATTTTTTCATTCTTTGAAATTTCAAGTGTATAAATGAAATTTGTTCCGACAAATCGTTTATCTATTATTTTAAATTCGAGATTACTTTTGTCACTGTGAATCAAGTCTTCAGCTTGAATAAGAAGCTTNACCACCGTNCCAATCTGAAATTTAGGATCTACAGTACCTTTTATTACTCCTAGTTTTTCATGAAAGAGTTGATTTTTAGAGGTTATTTTAGCTTCTATAAATTCACCTTTATTAAAAAAGTCAGCAATTTCAGGGGAATTTGGGTGATGATAGATTTTATATGGCTCTGCAAACTGAATCATTTTTTGATTTATAAGAACTCCACACATATCTCCAAAGTAAAATGCTTCATCGTAGTCATGGGTAACAATAATACTTGTAATTTTTTTTTCTTTTAAAATTTGCTTTAAAAGCACTTGAAGTTCTTCTCTAAGACCTTTGTTTAAATTAGAAAAAGGCTCATCTAATAATAATAACTTTGGATTACTTACAATTGAACGAATTAATGCTGCTCTTTGAGCCTCACCCGAACTTACCTCATGTGGAAATTTATCTACCATATCCTTCAAATAAAAATTTTTAATAAGGTGGTCAACCTCATTTATATTGAGCCCACCTTGTTTGCTAATCATAATATTTTGTTTTAGATTCATATGAGGGAATAAACAATTATTTTGAAAAGTTAAAGAAACACCTCTTTTTTCCGGTTGTAGATTAAAATTCTTTGATGAAATAAGTTGTTTATCTAACCAAATTTCACCATCAATTAATTTATCTAGACCTGCTATCGTTCNAAGAATAGATGTTTTACCAACACCTGACGGTCCAAGCAAGCTGATGATATCTCCTTTATTGAAAATTTTAAATGACACATTGTTAATAAAATATTTTTTATTTGGAGAAAATGTNCCGTTATCAACTTTAAAAAACTCACTCATAACTTCTTATAAATTATTTTTATTTTTTTAAAAAGTATTTAGATGAAAATAAAATAAGAATAGTTGTCCATAAAACTAAAAATAATGAAGGAAGAGCTGCCGCTTCAATTAAATCTTGAGAGGCATATTCAAATGCCTTCGTTGAAAATGTTTCAAAATTGAATGGCCTTAGTATCAAAGTGATTGGTAGTTCCTTTATCACCTCTAATGAAATAAGAATAAATATNAAAAATGTATTTTCCTTTAAAATTGGAAAATGGATTTTAAAAAATATNTTTATTTTACTTAATCCAAGAAGATACCCACTTTCATCTATCTGGTCGTNTATTTTTAGATAATTTGATTTTATTCCATTAAAAGCAATTGAATAAAATCTAAAAAAATATCCGAATATAAGGCCGATAAATGAGCCAATTAGGATTGATTTTAATTCAATATTTAAAAAATCAGAAATGGCTGAAAAAATAGTGATCACTGCAATTGAGATTAAAATTCCTGGAATAGCATAGCCAGAAATTGAAAGACTGGAAATAGTATTTAAAAAGTTATTCTTTAACAGTCTGTTTCCAAAATTACAAAAAAAAAGAAAATGAAATCAGGATTGTGGAAGTTGTTATAATTAGAAAGAGTGTGTTTAAATTCAAAGCTAACAAATTGATATTATCAAGATAATTAGAGTGTTTAATTGACCAATAAATCATTTGCAAAACAGGAAAAATAAAACTGATAAAAAAAATTAAGAAACAAATAAAAAAGGCTAATAGATTATGAAACCCTTTCAAATTTCTTGGCTTAACTTGATTTAATTTGGTGACAGAATCATGAAATTTTCTTTTTTTTTGAAATTTATTTTCAATATAAAATAGACATAAAATAAATCCTAGAAGGACTATTGATAAAAGATTTGATGTTTCTATATCATCAAAAATAAACCATGAGTTATAAATTCCAGTGGTTAATGTTGAAATGCCAAAAAAAGAAACAGTTCCAAAATCGGATAGAGTTTCCATTGCAACTAAGCTTATACCTATAAATATTGCTGGTCTTGATAATGGAAATATAATTTTACTAATTGTGTTAAATTTTGATATTCCTAATGATCTTGACATTTCAATATAGTTACTAAGTTGACTGTTAAAAGTTGTCATTGATAGTAGGTAAATATAACCAAATAAAGAGAATGATAAGGAGATTATAGTCATAATTTTAGGTGATAAGTTTGGGATAATACTATTATCAATGTTTGGGGATAAAAAATTTAGTAATGAGAATGCTGTGCCATAATTCTCAAAAAAAGAACTTAAAGAGTATCCATAAATATAAGGAGGAATTGCTAGAGATAGTATTAAAGCATATTTGAAAAAATTAACTCCGGAAAAATTAAAAAAAGATATCAGATAAGATGGTAAAACACCAAAAATTATTGTCAAAACAGTTACAAAAAAAAGAATATCAAATGAATTCTTGATATATGTAATTAAAATATTGCTCTCAGAAAAACTATCTATTAAAAATGTTTTGAGTAATGATATTATAATTGAAAAAAGTGGAGTTATAGCCACGGTTGATATAGTTAAAACTAATAAAAATATTAACCAGTTCCCTCTTGAATTATAATAAGATTTGAACAATTTAATTCCACTTTTTTTCTAACATTAAATTAAATGATTTAGTCTGTAACTTTCCATAGATTTCAACAGGTGTAAGTTTATCTTCCTTGAATCCTATGCTAATTGATTCTAGTATTTGTGGAATATTTATATTTTCAACAACTGGATATTCAAAGCTATTTTCACTAAGATGAGTTTGAGCTTCCTCTGAAACTAAAAACTCTAAAAATCTAATTGCATTTATTTTATTTGGAGAATGCTTTAAAACTCCAATACCAGATATATTAATATGAGCCCCTCTATTATTTTTATTTGGAAATAATGGTTTAACTTTTTTAGCGGCATCTTGTTGAGACTTCCCTTTTTTTCCTGATAGCATTAATGCGTAATAATATGTATTAGCAATTGCAAGTTTTGCTTCGCCTGCAGCTACGGCCAGAATTTGTGCTCTATCGTTTCCACTGGGAACTTTGTAAAAATTCTTCACAAAATTTTCTAGCCATTCAGAGGTTCTTTTTTCTCCTAAATTATGTATTAGTGAAGCAACTAAGGATTGATTGTAAACGTTATTTGATTGCCTTATGGCTATTGAATTCTTCCATTCTTTATCCCCTAGATCTTCATAGTTTAAGTTTTTAATTTTTTCTAAGTTTACATGTTCTGGATTATAAAAAACTATTCTTGCTCTTTTTGTGATNCCATACCAATAATCATTTCTCAAGTGAGAGGGTATATTTTTAANNAGNNNAGAAGATTTAATTTTNTGAAANAGACCTTTCTTTTCTGCTGAATATAGACGNCCAGCNTCAGCTAAGAAAAATAAATCACCTTTGCANTTTTTNCCTTCTTCGATTATTCTCTTCTCNAGNGGNTTTGACTTTCCAGATACAACNTTTACTTTAATTCCTGTTTTNTTTTGAAATTTTTTATAAATCTNGTAATCAGCTTCATAATGNCTAGTTGTATAAAGATTTATTTCANCTGATAGGCANGTTTGAAAAATAGAAAAAAAAAGTATAANGATTATTACAAAAAACATAANTNATGATAATGATAATTAATATTAATCATTAGATACAATTNTNATNGATGTCAAGTTTTTATAGNTGGATGTCGCTTGGGTAATAATACCCAAGCGACATACATTTATTTAATTGATATCANNTTTGGNTTTTTGTGATCTGGAATNATTTTTTCAAGTTCAATAGACANCATCCCATCNTTCATTTCAGCTGTTTTGACTTGAATTTCNTCAGATAAAGTAAACTTTCTNATAAATGATCTTTCAGAAATTCCTTTATGAATGAAGTTTTTATTTAATTTACTATCATCTAAATTTTTGGATTTGACTGTAAGTTCTCCATCAGCCATCTCAACTTCAATATTGTTTTTATTAAAGCCGGATAAAGCCATATCAATACGATATTTAATGTCCGATAANTTAATTATATCATATGGTGGATAACCAGTTGAGTTAGACTCTAANTCAAANAATCTATCGAATAGATCATCGAATCCAACAGTATAGGGTAAAAATTTATTAGTATCAAATGTGTTTAAATTTTGCATATTGTTTCTCCTTAAATAAGCAAGATTAATATTAAACGTCCCAATCATTAGGCAACGTTACTATTATTATACAAATATAGTGCCAAAATGACATAATGTCAATATGTCATTTAAATTAATTTAAAGGTAAATTTTAAGATTATATTTTTGTTGATAAATTCTCAAATTCGATATTACTTTTTTTACATAGAATCTAGTTTCGGATATTGGAATTGATTCTATCCAATCATGATATGAAATTTCATCGGTTCNTGGGTCACCGTACCTTTTAAGCCATATTTTTACNCTTCCTGGTCCNGCATTATAAGATGCAAGAGCTAAAGGAAGAGAGTTATTAAATCTTTTTAACATTTGATTGATATAGGTTGTACCTAATAAAATATTATATTGGGCATTAGTTGTTAACTTTTTTTTGTAGTACCTAATTCCTAAAGATTTACATACTCTTTTTGCTGTATAAGGCATNAGTTGCATCATACCCCNTGCCCCAGCAGAGCTGTAGGCATTTATTTTNAAATTACTNTCTTGNTGNGNAATNGCATGAATNANTGCNATNGTTTCNTTAGANTTTCTNNATTTNTCAGGNATANATTCNTCAATAAGNGGATANGAATATTTATAATGTNGGAGTATCTNGTAANTTAGATAGTTTNANAANAATATTTTTNTTNTTTTCATTNTTNGCNAATTCTAAAATATAATTTTTTTCTTCTNNTGTTTTTGATAATTCTAATAATTTTTTATAAAATGGATAACTNTTGAAAGAANTNTCTTTTTGATTCTTTNATTATTTTNAAAACATNNAAAAGTTGTTCNGAATTTTTTGGTTTAATTATTCTNGNNTGTNTTTTTGGNATNTNGAAGTTANTNATNTTTANNGAAGCATTTTGTCCNTAATANGAAAATTTNTTGACCTCTGATTTTTNAAACCATTCNATNGATTCTTTTCTATNATCATTTAAAAANAGNANACCNAACCANAATGCNGCNTTNGCTTTATAATTTTCACCACCAGCATCAAANACTTTATNAAAATGTTTNGATGCTAANTNTTTTTTNTCAAGAAAACTAAAAGCTACCCAACCTGCCAACCATTCAGCCTCAAGACCTGAGTCGGTATTAACTGGCAAAGTATGTTGACTTAAAATATTNTATNCTTTTAGATATTTTTTTTTATTCAANAGTCTTCTAATAACAATTCTTGAATTTATCCACCATCCCCTNACATTAGAAATCTGAGTTGGTGGATTAAGAAGTAAGTCTGAAGCTGTATCCAGCTTAGCNTTTCTTCTCCATCTCATTCTCTCATAAATNAGATCTGGATCATTTTTAAGTTNTGCAGGGACATTTCTNATNAGTTCACTTACATTTGGAGACCTTCTACTAAGACTAAGTCTGGCTTCTCCNAGTTTTCTNAGGTCTCCNTTTATTCTATTNAATGTTTTTCTNGCTGANAATGTTTTTCCTTCAATCATTAATCTGTTAAATCTTTTCCAGTTATCTTCTTGATTCCAATATCTACTATAATTCTTTATAAAGTATTTTTGCTGAGATGATGTAAGATTTTTTTTGATCCAGATTTCACTAATTTTTTTTCCTTTGTCAAAATTTGAACCATTTTTAATTAATACTTCTAAGTGGTCAATAGAACCTTTTGAGGTTTGTGGTGGATTCTCTTTAAACCAGTTGATTAGAGAATCACTTGGAATACCCTTATGAATTGAAGACTCAATTTTTTCAATTAATATTTCTTGTTTAGGCCAGTTTTTATGATTGTTAAAAAAATCTACCAAATAATCAAAATTATGTTTACTTCCAGGCCTTGTGATATCTAGCCATCTTATATAACTTGATAATGCTTTATTATTGTGGTCATCTGCAAGTTTGATTGCCATGACCCAATTTTGTTTTTTAATTTGTTGAAAAACATCACTGAATGGAGTCTGTTTGATGTAGGGTCTAGGTTTTACATCTGGTACGTTTAAAGCATTTATTTCTAACGGAAAGATACTTAATAGAAAAAAAAAAAAACTTGATCCTAATATAATTTGCCATCATAAATGTAACATAATATTTAGAGAAAACGATATAGCAATAACAATATAAATTTTTTATACTAATTAAATGACATTCAAAGGATCCATACCAGCTGTAATAACACCTTTTTCCAAAAATCTTGATATAGATTTTGACTCTTTAGGAAATCACATCGATTTTCTGATAGAAAATGGTTCACACGGTTTAGTATCTTGTGGAACAACAGGTGAATCGCCAACACTCAGTCATGATGAGCACATGTTAGTTACAGAATTTATAATTAAGAGAGCTAATAATAGAGTTCCCGTAATGGCAGGATGTGGTTCTAATTCAACTAAGGAATCAGTTGAACTTTCTAAACACGCTTTTTATTCGGGCGCAAAGGGTAATCTTTTAGTAACACCTTATTATAACAAACCTACTGAAAATGGACTTTATGAACATTTTAAAATTATAGCGGAGAGTAGTCCATCGTTACCAGTATTTCTATATAACATACCAGGAAGATCTATGTTAAAGTTATCTTCAAACTTAATTAAAAAACTTTCTGAGGTTAAGAATATTATTGGTGTTAAAGATGCAACTGCAGATCTAGTCACACCGTTAGACATCTTGAATTTATGTGGAGATAAATTTATTCAGTTATCTGGAGAAGATGCAACATTTTTAGCATTTTTGATAAGTGGTGGNAGTGGTTGTATTTCGGTAACAGCAAATGTNGCTCCNAAACTTTGTGCTGAANTTTATAATAATTGGATTAAACAANATATAAAAAAATGTATGGAAATAAATTCAATTTTGTNCCCNCTTAACAAAGCTCTTTTTATTGAAACAAGTCCTTGCCCTGTAAAATACGCACTNAGTAAAATGCANCGATGTTCAAATAACTTAAGACTTCCATTAGTTTCGGTGAAAAACGAAACAAAAAAAGAAATTGATATTATCTTAAAAAATATGAAAATGATAAGTTAGTGCAAAAGTTAGCTAAAATTATTGCAAAAAATAAAAAAGCGAAATTTAGTTATGAAATTATAGAAAAAATTGAAGCTGGAATTGTACTTAAAGGTTCCGAAGTNAANGCTNTAAGAGATAATAAAGTAGCTATAGAAAACGCTTATGCAATNTTCAAAAAAAATGAAATTTGGATGATGAACCTTCANATTGANACAAAAAAGTTTGATGTCAGNTTCGATNTTTCAGAATTAACNAGACCAAAAAAAGTTCTACTTAATAAAAAAGAAATTAGTAAAGTNTCAATTAAAATTAAAAATAATGGCTATACNATTGTTCCANTAGACTTACATTTNAATGCTAAGGGTTTTATAAAGGTTCTTCTNGGANTCTCTAAAGGNAGAAAAAAACAAGATTTAAGAGAATATAAGAAAAAACAAGATTGGAAACGTGATAAAGAAAAATTAGGTAGAAGATGATTTTAGTGGCAATAGGATCTAATTTAAATTCAAAATCTTTTGGTTCACCTGAGCNAAATTGTAATGCAGCTATTGACATGTTAAGAAAATATTTTGAAGTTACNCAATCTTCAAGTTTTTACAAAACTGAACCTATTCCAAAATCTGAACAGCCATGGTTTGTAAATTGTATAGTAAATATTAAAAGTAAAATTAGTCCTTCTAGGATATTAGACACTTTACTTGAAATAGAATTACAGTTTGGAAGAAAAAGAAATAAAAAAAATGAAGCAAGGGTTCTAGATTTAGACTTAATAGCTTATAATAGTTTGATAGTTAAGTCCTTAAAGCTTACACTTCCTCATCCCAGAATGCACCTAAGAAAATTTGTTATNNAGCCTATATGTGATATTAATAAAAACTGGATTCATCCAATTTCAAAAAAAAAAGCATTCGAAATATTAAAAGAACTTGCAAATCAAAAGATTTCTAATATAAATTAAAATAATTATGGCCAGAGTAACAACAGAAGATTGTATAACATCCATACCGAACAGATTCCAATTAGTAATATATGCTTGTTCTAGGGCTAGAGAACTTTTAGGCGGAACAGAACCTAATGTTCAAAAAGATAATGATAAATTTACAGTTGTTGCTTTAAGAGAAATAGCTGATAAAAAAATAGATTTAGGTAAAACATGGCTTAGTATAGTAAAGAACGCTCAAAAATATCAACCTGTACAGGAAACAGATATAGATGAAGACCAAGCTGTTCCACTTAATGAAAATGCATCTGAAGTNTCATTTGACAATTTTGAGAAAGAAAATGCATCAGAAAAAAAGAGAAAAAAGATTTACATGACACAAAATGAAATCCAAAAACTAATTAATCAAAAAAAAGATGACTCGCAAACTGATGATATCGAAANNGACTTAGAAGAGGATGTGACTGAGTCATCAGATACTCCTAAAGATGAATAAGCAAAAAATCTTAAAAATCTTATTTGAATATATTTAAATTTGTCATAATATTTGAATGTGTTAAGACAGTTAGAATTAGTTGAAAAAGTTAAATCATATGATCCTTGTGTAGAAGAGGAATTATTAAACAAAGCTTATATCTTTTCAATGAGAGCTCATGGAAGTCAAACAAGAGCCTCAGGTGATCCTTATTTTTCTCATCCTGTTGAAGTTGCTGGTATCCTCGCAGACCANAAATTTGATTCAAAGACAATAATTACTGCATTACTGCATGATGTGGTAGAAGATACAAATTACAAACTAAATGATATTGAAAAAAATTTTGGAAATGAGATATCTTATTTAGTNGATGGTGTAACTAAATTATCAAAATTTGAAGGTAGATCAGATAAATTCAACCAAGCAGAAAACTTTAGAAAGTTGTTATTAGCTACCTCTAAAGATATTAGGGTCTTATTAGTAAAGTTAGCTGATAGATTACACAATATGCGAACTATTCATCATATAAAGAAAGAAGATAAAAGAAAAAAAATAGCAAGAGAAACTATGGAGATTTATGCTCCTCTTGCTGAAAGATTGGGGATGCATGAAATCAGAATAGAGTTAGATGATTTNAGTTTTAAAGTTTTAGAACCTGATATTAGAGACTCAATTATAAAGAGATTGAATTTATTAAGAAGTCAAGATAAGCAGCTATTTGAAAAAATACAAAAGAAAGTTGAGGAGCTTCTAAAAAAGAATAATCTAAAATTTGAAATTTTTGGAAGAGAAAAAACACCTTACTCTATATGGAAAAAGATGAAAATAAAATCTGTTAATTTTTCACAGCTTTCAGATATTTTAGCTTTAACGATCNTAGTTGATGATATTTCNAATTGTTACAAAGTTTTGGGTGTTCTTCATCANGTCTATTCTTATGTTCCAGGTAGGTTTAAAGATTATATTTCAACACCAAAACCAAATGGATATCAATCACTTCATACAACTTTAATGGGACCCTTAAATCAAAAGATTGAAGTTCAAGTAAGATCCTTTGAAATGAATAGAAGGGCAGAGCTTGGTGTAGCTTCACATTGGATATATAAAGATAANATTGATGTTAAAGATGGCAAGCAATTTAGATGGATCAGACAAATCCTTGATATTTTAGACTTTTCTAAAGAACCTGAAGATTTTTTAGAACTTACAAANATNCAAATGTACCAGGATCAAGTTTTTGTTTTCACTCCNAAAGGTGATTTNGTTTCTCTTCCTAAAGGAGCAATGCCTNTNGATTTTGCATTTTCAGTTCATACAGATATTGGTTTGAATTGTATGGGAGTTAAAATAAATAATTCTATNAAACCTTTGAATACNAAATTAAAAAATGGNGATCAGGTTGAGATTNTAACCGGTAAATCACCATCTTTTTCATCAGAGTGGTTAGATCTTTCGATTACTGGTAAAGCTAAAGCATGTATAAAAAGATATATTTTAATAAAAGAAGAGGAGGACTTTAAAAAATTAGGTAAAGAGATTTTGATAAATCANTTTAAAAATGAAAAAATTAGATACTCAGAAANTAATATAAATAACGTNTTGAATAATTTTAAATTAAAAAAAATAGATGAACTTTATAAATTAATTGGNAATGGNACTATCTTACCATCAAAAATAATATCATCNTTGTTTCCGGAAAANAAATTATTAGANAATAACGAAAAAGTAATTTTACTNAATNAAGTAAAAGAAAGAAAAGAAGACTTAAAATCATCAATTCAGTTATCAGGTTTAACNCCTGGAATGAGTATTCATTATGCTAAATGTTGTTTACCGATNCCNGGTGATGACGTTNTAGCTTTTATTACAGAGGGAAAAGGANTNATGATCCATCANGATACTTGTGAGGATCTNAAAAAAATAAAGGTAAATAATTCAAAAATNTTAAAGGTTTCATGGGATAGAATATCTTCGAAAAAAGATGATTTTATAGCTAAGATTAGTGTAAGTATAAAAAATAAAATTGGATCATTNGGTAACCTTTCTTCGATNATNGGTAAATCAAAAAGNAATATTAGAAACTTAAAAATCACAGATAGAAAAAAAGACTTTTTTAGTATTCACTTAGAAATAGATGTCTTAAATAAAGATCATCTAAATAAAATACTGGGATCACTNAGAACTTCGGAATATATTGAAGCNGTNACAAGGNTTTGATTAGNAATGATAAAACTATTNAGAATCTTTAGANTANTTAAATTAAAGGTCTACAGAATTAGAGATTTCCCCGAGTCTGTTGCAATTGGATTATCATGGGGTGTGGCAGTTTCATTTACACCTTTATTAGGATTCCATTTAATTATTTGTTATNTAGGCACTTGGTTAATGAGAGGAAACCTNATTGCTGCAACNGTTGGAACAATANTTGGGAACCCATGGACTTTCCCNTTTTTCTTTTATNCTNACTATAAAATNGGANTATTTTTTTTTCANAAANCACTAGATAATTATGAATTTAAGGTTCAATTTTTTATTGANAANTTTGGNGATCTTTTTTANCCAACNCTTTTAGGTTCATTACCTATTGCTTTTNTAACTTGGTTTATTACATATTACACNACAAAGNATNTACTANANAAAAGATATGACAGAAAAAATAAGACTAGGAGTTAACATTGATCANGNNGCAACATTNCGAAATGCAAGAAANGANAATTTCCCTAATTTATCTGATGTAGCAATTCTATTAACTAAGTGCGAAGTCGATTTAATNACAGTCCATNTNAGGGAAGATAGNCGACATATNTTAGATAAAGATGTTTTTGATTTAAAAAGTAATAATTTTTTACCANTAAATTTAGAAATGGCCTCAACTACTGAAATGAAAGAGATTTGTATAAAAGNATCACCAGAATTTTGTTGTATAGTTCCTGAAAAAAGNGAGGAATTNACTACNGAAGGTGGATTANATGTTAGAAAGAAAGTTNAGTATCTTAGANNNTACATAGAAAAAATCAAAGATAATGGAACTAAGGTTTCTTTATTTATAGATCCAGAGATTNNACAGATTGATGCGGCAATAGANGTTGGTGCTGATGCTGTAGAACTTCATACAGGAAAATANTCATTACTATTTGAANAAGGATCCTTNAANANNGAGTTANANAAAATTCAAGAATCTGCTGAATATTGTGNAAAAAACAAAATAGTTTGTAATGCTGGTCATGGTTTAAANTTTANAAATGTTNCGAATATNTCNAAAATTGGAAATATTTCAGAACTTAATGTNGGACATTTTATAATTGCACAGTCTTTATTTNATGGGCTTAAAGAAACAATTTCAAAGTTTAGAGAAATAATCAATGAGTCTAGATTTTAAATTTATATGGTTTATATTCNNATATAGAATTATTTAATCGTATGTTTTTACCAAAAAAAAAGAAAAATCAATCAACTAAATTTGATACAATCAAATCTTCTCCAAGAGAAAAAATAAGAAAAAATCTTATTTCTTTATTTTACGCAATCTTAGCCGCATTATTTATAAGAAGTTTCTTTTTCGAACCATTTAGTATTCCATCAGGGTCAATGTATCCTAATTTGAAAGTAGGAGATTATCTTTTTGTTTCTAAGTATTCATATGGTTTCTCTAAACATTCTTTACCTTTTAGTATACCAGTAATTTCAGGGAGATTGTTTTATAATGAACCAAAAAGAGGTGATATAGTTGTTTTCAAAACACCAGAAGACAACAAAACTGATTACATAAAAAGAGTAATTGGACTTCCTGGCGATACTATAAAGATCAAAGACAATATTATAATTGCAAATGATAAGTCGATTAATACCAAAAAAATTGGTGAAGAAAAGTATAAATTCTTTGACGTTGAATTAATAAGAGAAACATTGGATGACAATACATTTTATGATGTTTACGAGTTTAAAAAGAGTGTCACATTCTTGAATACAAATGATTATGAAGAGATCGTTATTCCCCAGGATTATTTCTTTGTTTTAGGAGATAATAGAGATAATTCTCAGGATAGTAGATTTATAGGTTTAATACCTAAGAATAATCTTGTAGGAAGGGCTGAGGTTGTTTGTGTCTCGTTTGACACAGAAATTGGAAGTTTTTTTAAATTTTGGACATGGTTCCCTGCTCTTCGAAAAGATAGATTATTTATAAGTTTAAGACCAAAATCTAACTAATATGGAAAGTTTGGCGATACTTATGGATCAACTAGGCTATGAATTTAAAGATGAGTCGTTGTTGAAAACCTCTTTGACACATCCTAGTTTCTCAAAAAAAAATAATTATGAACGCCTTGAATTTTTAGGAGATAGAGTGCTAGGGTTAATTATATCAGATGAGATATTTCATTTCTATCCAGATGATAGCGAAGGAAATTTAGCCAAAAAAATATCTTTTTTGGTTTGCAAAAACACCTTAATCAAGATTGCAGATGATCTCAGGTTAG
>NHBS01000025.1 GCA_002167825.1 Pelagibacteraceae bacterium TMED13
AATCGGTCACCGTTAAATAGAAAAAAAAAGTGGTAAATGATGAATGAAAAAATTGGATTAGATAAATTTTGTGATTATCTCTCAAAAATGAATATGGATTTTATCGATTTTATTTTAGAGGATTGGGAATCTGAAGAAGAAGGAAATGTAAAATTGAATGGTTTGACAAAAGAGGAATGGATGCATTTATATTTACAGTTTTTAAAAAAAAAATTAGATGAAAAATAAACAAAAATATAAATAGAATGTCCGTTTAAGAATTTTTTTATTCTATGATGAGTATATCTACCTTAGAATTTTCAATTGTTCTTTTTTGAAAGTTTTTTACACTTGAATGGGTAAGTAATTGTTCCGTTTTTAAATGACTTTTCATTATTAAAGCATGAAACATTGTTTACTCCATCTGCCCAGTAATCATGGGGATTTAAAGATCTATAAAAATCTTTTATAAAGTATTTACATCCCCAATTATCTTTTTCCTCCTTTTTACAATATCTCTGACCAATTTGCAGATGAAGATGTCTAACCCTGGCCATACATCTATATTCAATCTTTGAAGGTAATCTGGCAATCATATCACCTCTTTTAATTTTATCATTTTCATTAACTAAAAATTCTCCAACATGTCCATAAATTGCTATCATATTTTTCCCATCAAATGCTTTGCCATGGTCTACTATAATTGTACCACCCCAACAATCTTCGATAGTTGTCTCTAAAACTACACCATCTGAGATGGCAATTATGGGCTCATTAGCTCTACCAATAATATCGATACCTTGATGAATATTATCTCTAGGACGAGTATTTACTCCATTCATCGCACCAAAATCCGATAAAATTGGGTTTACATTAAATCCTTCTGGACTTACATCTTTAACATATTCTATGCAATAGTCTAAAACTCTAGTAAATTCACCGCTGTAGCCTGGATGGTCATCATACCACTCTAATGAATCATCACAATAATCTGATATACTGGATTCACTATAATTTTTATCACTGTAAGTAACGCCTGCAAAACAGTTAATAGGCTGAAATGAAAAGAAAACAATAAGAGTTCCAAAAATAAATTTCTTTAAATAAAAAGATTTTAAATTCATTATAATTATATAAAGTGATTTTTTTTAAAATAAAGTAGAAAATTTCCTTAAAAATCTAAATATCAAAATAAATAATTTTAACTTACTATTCATTTTCTTTATTAAAACTGTTAAAAATGCTCAATATTAAATTTATTTCTTAGGAGTGGAAAATGTTCAATGTTTATTTATCTGGAGAGATTCATACTAATTGGAGAGAAGAAATCATTGAGTTATCAAAAAAAGAAAAGCTAGAAATAAACTTCACTTCACCTACCACCAATCATGATAATTCAGATAACTGTGGTGTAGAAATTCTTGGTCCTGAGGTTGAGAATTTTTGGAAAGACCAAAAAGGAGCAAATATTAATGCTATTAAAACTAAAAAGTTTATAAAAGATTCTGATGTTGTTGTTGTAAAATTTGGAGATAAGTATAAACAGTGGAATGCTGCTTTTGATGCTGGTTATGCCTCTGCTCTAAATAAGTCTATAATTGTTATACATAATGATGAAGATCAACATGCATTAAAAGAAGTAGATGCATCATCGTCTGCAGTCGTAAAAAATCAGCATCAAGTTGTTAGAATTTTAAAATATATTGTAGAAGGAACTCTCTAACATCTAGTTTTATAATAAGTTTGTAGACTTATTATCTTGAAAGTAGTCTTTAATTTTTTTTTTTTTGGAATAATTCGATAAAAAACCATAAAAGATAATTGATAGCAAAACTGTGAAAAATACAATTTTTTTCATATTTACAATCTTAATTTTTTTTTTTTTTTTTTTTCAAACTCTTCATTCTTGGATAATAAACTTAATTAGAAATAATTTATTTTGAATATTTTTTACAAAGTTTTTCAATTATCAAGAAATCAGTCGAGCTAGGAAGATTTTTTTTCCATCCCAAGCTTTCGATGGTTTTTGATGGAACTGATTCGGCTTTACCAATACAAAGTGGACCTCGGAAAAATTTAAATTCCAAGTATTTTAGTGAGAAATTGTTACAATCAGCAACTCTTTTATCAATAGTACAATAAACCCCTTTTTTATTTGGTCTAATACTGTCAGTCATACTATAAAAAACTATATTTCCATCTTCTTTCTCGACATCTTTATAGTAAAATGTATTTCCATTCTGATCATCAAAGTATTTAATCCAGTTTCCAAAAGATGATGTTGAAAATGGAAATAAAAGGGTGATAATTAGAATAATCTTAATCATATAAATAACTTAATATTAAATCTATAAATAAAAAGTAAATGTGTAAAAGTCTAAATTTTAAAGATCAGTAATTAANTAATGAAANTATATATTTTTTTCTTTTTNATATTTTNAATACCTATTATTGGGTTTTCAAGTGAAACGGAAATATCTTGTATANTTAATNAAGAATTAGAGAATAATNTGCCTGCAAAGAAAGAACTTTTTACTGGCAAAGAAATNAANTTTTACCTTGATANNGAAGAAGNTTGGTTNTACGAGAAAAAAAAAATGGAATGGGAATTATTAAANCANGAAAAAAGNAACATGATATCTAAATCTTTNATNGAAAATACTGNAAATTTTTTATTTATAAAAAAAATTTATAACACTGAAAAAAAAAAANATTTACAATCTATAGACAANGTTATTTTATTTAAACAAAAATTNGAAATGATATTTATNAAAGAATATTATAANAACCATATTAAATATTTTANNACTGAAATCAGAGGAATTTGCAAATGATAATTAGACAATATTTNTTTTTAGCNTTAATACTAAGCNTNCTAATCTTACNNATCAAAGAATCTCATGCCCAAGATGAGTTTTTATACACTTGTGAATATAAAAGTACCAANTATGTAGATCATAAAGTTTATGGCAATGAATCACATTTTTTAAATGATTATACTAAAACTTTAGGATGGATAAANATTACAAATAACGACGTAAAATTATCAGGGATAGGGTGGTCTCANGGAATGAAATTTTCATCAGTTATTATAGGTGATGAACATATTGAAATAAACTTTCAAAGTAAATTNAATGAAANAGTNATGAGAAGTTCAAAAATATTTATNGATAGATCTAACGGAANTTTAAAAGANCACTTCTATTTAACATCAAATCAANAATCAGANAAATTTAATAACTANAACTGCCTNTTAAATAATAAATAGTTTTTTTAATAAATATTTCTTTAATTTTAAATTTCAATTTNGATATTTATAATTTAAAATAANNTATGAAATTANTTTTTATNCTTTTATTTNNCNTTTTTTATANTTCAANTGTTTTATCAAACGATCCNTACGATAATGATTTAACAGGGAAAAAGCTAATTTGTTTTGTTAANTCAGAAAGTATCGAGGACTGGGGTATTAAGTTTTTNCCAGATAATCAAGTANTTTTNTATTCAATGAATAAGCTATTGTATGAAATTTATAAATATAAAAGAACATATAGAACAGACTTAAGGAATATTAAGATAATNAATAATAAAGATATNGAATTNGTTATAAATAGAAGCACACTNAAATTTAGAAATAAAAAATGTTCATTAGCTGATATNGAACCATTNATACTTTTGCAAAGAAGAATCGATGAAATTAAAAAAGAGAAAACAAAAAAAAATAAAATTTAGTATTTTNTTTCTTATATATTTTCTTCTATTACCNNTAAATTNATCCTCTGAAGAAAGTTTTAANTGCAATACTAAAAAACAAAGCGGACTCTCAAATCTTGGTGGTGAGCANAAGGAAATCCTNNGTTATTTGGGNTTAACNGACTTTAAAATTAAATTTTCAAGNAGTAGAGAAGATATTCTTAGATCTGAGTCAGAACATCNNAANATTAATAAAAATTACATACCAAAGAATTCTCATTTTATTGAACTTCNTTTATTCAAANCNACAGGAGAGTATGAAATTTTNGANTGTACTTGGTTATTTAATATCAANAAAANTAAGATTAANGAAAAAAGTTTTAACTGTTTGGAGAAAGAAGATAAAGCTATGTTCTCACTTGATAGTGACAAGAATTTCGTATACTCATCAAGGTTTAATAAATTTGGTAAGTTAAGAAGTAATTCAAAGGTGTATCATTCTTTNTTTGGTATTTGTAGATAATTTAAAATTAAAAGATTTTTGTTATGAAATTTTTGAATATAACCTAAAATAAAATAAATTAGGCACTAATTTATTAAATAAAAAGATAGGATATGTAATTNTTTAACCTCATGAAGAAGATGAAAATTTATTTATTCGATACNCTCTCAAAAAAAAAAAAGGAGTTTATTCCAGTTGATGATCAAAATGTAAGAATTTANGCCTGTGGNCCAACCGTTTATAATTTTGCACACCTTGGNAATGCNAGAATGGCNGTTGTTACTGATCTTTTAGTTAAAGTATTAAAACAAAAATACAAAAAAGTAACATTTGCTTCAAATATCACAGATATCGACGATAAAATAATTGAAGCANCTCAAGAGCAANNCNTACCCATAGGTGAACTAACAANTAAATNTCATTTAATTTATAACCAGGATATGGAGAGTCTTGGAGTGTCAACTCCAACTTTTCAACCTAAAGCAACTGACTACATTATNGATATGATANAGTTTATCAAAANTCTNGTTANNAATAAATGCGCGTANGAATCAAACGGAAATATTTTGTTTGATACTNATAGTTATAAATACTACGGAGCATTATCAAAAAGGGTGATGGANGATCAAAAAACAGGGACAAGAATTAAAACAGTAAATTATAAGAGAAATGATAATGATTTTATTCTTTGGAAACCAAGTTCTAAAAATGAGCCTGGGTGGGATTCACCNTGGGGAATAGGTAGGCCAGGCTGGCATATTGAGTGTAGCGCTATGTCCAAAAAATGTTTAGGACTNCCCTTTGATATTCATTGCGGTGGGATTGATCTAACTTTTCCTCATCANGAAAATGAGATTGCTCAGAGTTGCTCNTTAGGTAATGGAAATTTAAAACCAGAAAGTTTTTGTAATTATTGGTTTCATAATGGGTTTGTAACATTTGATAATGTTAAAATGTCTAAGTCCCTTGGAAACATTAAACTCGTCAGAGATTTATTGAATAAATATGAGGGTAGGGTTTTAAGACTTTGCCTTCTAAGTGCACACTATAAGCAGCCTCTAGATTTTTCCGAGACAAGCTTAGTNCAGTTTAAGAATTATCTTCAAAAATTAGATAATTTCTATANTGTGAATAATCTCCAAAACTATGAAAAAGAAAAANTTTTAAAGAATAAATATTTTGAAGAATTTCTTNGCTGTCTTTTTGANGATATTAACACTCCCAAAGCACTAGCAATCCTTAACGAGCAAATTTCGAAANCACGTGATNCTAATNTAAAGGAAAAAAACATTATNTTAAGATCAATTTGTCACTCTCTAAANNTATTAGGTATAGAGAAAAAATATTTAAATAAGTNTGAAAATGATGAAANAGANATTATTAAATTAATTAAACAAAGAGAGAATGCTAGAAAAAATAAGAAGTTTAATGATGCCGATCAGTTAAGAGATAAACTTAGAAAGATGCATATTGAAATCGAGGATACGCCAGATGGAACTAAATGGTTTAAAACAGAATAAAATAATAATTTTTAATTATATTCCAATATTCTTTATAACNATTTATAGGTTACTATTTGCACGTTTTTTTTTCGGTAACTGTCGATTTNTACCGAGCTGCTCAGAGTATGCNATAGAAGCATTCAANAAGTTTAATTTTTTCAAGGCATTNAAAATAAGTTTTTTTAGAATTTTAAGNTGTCATCCATTTGGANCTCATGGTTATGACCCAATAANCGATAAGGAGGATTTTTTAATAAAAAAAGTTCCAGCTAGTTATATAAAAAAATTTAGAATAATTGCTCTATATAGATCAAACCAAAGAAAATCTGCTTTCTATAAAGAGGATTCGAAAAAAAATACAAAACATTATTTACTGTTTATCAACAAAAAAGTAGTGTCTGGTTTGACTTTGATCAAAGATGTNGGTTGTAAAAAATATCAAATAAGAGGAATGTTTACATTGCCNAAATTTAGAGCAATGGGTTATGGTTCAANGNTTTTAAGAAAAATAGAGNTCGAAAATTTNGATAAAAATAAACACTTTAAAATTTGGTGTAATGCAAGGATAGAGGCGGTAGATTTTTATAAGAAAAATAATTATAAAATTGNAGGTGAAGAATTCTTGATTAAAAATATTGGNTTACANTATAGGATGGAAAAAAAATTNTGAAAAAAAATTTCTTNGGAAATAAGTTAGTTGAATGTTCACAAGAACCATTAACNGGGTTTAGAAGAAATGGTTGCTGTGAAAGTGTTGNTGGNGATTATGGAAAACACATAGTCTGTGCANAANTTGACCAGAGATTTTTAGATTTTTCATTCAAAAATGGTAATGATTTGATNACACCAAAAAAAGAAATTGAATTTCCTGGTTTGAAAGANGGTGATAGGTGGTGNTTATGTGCTGGAAGGTGGTTTCAAGCTTACGAGNATGGGTATGCACCAAAAATAATACTATCATCTACTAGTATAGAAATCGTTAAATACATAGATAAAGAGATTCTAAAAAAATTTGCATTAGATTTAAACTAAAACTATTATCATCAGATGAAAAAACTATTAATTGTATCAGCTACACCATTTAGNAACTTTGATNTATCAGAGCANATTAAAGTTTATCTTGAGAAAAAGNCTGATTTATCTTGTCAAATTATTTCCTTAGAAGATNTAAACCTNCCATTATTTACACCATCATTAGAAGTTAAAATTAAAGAGCAAAATAACTTTCCCAAAGAGATCACAGAAATAAAGTCAATGCTTGTCTCTGCAGATGCTACAATTTGGTGTAGTCCAGAGTATAATGGAGGTGTCTCACCTATTATTACTAATACGATTGCCTGGGTTAGTAGAATAGGTGATGACTGGAAAGAAGGTTTTGATGGTAAAAAAACACTTATATGTTCATCATCAGGAGGTAATGGAAATAATTTTGTTAAAGGCTTTTCAATTCAGCTTAGTTACTTAGGGGCTAATATTTTAGAAAAGTCATTAATAAAAACTAAAAAAAATGGAATTAAAACAGAAGAGTTTNCCGAAGTTTTAGATAATTTTCATTTATTTTTAAAAAACTAGTAAATTTTTTTTTTATATGTCGTTATTAATTTAGCAAGCTTGCTTTCCATTAACTGCAAAAAAGGGGTGGTAACACCCCTTTTTTTTTTATTTTTTTAATATATATATATAATATGAAAAAGAGATACGGTTCTTTAATCGATGGTTCCTGGGTAAAGCATAAAAAAACGTTTGATGTTATAAACCCTTTTGATAATTCAAAGATCCTTGAAGTGTATGATGCAGAAGAGTCTGGGACATTAGAAGCGATAAAATCCTCTGCAAATGCATTTAAGAAGTGGAAAAAAACTTCTGCGGAGGAAAGAAGTAATTATCTAAAAAAATTTCATTTATTAGTACTAAAGAATAAAAAAAGTATTGCAAAAATTATCACAAGAGAATGTGGCAAACCATTAAGAGAGTCGTTAGTGGAAGTAGAATATGGCGCATCATTTATTGAGTGGTCAGCAAATCAGTGCCTTAGAAACTGCGGAAAGATATTTGAGTCACCTGAGCAGACAAAAAAGATGTTTTATATAAAGGAACCNGTTGGTGTTGTGGCAGCTATCACGCCCTGGAACTTCCCTCTTGCAATGGTGACAAGAAAAGTAAGCGCAGCACTAGCTGCGGGATGTTGTGTAGTTTTAAAACCATCGGAATTAACACCAATAACAGCTTTAGTATTAGGGGAACTNTCAGTTGAAGCAAAATTTCCTAGAGGGATTTTTAACATTGTTAATGGAAAACCAAAAGTAATAGGTGATATATTGTCAAAGAATCCAACGGTAAAAAAAATAACCTTCACCGGTTCAACAAAAGTTGGAAAACTATTGATGAAAAATAGCTCAAAAACAATAAAAAATATCTCCTTAGAACTTGGTGGGAACGCTCCTTTTATTGTTTTCTCAGATGCTAATATTGATTTAGCTATTGAAGGTTTAATAAATGCAAAATTTAGAAATGCTGGCCAAACATGTATATCAGCTAATAGAATTTTCCTTAACAAAGAAATTCATGAAGATTTTTTAATAAAACTTAAAAATAGATTGAAAAAAATGAGAATTGGCTCTGGTTTAAAAGATTGTGATATTGGTCCTCTCATTTCTAAACAAGCTCTAGAAAAGGTAGAAAATCATATTCAGGATGCACTAGATAAAGGTGCAAAAATTGAATTTGGTGGAAAATTACATAAACCAAACTCTTTACTTTTTGAACCAACAATACTAACCAGTATCAAACAAAATATGTTAGTTTTCAAAAATGAGAACTTTAGTCCCATTGTACCTATCTTAATTTTTGAGAATGATAAGGAGGTTGTTGAAATGGCTAATAATACAGAGTATGGATTAGCTTCATATTTTTTTACAACAAACCCAAGAAGAATTTGGTCATTAGTTGATGACTTAGAATATGGAATGTTTGGAATAAATTCTGGAAAGATATCAACGTATTTAAATCCCTTCGGAGGAGTGAAGGAATCTGGAATAGGGCGTGAGGGTTCACTTCAAACACTTGAACCATTTCTTGAAACTAAATTTGTTAACTGGAATTTTTAGTATGGTTAAAATATTTGACTTATTTGTAATCGGTGCGGGTTCAGGAGGAGTAAGAGCTGCAAGAGTGGCTGGTTCAAAAGGTTTAAAGGTTGGCATAGCTGAATCATGGTCTTTGGGAGGAACATGTGTTAATAGAGGTTGTGTTCCAAAGAAATTGTATTCCTACGCCTCTCATTTCAGCAACGAATTTGAAATTATGAAATCATTTGGATGGGATCCAAAGAAACCAAGTTTTAATTGGAAAAAACTAGTGTCAAATAAGAAGCAAGAACTTCGACGATTGAATAAAATTTATCTTAACCTTCTTTTAAATTCTAAGGTAAAAATATTTGAAAGAGAAGCAAGTTTTATAGATAACGAAACATTAAATGTCGGTGGAGAAATTATTAAAGCAAAAAAAATCCTTATAGCAGTTGGCTCAAAACCAAGAATTATGAATTTTGCTGCTGGAAAAAACATAATTAATTCTGATAAGGCATTTGATATAAAAAAATTACCGAANAATGTTTTGATTNTNGGAGGTGGTTATATATCGGTAGAATTTGCCTCNATTTTTAACGGACTGGGAGTAGATACAACNGTTTGTATTAGAGGTGAAAAAATATTAAAAGGTTTTGATTTGGAAGTGGCAACTGAAATAATGAAACAAATGGGTGATAAGGGGGTNAAATTTTTGACTCNGAAATTTCCNAAAGAGATTTCATATCAGNAAGGTAAGTTNGACGTATNTTATAATANAAAAAAAAAAGAGAAATATGATTTNGTTATGGAAGCAGTTGGAAGAGTTCCAAANANAGAAAANCTAAATCTAGANAATACTGATNTTAAGGTNAATAAAAANGGTTCGATNATTGTTGACAAATATTTCAAGACATCAGCAAAGAATNTATTCGCAATTGGAGATGTGATTGATAGAATNCAGTTAACTCCGGTAGCAATAGCNGANGCAATGGTTTTTGTAANTAATCTTAAATCATCGAAAAAAAAATCATTNGAGTATAAAAANATTCCAACAGCTGTATTTTGNAACCCAAATTANTCATATGTTGGTNTATCTGAAGAGGAAGCGAAAAAAAANTTTAAAAAAATTGATATTTANAGGTCGAGTTTTANGCCACTTAAATATTCATTATCAAAAACAAAGGAAAAAGTTTTTATAAANTTAGTTGTAAACAAANAGACGGANAAAGTTTTAGGNTTACATTATGTTGGTGATGGATCAGCTGANATAGTTCAAGGTTTTTCAGTTGCGATNGTNAATGGTTTAAAAAAGAACCAGTTTGATAAAACAATTGGTATTCATCCAACAAGTGCTGAGGAAATTGTTACCTTAAAATAAATAATAGAAATTATAAATATTATAAGATATTAATAGTTATGACTCAAAAATGGACACCTCTTTCTTGGGAAAGTAAAANTGCTTTACATCAGCCAAANTACCTAGACAAATCTAAACTTCTGAAAGTTATAAAAAAACTTAAGAAACTCCCACCACTTGTTTTTGCAGGTGAAGTNAGNGNCTTAAAAGAAAGCTTGTCAATGTGTNGTGATGGTAAAGGNTTTTTATTACAAGCGGGTGATTGTGCTGANAGTTTTGCTGAATTTCATCCTAATTATATTNGAGATATTTTTAGAGTTATTTTACAAATGTCAGTCATTTTATCTTTTGCCTCTGGTGTTCCAATAACAAAGGTAGGTAGACTAGCTGGACAATTTGCAAAGCCNAGATCATCACCAATTGAAAAAAAGAATGATGTTGAACTTCCAAGTTATCTTGGAGATATGATAAATGGAATTGAATTCAATCATGACTCAAGAGAACATAACCCTGATAGGATGGTTATGGCTTATAATCAAGCAGCCTCAACCCAAAATCTTCTCCGAGCTTTCGCATATGGTGGTTACGCAGATTTAAGTAGAATACAAAGGTGGAATTTAGATTTTGTAAAAAAATCAAAACAAGGATCAAAATTCAAACTTTTAGCCGATAGGATATCAGAATGCCTAAGTTTTATGAGCTCATGTGGTATAACAAGTAAGAATGTAAGGCAATTATCTGAAACTAATTTCTTTATATCTCATGAAGCACTTTTACTTCCTTACGAAACTGCATTCACGAGAATAGATAGTACAACAGGAGATTGGTATGATACATCTGCTCATATGGTTTGGATTGGGGATAGAACAAGACAGCTAAATGGAGCGCATGTTGAGTTTTGTAGAGGTATTAGCAATCCGATAGGTATAAAGGTTGGACCTACTTCAGATTATAAAGAGTTAATTAAAGTTATAAAAAAAATAAACCCAAATAACGAAAAAGGTAAGATTGTTTTAATAGTAAGAATGGGTGCGAGTAAAATAGAGAAAATTTTCCCAAACATTCTTAGAAAAATTAAAAATGCTAAACTTCATGTTGTTTGGTCCTCAGATCCAATGCATGCTAATATTGAAAAGTCTAAAAGTGGNTACAAAACAAGAAATTTTAAAAATATTCTTAATGAAGTAAAATCTTTTTTCAAAATTCATGAAAAAGAAGAAACATATGCCGGTGGCATACATCTTGAAATGACTGGTCAAAATGTAACGGAGTGTATCGGCGGTTTGCAAAAAATATCGGATAAAGATCTGAGTAGTAGATATCATACTCATTGTGACCCTCGCTTGAATGCATCTCAATCGATAGAGTTGGCATTTTTAATTGCTTCATTCTTGAAAAAAATCTAACATTAGTAGGAGCAAGTTATAAAAGTTTTTACTTCGCAAATTCAAACTGACTTAGGTGATTTTGAGAATAATTTCAAAAAGTTAAAAAAATTATATCTCAAAGCAAATAATGAGGGCTGTGATTTATTTATTACACCTGAATTTGCTTTAACTGGGTATCCTCCGGGTGATTTGATTCTTAGAGATGATTTTCTTAAAAACGTTGAAATTTATAAAAATAAAACTGTTGAAATCACAACAAATAAAAAAACAATCTTTGCTTTAAGTATACCATATAAAAAAAAAAAATATTTTAATGTTCTCTTTTTAATTAGATCTGGAAAAATTATCAAAGAATTTACTAAAAACAAACTTCCCAACTATGGTGTTTTTGATGAAAAAAGATATTTTTCAGTTAATAAGAAATATTCTGAGAATATTTTAAATCTAAAAAGAAAAAGAATTAAGTTTCTTATCTGTGAAGATATGTGGAGAGAAAATAAAGATTTAAAAAATGAAAATATTGATTTAATAATTTCTATCAATGCTTCTCCCTATGAAATTGGAAAAGATAAAAGCCGAAAAAGAGTTGCAAAAAAGAATGCTATTAATTCAAATTCTGAATTAATTTACTTAAATTCAGTTGGATCTCAAGATGATTTAATTTTTGATGGTGGTTCTTTTTTAATGGATAAACTGGGGAATATAATATCACAACAAAGTTTTTTTAGTGAATCTAATCAGATTATAAATACTGAATCTCCAAAAATATTTAAACAAAAAATCAATCAAAATAAGATTTTATTTGATGCTTTAAGTTTAAGCCTCAAAAATTATGCAGATAAGAATAAATTTAAGTCTTTAATAATTGGTTTATCTGGTGGAATTGATTCTGCTCTTTGTTTAGCTATTGCAGCAAAAACATTTGGATCAAAAAATGTTCATCCTTATTATCTTCCCACAGTTTTTTCGTCTAAAGAAAGTGAACAAGATGCTAATAATTTGTCTAGTAATTTTGATATTAAATTAAGAAGGTTAAATATTGACGGTTTAAGAAAAACAATAATTACATTACTTAATCCATATTTTAAAAATTTACCAAATGATATTACAGAGGAAAATCTTCAATCTAGATTAAGAGGNCTATTATTAATGGCAATCTCAAACAAAACNAACGCATTACTAATTACTACTGGAAATAANTCGGAATACTCTGTGGGNTATGCTACATTATATGGTGACATGTGCGGNGGNTTTGCTCTTTTGAAAGANCTTTACAAAACNAGNGTTTATGATTTATGTAATTGGATAAATAATAATAACTATAATTCAGAGGGNAAAAATATGATTCCCTNTAATATAATCAATAAAGAACCCACTGCAGAATTAAAACTTAATCAAAAAGATTCTGATAGTCTTCCTCCATATGAAATTCTTGATCAAATTCTTGAAATGTTAATTGATGATAATAAAGATTTGCAATCAATAATAAATAAAGGGTTTAAAAAAGGATTGGTTGTAAAAATTTGGAAAATGATTAAAAATTCAGAATTTAAAAGATACCAGAGTGCAATTGGTCCAAAGTTAACTAAAATGGCGTTAGCGAATGATAGGCGGTTTCCAATTACTAACAAATTTGAAATATAATGAGATATTAAATGTTGAGATTTGCTCCAAGCCCCACAGGATTATTACATATCGGAAATTTAAGAGTTGCACTTTTAAATTATTTATTTGCCAAGAAAAATAATATTAAATTTTTTTTAAGAATAGATGACACTGATTTAGAGCGTTCTAGTCAAAAATATACAGAATCAATTATCTCGGATTTAGAGTGGTTGAATATAGATTATTTTGATATTTTTAAACAATCAGAAAGAATGAAGAAATATATTGATGTATTTAATTTTTTAAAAAAAAAAGAATTTATATATCCTTGTTTTGAGTCAGCGGAAGAACTTTCTTTAAAAAGGAAGATCTTATTGAAACAAGGAAAACCTCCAATATACGACAGATCATCACTAAAACTAAAAAAATCTGAAATTAGTTCACTTATTTCCTCTGGGAAAAAACCACACTGGCGACTTAAATTAAATGACGAGTTAATTACTTGGGAAGATCATATTCATAATAAGGTGATTTTCAAAAANTTATCGATATCTGACCCTGTTATCTTTCGTTCGGACGAGCTNCCTTTGTTTACAATTACATCTGTNGTTGATGATGCTGATTTAAATGTNACNCANATAATGAGNGGNGATGATCATTTNACAAATACAGCAGCACAGATTCAACTNTTTAAAATGCTTGATTCAAANATNCCNGANTTTGGNCATTTTCCATTAATNAAGTNAATTTCAGGTGAGGGTCTTTCNAAAAGAACAGGAAAAAACTCTATTAATCAACTCAGATCTGACAATATTCTTCCAATAATTATAATTAATTATTTAAGTAAAATAGGTACTAGCAAGTCAATAGATAATATACTAGACAAAGAAAAATTAATAGATGAGTTCGACCTTAAGATTTTTTCAAAAAATTCTATATTTTTTGATCCGAATGAGCTTTTAAGGTTGAACTCTAAATACTTAAAAGAACTAGGCTTCAAAGAATTAAAAAAAACTACTAACCTACACTTTAATGAAAGTTTTTGGGAAGTTATTAAATCTAATATTAATAGTATAGAAGAGGCTAAAGATTGGTATGAAATAATCAACTCTCAATTAATACTAGAAGATAAAGTTAAATTAAATAATGATTTAAAAAAAATTATTTTAGCTGAACTTCCAGAGAAAATTAATTTAAATACGTGGGTAGATTGGACAAAAAAAATATTAGAAAAATGTGACATTAAACCAAAAGAACTTTACACTAAACTTAGAATTATTTTGACAGGAAAACAGTTTGGTCCAAGTATGAATAATCTTCTAACTTTACTTAACGTTAAAGAAATAGTTAATAGGATAAAGGTTAATAGTGAGTAATAGTATAGTTAAATTATATGATAGTACTCTTAGGGATGGTGCTCAAAGTAAAGGTGTAAATTTTAGTTTTAATGATAAACTAAAGATCTTAGAAATCCTAAATGATATGGGCCTCGACTATATTGAAGGTGGCTGGCCAGGAGCTAATCCAACAGACGATAAATTTTTTAAGTCCTTACCACAGTCCAGAAGTACAAAAGTTGTTGCATTTGGTATGATGCGAAAACATGGGAAAAGTGCTGCGAATGACCCTAACTTGAATGCAGTTTTAAATTCAGGTGTTGGAACAGCATGCCTTGTTGGAAAAACATGGGATTTTCATGTTCAAAATGCTTTAAGAATCTCACTCAAGCAAAATCTAGAGATGATTCATGATACAATTTCATATGCCTCAAGAAGATTAAATGAAGTAATGTTTGATGCCGAACATTTTTTTGATGGTTTTAAAAATAATCAGGACTATGCATTAGAATCAATAAAACAAGCGTATAAAAGCGGTGCAAAATGGATAGTTTTATGTGATACAAATGGAGGCACACTACCATTTGAATTAAAAGATATTCTAAATAAAGTCAAAGAGATAATCCCAGAGAGATCATTGGGCGTTCACTTTCATAACGATACAGATAATGCTACTTATAACTCTATTGAATCTGTAAGGCTAGGAGTTATGCAAGTTCAAGGTACATTTAATGGATTGGGTGAAAGGTGTGGAAATGCAAATTTAGTTAATGTGGCTGCCAACCTGATTCTCAAAATGAATGTCAAATGTAAATTAACTAGCAAATTAAATAAAATAACAAATGCAAGTAGATTTATTGACGAAATATTAAATAGACAATCACCAAGAAATCTACCTTTTGTGGGTTCTGCCGCATTTGCTCATAAAGGTGGTTTACATATTTCTGCGGTAGAAAAAAACCCTAAATCATATGAGCATATAGATCCAGCAAAAGTTGGGAATAATAGAGTGCTAGTTGTTTCGAATCAGTCAGGCGTGGGAAATATAATAAATAGGCTTAAAAAATTTAGAATCAAAATTAAAAAAGATGATTTAAGAGTGAAAAAGTTTTTAGATATTGTGAAAAATCAGGAATTTTTGGGTTATGCATATGATGGTGCAGAGGCAAGTTTTGAGCTTTTAGCAAGAAGATCCCTTCAAAAATTTAAAGAGTTTTATAGTCTTGAAAGCTTTAAAGTTTCTGACGAAAAGAGAAAAGATTCTGAAAGTAAATTTGTTCCAATCTCAGAAGCTAGAATTAAAATATTTGTTGAAAAAAATGAATTTTATAGTGCTGCAGAGGGTAATGGGCCTATCCATGCTTTAGATATAGCTTTAAGAAAAGCTTTAATAAAATTTTACCCTAGAATAAAAAGTTTAAATCTAGTTGATTATAAAGTAAGAATTTTGACACCTCAAGATGGTACTAATGCTTTAGTAAGAGTAAGGATTGAATCTTCCAATAAAAATGAAAAATGGTCCACTATTGGAGTTTCTCATAATGTAATAGATGCCTCATATATAGCATTGCATGACAGTATTACTTACCACCTTCTAAAATTTAAATAAAAATATGCGAAGATTGAAGAACTTACCAGAAATTATATTGGTAAATACCCAACTTCCTGAAAATCTTGGAGCGGTTGCTAGATCTATGTTAAATTTTAACTTAAAAAAATTAATATTAGTTTCACCAGANTTTGACTTAAGNCATGAAAAAATTAAACCTGTAAGTGCTGGGGCAGACATTGTTATAAATGAAAGCAAAGTGTATCAAAGTTTTGATAAAGCAATTGAAAANTTTAATATTATTATAGCNACGACTAATAGAATAAGATCNATCCAGNANAANNCTATTAGTTTTANTCATCTTAAAANCTTTTTAGATAACAAAAAAAATAAAATTGGAATTGTATTTGGACCTGAGAGAAGTGGATTGGATAATGATAAAATCGCTTTATGCGACTATGTTTTAAAGATCGATACTAATAGAAAGTTTTCATCTTTAAATTTATCGCATGCTGTAAATTTGATTTGTTATGAAATTTCAAAATTTGTAGAAAGAAAAAAGGATATTAATAAAAACCCTCAAACAGCCAAAAAATCTGAACTTATTAACTTTTATGAANCTTNTAATNAATGATCTTGANGAAAAAGANTTNTTTTTAGTNAAAGAAAGAAAAAAGATAATGACTCAAAAAATCATGAATATATTTAATAAAATNGATTTAACNAGTGACGATATAAAAATTCTGATTGGGATTTTNAAAGCNCTAAAAAAAAGAGGCAAATAAATTTGACATAAGTAATTTAATAAGTATATTCACCTACAATATGACTAGAATTCTTAAATCAAAATANAAAATAGATAGAAGNTTAANATGTAATTTATGGGGAAGACCCAAAAGTCCATTTAATAAAAGAGATTATCCTCCAGGTTTAAACGGACAAACNAGAANGAGNAAACCTTCAGATTTTGGCATTCAACTTATGGCNAANCAAAAGCTCAAAGGNCACTATGGTTANATTACTGAAAAACAATTTAGAAACNTATTTTTCAAAGCATCGAANCTNAAAGGTAATACTAGTGAAAACCTCATACAATTGTTAGAAAGAAGATTAGATGCAGCTGTTTATAGAATGAAATTTGTAACTACAGTTTTTGCAGCGAGACAATTNGTTAGCCATGGTCATGTNCTGGTNAATGGNAAAAAACTTANNATTCCATCATACTCNGTAAAAGATGGNGATGTTATAGAAATTAAAGAATCTAGTAGAGANATTCCTATAGTNCTNGANGCCATNAGTTCAACTGAAAGAGATACNCCAGAATATATGTCNGTAGATTANGANAAATTAAAAGGTACCTTNTTNAAAGGNCCAAAACTAGAAGAGGTCCCATATCCTGTTGTNATGGAACCTAATCTAGTAATNGAATATTACTCAAGGTAGAATNTATACAGCAACCTTGGATTCTTCTTTTANGTATTTCAATATATTTTGTGGAGANGAGACAACATAAGGATCATCTTCAGCATCATCTTTGAAGCCNGCTTCAANAAAGCTNTGNATTATTTCATTATTTTCAATTATAACTGCATATCTCCANGANCTTAAACCAAAACCNAGATTATCTTTTTTAACTAGCATTCCCATCTTTCTAGTAAACTCACCACTACCATCTGGTATAACTTTAACTTTACCAATATCATGATGTTTNGCCCACGCGTTCATTACAAATGAATCATTNACAGANATACAGTATATCTCGTCNATTCCAANTTCTTTAAAGTCATCGTATAATTTATTAAAGTCAGGNAGTTGAAATGTGGAACANGTTGGGGTNAATGCACCTGGNAANGAAAAAAGTATTACTCTNTTATTTGCAAAATAGTCAGAGGAGGTCTTCGCCTCCCATTTAAAAGGATTATCTCCTCCTAAAGAGTCATCTCTTACTCTTGTTTGAAATGTTACATCAGGTATACTTCTTATCATNTTAATTCCTTTCTAAACTAGAATAGTTCTAATANTATTAATTAGAATANTTCTAAATAAAAAATATAATAATGTCTATACCTATTTAAAAAAAAAAAAATATAATAAAAGTATGAAAATTAGTGCTTTAATCATTGCACGCAATGAGGAAAAAAAAATTGAGAATACNCTCAAATCACTCAANTTTGTTAATGAAATAGTTGTTATTCTAGATAGAACTACAGATAAAACAGAGTNAATATGTAAAAAATATACCAAAAANATATNTAAAGGAAGTTGGGAGTCAGANGGNGAAAGAAGAAACTTTGGTATTAAAAATTGTAATTATACCTGGATCTTGGAAATTGATGCTGATGAAATTATCAATCAAAGACTATCGCTAGAGATTAGCAATGCAATCAAAAGTAAGTCATTTGATTATTTTTATATAAAATTAGTAAATTATGTTGGGAATAAAGCAATAAAATATGGGTGGATGGCATGTATGGCACCCGATGGAAAATTTTGTTTATTCAAAAGAAAAAANAAATATTGGATGAATGGGAGAGTCCATCCTAGTTATAAGGTTATAGGGAGAAAGGGTAACCAACTAGAAAATTATATAATTCATAATATGGCAAATAATATTTCAGAGTTATTAAACAGATTTAATAGAAATACGTCATTTAATGCTGTTGATCTGATTGAGCAGAACTATAACTTAGANAAATTATTTTCTATCAGAAAGTTGCTATCACGATTTTTTAAATGTTATGTANCNAGAAAGGGTTTTTTATCGGGAAAAGAAGGTTTAATNATTAGTATTCTTAGTGCAATTTACCCTTTTATTTCAGCAATGAAAGCAAAATATGATCAAAACTAGNNTTNGACTTTAAAGTTTATTTTTTTCTCTTTTAAAATTTCCTCAAAATCNCCGCTTTCGGCCATATCTTTAAGAATATCAAAACCACCAATAAANTCNTNATTGATATAAATTTGGGGNANAGTNGGCCAATCNGAAAATTNNTTNATTCCTTGTCTTAATTCATCATTTTCTAANACNTTATAGCTTTTAAANTNTACATTAAAATNATTTAGAATTGCAACNGCATTAGCAGAAAANCCNCANTGNGGGAAGTCTGGAGTTCCTTTCATAAAAAGAACAACATTATCNNTGTNTANNAANTTNTNTATTTTATNTTTAATNTNTTCCATTNACTTTCCTTTCTNTAATCATTNTTTNCTTTTGTNGTNAGCATTAATGCATGTANNGTTGTACCCATNTGTTTNCCNANAGCTTGNTAAACNANNTTNTGTTGNTTAATTTTTGANAGNCCNTTAAANNTTGAAGANACAATTTTTGCNTGATAATGATTNTTATCACCTTTNANATCNGTAATATCTATTTNTGCATCNGGTANNTNTTTTTTNATAAGGNTTGTTACTTCNTCAGGNGTTAANGTCATTTTTNAATNTCTATANAATTTTTAAACCATTNNTTATTATATGTTATAAGATCTTTTAATGAAATTTCAAACTCATTTCTAATATTAAATGAATTTCCTTCTACTTTCCCAATCTTTTTAATAAATACACCCATCCTTTTGGCGTATTTAACTAATTTTTTTTCATTATTTGTTGTTATAATATACCTTGATGAATCCTCACCAAAAAGCCANTTTTTTTTTTTTATTTCTTCAGGAATACTAATTTTTATACCTAGTTTGTTTTTCACACATAATTCTGTTAAAGCCATAATAATACCACCCTCAGAAACGTCGTGACAGCCAGAAATACCAACCTCTCTTATAGTGTTATAAATAAAATTACCATTTTTTATTTCATTATCAAAATTGATAGATGGAGGTCTTCCATATTCATCACCACAGATCTGATTATATACAGATAATTCAAGATGTCCTTTTGTATGTCCAATTACATAAATAGCATCATTCATTTTCATGTTAATTCCTGTAACAAACTTTAGATTCTCAATTATCCCAACACCTCCGATTACAGGAGTTGGTAAGATAGATTTGCCTTTTGTTTCATTGTAAAGAGATACATTCCCCGATACGACCGGGAATGAAAGTTTTGTACAAGCAACCTTAATACCCTCAATAGCTTTTTTTATTTGAAACATAATATCCTTTTTTTCAGGATTCCCAAAATTAAGGTTATCAGTAATAGCTAAGGGCTTAGCTCCAGATGCAATCAAATTCCTCCATGATTCAGCGACGGCTAGCTTTGCCCCTAATTTTGGATCAGAATTACAATAAATAGGGTTGCAATCACAGGAAATTGCAACTGCTTTTTTCGAGTTATGGATTCTTATAACTGCAGCATCAGATTCTTCAGAAGAGTAAATGGTATCACACATAACCATATTATCATATTGGCCAAATAACCATTCCTTTGATGAATGATTAGGGCTAGAAATCATATCCAGAAAAGCATCTTTAAGTTGTACTTTTTTCTTTTTTACTTTGACAACTTTTAATTTTTTTCTTTTTCTTGGTCTATCATATTCTGGTGCTGAATCAGCTAGAGGTTTTATTGGAAGTTCACCTACAAGACTATTGTCAAAGTACATTTGCATTTTCCCAGTATCTGTAAGATGACCAACTTCTATCGCATCTAACCCCCACTTTTGAAAAATATCAAAAGTAACTTGTTTTTTTTCAGGCTTAATAACCATCAACATTCTTTCTTGTGTTTCTGATAACATCATCTCATAGGGTGTCATTTTACTTTCTCTGCAAGGAACTTCATTCAGAAATAGTTTAACTCCACAGTTTCCTTTTGAAGCCATTTCAAACGAAGAGGATGTTAGTCCAGCTGCTCCCATATCTTGAATAGCAATTATAGCATCTTCTTTCATAAGTTCCTGGCACGATTCTAGTAAGAGCTTTTCCATAAAAGGATCTCCTACTTGAACTTGAGGTCGTTGATCAATTGAATTGTCATCAAATTCGGCCGACGCCATAGTTGCTCCATGTATCCCATCCCTTCCAGTTTTAGATCCAACGTAAATAATAGGGTTTCCAATACCTTTGGCTTTAGAATAAAAAATTTTATTTTTTTTAACTAAACCAACACACATAGCATTAACTAAAATATTGTTATTATAGGACTTATGAAATGAACACTCTCCACCAACTGTTGGAATACCAACACAATTTCCGTAATCACCAATTCCTTTAACAACACCTTGGAGTAGGTTCTTTGTTTTAGTATTAGATATGTCTCCAAATCTCAGTGAATTTAGATTAGCAATGGGACGAGCTCCCATCGTAAATACATCTCTCATTATTCCTCCCACCCCTGTTGCAGCTCCCTGATAAGGCTCAATAAAAGATGGGTGGTTGTGACTTTCCATTTTAAATACAATTGCGTCATTATCCCCAATGTCAATGATCCCAGCATTTTCACCTGGACCGCATATCACATATTCCCCACTAGTTGGCAGGGTCTTTAACCATTTTTTTGTAGATTTATATGAACAATGCTCGCTCCACATTACGGAGAAGATACCTAATTCTAATAAATTAGGTTTCCTTTTAAGAATTTTTAGAATCAGTTTATATTCAGACTCAGTTAAACCGTGATCTTTGATGATTTTAGAATTTATTAACCCTTTTTCCAAACTCATATTACCTCGCTTAGCCCTTTAAAAAAACTTATACCATCTTCACTACTAAACTTATCAATTGCTCTTTCGGGGTGAGGCATTAAACCTAGTACATTTTTTTTTTTATTTACAATTCCTGCTATATTTTGAATAGAACCGTTTGGATTATATTTGTTACTTATATCACCAGTTTTAGAAGAATATTTAAATGTGATTTGTTCATTATCTTGAAGTTTTTTTAAGTTATATTCATCTACATAAAATTTGCCTTGTGAGTGAGCAATTGGATACTCCACAATNTTTTTTTTGATATTTTTAGTAAAATAACTTTTTTTGCTTTCTATTTTTAAGAAGACTTTTTTACAACTGAATAATTGACTTGAGTTTTTTATTAAAGCTCCATCTAGTAATTTACATTCAGTTAAAATTTGAAATCCATTACATATACCAATTATAGGAACCCCCTTTTTTGCGTGTCTGATAACCTCCTTAATAGCTGGAGACTTTGTTGCTAATATCCCAGCTCTTAAATAATCACCAAATGAAAAACCACCAGGAATAAAAATTACACCCGGATCTTTTATATGACTTTCCTTGTGCCATAAAAACTTAGGTTTTAATTTGAGGCAACATTTGATTGCAACTGCTAGNTCTCTGTCACAATTGGAACCTGGGAAATGAATTATAGATACATCCTTATTCACAAATTTATTTTTTTACTACTTTAAAGTTTTCAATTACAGGATTAGATAAAAGCTCTTTGCTAATTTTTTCAATATCAGATAGACCATTATCGGATGAAAGTTTGATATCAAAAAATTTACCTTTTGAAATATTTTCTATATTTTTAAACCCCAGATTATTGATCGTTTTTTTTATAGCCTCTGACTCAGGGTCAAGTATTCCAGTCTTAAACTCGACATAAACTCTATAAATCATTTTTAATCACCTTCTTAAATTCATTTTCAGATAAAACACCAAGTCTATACGCGACCTCTTGGTAAGCCTTATCTACATCACCAAGATCTTGTCTAAAACGATCTTTATCAAGTTTCTTATTAGTTTTAATATCCCATAATCTACAATTATCAGGACTTATTTCATCTGCTAACATCAACAAAGATTCCTCACCATCCCAAAATCTTCCGAATTCTATTTTAAAGTCAACTAACCTGATACTTTGTGAAAAAAAGTAACCAGTTAGAAAATCATTCACCCTAGATGAAATTGATATTATTTCCTCTAGTTCCTGATGAGAAGCCCATTCAAATACAATTATATGCTCATCGGAGATGATAGGATCGTTTAAATCATCATTTTTTAAATAAAATTCAATTATAGGTCTTGATAAAACCTTTCCCTCTTTTATCCCAAGTCTTTTGACAAGCGAACCAGTGGCAACATTTCTTACAACAACCTCTATAGGAATAATTTCTAGTTTTCGTACTAATTGTTCCCTCATATTGAGTCTTTTAATAAAATGATTAGGAACATTTATTTCGGATAACCTTGACATCAGTAACTCAGAAATAAAGTTATTCAAAACCCCTTTTCCGGGGATTGTTGATTTTTTTTTATTATTAAAAGCTGTAGCATCATCTTTGAAATATTGAATGAGAGTATTTGGTTTTGAACCTTTATAAATAATTTTAGCTTTTCCTTCATAAATTTTTTCTTTATTTTTCATTTAGAACTCTCTCAAATATTCCATCAATATTCTTAAGGTGATATTGTATATTAAAAATATCTTCAATTTCTTTTTTATTTAGAATCTTTGATATTTTTTTATTTTTAATAANGATATTCTTGAANTTTTTATTTTTNTNCCANGATTCCATTGCTGAATNTTGAACAATTTTATAGGCATTNTCCCTTGAAAAATNACNTTTTTCTAATAATTTTAGCATTAATCTCTGTGAGTTATAAAGNCCATTNGTTTTCTCTAAATTTTNTAGCATCATNTTTTTGTCAATNACTAAATTTTTTATTACNGATGATATTCTATTGAGNGCAAAGTCNGTTAAAACTATNGAATCNGGNCCNATTGTTCTTTCTACTGAGGAATGNGAAATNTCTCTTTCATGCCATAAGGCAATNTTCTCCATAAAAGGAATTGCGCTAGACCTTATTACTCGAGCTAATCCTGTNAGNTTTTCACTGAGAATAGGATTTCTTTTATGNGGCATNGCAGANGAGCCTTTTTGATTTGGAGAAAAATATTCTTCAACTTCNCTNACTTCACTACGTTGNAGATGTCTAANTTCAACAGCTAGATTTTCTATTGATGAAGCAAGTAAAGCTAAACATGAAAAAAANGATGCATGTCTGTCTCTAGGTATTATTTGAGTTGATANNGACTCAATTCTTAAATNGAGTTTTTTGGCAACATAGGATTCTACGTAAGGTGCAATATTNGCNAAAGTACCAACNGCTCCNGAAATAGAACAAATAGAAATTTCTTTTTCTGCNGAATCTAATCTTTTCAGGTGTCTTTTGAATTCACAATATTTCCCTAAAAGTTTTAAACCAAATGTAGTAGGTTCAGCAAAGATACCATGACTTCTACCAATACATGGAGTTGATTTATGCTCTTGCGCTCTGACTTTAAGCATTTCTATAAGACCTTTTAGTTCTTCTTTTATAATTTTTGAGGATTGTTTTANNTGTATAGATAATGCGGTATCNATGATATCTGATGAGGTAACNCCCATATGGATGAANTTAGANTCAGNNCCGACATTTTCAGCAATATTAGTCAAAAATGCNATAACATCATGCTTTACNTCTTTTTCTATTTGATCGATTCTATCAACATTAAAACTTGAATTANTTCTTATATTTTNAAGAGCTTTNTTTGGGATTANACCTTTATTTTCTAAAGCTTCGCATATAGCAATTTCTATATCTAACCAGATTTTAAATTTATTTTCTGGNTCCCAAATTTTTCTTATTTNTTTTCTAGAGTAACGNGGAATCATNNTTNNNTGTAAGGTGGATAATTAAATTTTTTTNTTGATGCTGTGAAAATTTCGAANCCNTTCGANGTNACTCCTACTGANTGTTCAAACTGAGCAGATAGTGACTTATCTGAGGTTACAGCAGTCCAACCATCNGATAAGACTTTAACATTNTAGTTTCCAATATTTATCATTGGTTCNACTGTAAAAAACATTCCTTCAANNANTTCAACGCCCTCTCCTGGNTTTCCAAAGTGNAGAATACTTGGTTGATCGTGAAAAACTTGTCCTANNCCATGNCCNCAGAAATCACGAACAACNGAATAATTTTTTCTTTCTGCAAAAGACTGTATGGTATGTCCAATATCACCNGTTGTAATNCCAGGTTTTATAATTTCTATACCTCNCATCATAGCCTCATAGGTTATCTCAACCANCTTTTTAGCTTTAAGTTTAACCTCACCGACATAAAACATTCTACTTGTATCACCATGCCAGCCATCTAGTTTGGGTGTAACATCAATATTTATTATATCACCTTCACTGAGAATTTTTTCACTCGGTATACCATGACAAACAACATGATTCACTGAGGTGCAAATAGATTTAGGAAAACCTTTATAATTAAGTGGGGCAGGGATAGCCCCTTTAGATACTTGGAACTTATGGCACAGTTCATCTAATTCTGAAGTTGAAACTCCTGGTTTTACATATTCTGTGATATAATCAAGACAATCTGCAGCTAAGCCTCCAGCTTTTCTCATATATTTAAAGTCTGATTCGGTATGTAATTTAATATTATTTGTCATTCAAGTTGTTAATTTATAATATAATGATGAAAACTTACAGCAAAAATTTTAATGAAAACAAAAAGAAAAACCGCAAGTATAATTATCATAGGAAATGAAATTCTTTCTGGTAAAACTCTTGATACAAATTCTAATTATATTGCTAAAAAACTTAGGTTGAAAGGCATTAAATGCAACTCAATAAATATCATATCAGATGATGAAAAAATTATAATTGAAAAAGTAAATAAATTAAAAAAATCTAATGATTATATTTTTACCACTGGTGGAATTGGACCGACTCACGACGATATAACATCAAGCTCTATTTCTAAGGCTTTAAAATTACCATTTGAGATAAATATTGAAGCTAGAAATAGGTTGAAAAAGCATTATTCAGATGAAGAGTTTACTCAGGCAAGACTTAAAATGGCATACATGCCTAAAGGTTCAAAGTTAATCGACAATCCAGTAAGTATAGCCCCAGGTTTTATAATTGAGAATATACATGTTTTTCCTGGGGTTCCAAAGATTTTAGAGGTAATGATAGACGAATTTTTTAAGAAAATAGATAGTGAAAATTTATTTTACAAAAAAACAATTTCAACTATTTTATCAGAGGGAATAATTGGTGATTATCTGAGTGAAATACAAAAAAAATATAAAGATTTAGAAATAGGAAGTTATCCATATTTTAAAAAAAATGCATTTGGAGTTTCAATTGTCTTTGTTGGTGATAATGAAGAATTAATTAATAAGTCATGCCTTGAGGTTTTCGATTATCTAAAAATTAAAAACGGGAGGCCTCAGTTATTTTAGCTTGTCTTTTAAGGTTTCTTTTATAAATTCTTGGTAAATATTTTCTGTTAAATTTTTTAAATTTTTTTTACGCCAATTATTCAATGAATCAAGAAAAATTTTCTTAACATCATCATCAGAAAAGTTGTTTTTAAGATTGTCTTTCTTTGATTCAATATCTTTTTTAATGTTATCAACTTTATTCAATTCAATCTTTTTGAATTCAAGATTAGACCAATCACCAGTCCTACTTTTTGGATTGACATCTAACTTTTCCTCAATTAAACCTTTATTAATATTAATTGAATTTTTCTTTTCTATTATAAGATTATTTTTGATTTCATTATCTTTTTCAGAAACGTCTAATTCGTTATGCGCGTCTTGAATTAGATTGAAAATAGATTCAAGAACATCATTAATTTTTCTTTTTTTATTCATTTTATAAATTTTTTTAAAAATTTAATATATAATAACCTTAAATTTTAACAATTCACAATCTTAGTTTATTTTGACTCTTATGGATATTTTGAAAATTTTTGAGGAAAACCTTTCTTATTTGGCTATAGGAGCTATTTTAGTCATTTTTTTATTAGGTTTAAAAAATAAAGATAAAAAATCTGTAGATTTAGTTGAAAAAGAAGAACCTATTGAACGTAATGTTGATATTGATCTTTTAAAAAAGTACGAGGAGAAATTGATAGTGCTTAAAGATTTGTACAAACAAGAATTAATTGATTCTAATTTATATAAAAAAAAAATTGAGTTAATAGTGAAAAGAGTAGAAGATATATTTGGAAAAGATTTCAGCTCGTTTCCTAGGTTTCAACAAAAAATAGTTATGGAATCGCTTAAAAAAGATATACAATCAAAAGTAAAAGTAAAAGTGCATTCGGATGTTGTTGGGGAGAAAAGTATAGATAGTTTAATCGATGCTGTTGATAAAAGAATTAATAGAGGCAAAAGAATATGAGAAAAAAAAATTCTGATATTATTGATGAAGTAAGAAAGTCGGTTGGGTCGAAAACTTCAAAAGTTAAAAACTTTAATGAGAAAGAGTTATCTGATGATTCAAAAGAAAAAGATATGATAAAATCAATAGTTGAAGAATGGCTTGAAAAAAATGCAAAAGAAATCACGAGAGATATTCTTCACAAAGAAATAAAGGACTTATTTAAGTAAAAATTATTAAACTCTAAAATTTAAATTATGAGATAAAACTCTTGTATATTAGTTTTTATTTAAACGCTTTTATATTGTTGTTCAAATAGGACTTTAAACCCTTACCAAATTCTAAGTTTTTTTCATAAAGTTGAAAACTAAGTAATCTAAAAAAAATATTTTTTTATTATTGAGTTTGTGACTTTTTTCACCCCAAGATTTCCTTTAAAAAAATAGATACAAAGGAAAAAATTATAAACTTATTCAATTATTAATTAATAGACAGATTTTAATTGGAACGATTTTTGCTAATAGTTTATAATGACAAATTTTAATAATTCCTCTTCTCCTAATTATGAAAAAATTATTAATCCAATTAAAGATCAAATCATTGGTAAAGCAATAAATTTTCATAAAGAGGGTAATATCGCAGAAGCTTTAAAACATTATCAATTTTGCGTTAATAAAGGTTTTGACGATTATAGAGTCTTTTCAAATTTTGGAAATATATTACAGCAACTTGGTAAATTGGAAGAGGCAGCAATACTATCACGCAAAGCAGTTGATCTAAAACCAAATTTAGCACATGTACATTTTAATTTGGGAAACATATTGAAAGAACTTGGAAGATTGGAAGAAGCAGAAAAATCACATCGCAAAGCAATTAAGCTCAACCCAAACCTGACACAGGCGCTTAACGCTCTGGGAGACATATTGTTAGATGTGGGTAAATTAAAGGAAGTGATTCTTTTATCAAAATCTAAACTTGAATCAAAATCAATCACACCTGAGGATAAACTAAGAGCTTTAATACAAATAATCTGCGCTAATTTACAAAAAGGAGATTTTCCAGAAACCTTATTATACCTAAATAAAATTAATGAATTAATAGAGCAAGGATTACTCTATATTATTAAAGATATAAAAACTAGGCAGCATTCATGGTTCTTAACTCAATTTATTTCCTCAATATATAATGAGCTTGAGAAAAACAG
>NHBS01000026.1 GCA_002167825.1 Pelagibacteraceae bacterium TMED13
AGTTCTTCCTCTATATTATTTTGTTCTGGTGATTTAATTCTGGGTCCTGTATCAAATGAACTTGGGGAGCATTTTCCTAATACAACTTGCTCAAACAAAGATTCCTTACATTTCATCCAAGGTGGCGTTTCGCGATTCTTTCCCAGCCAATAAGAACTAACTAATAAAATTAGGATTAAAATACTTATGATCCACATCGATTTTGACATTTATAAATTTATTATATTATTCTTTTGGACTTTTATCGAAGATTTTGTTTCGTGAATAACATTAGTTCCTTCTTTAAAATATACTAACTTTGGCTTATGTTTTTTTACGTCTTTGCTATCTAAATATGCATAAGTACATATTATGACTAAATCATTCCTAGAACCTTTAAATGCAGCGGCACCATTAAGGGTTACAACTCCAGAGCCCGCTTCTGCTTTTATTGCATAAGTTGAAAATCTTTCTCCATTTTTAAGATTATAAATATGGATCATTTCATACTCATTAATTTCAGCAGCTCTTAATATTTCTGAGTCTATTGCACAGGATCCTTCATAGTCAAGATGAGTATTTGTTATGGTTACCCTATGTAATTTAGATTTTAAAATTTGTAATTTCATTATGGTTTTAACTAAAAGCATAATGATCATAGATAATCAATAAAAAATATATTATTATAATAGATTATTTATGGAATTAAGACGTTGGCAAAAAAAAGTAATAGATGAATTTCCTGAAATTGTAAAAAATTACAAAAAGTTTATCTTAAAGGCTCCTACTGGCGCAGGTAAAACTGTTTTAGCAAGTGAGATTATTAATAAATTTTATAAGAATCAAAAAATTATTGTTCTTTGTCATCGTTTAGTTTTACTCGAGCAATTAGAAAAAGGGCTCTCTACTGACCATAAGGTAAAAAAGTTAGGTCTTTCTGAAGCAGGAGATCCATTTATTGACTATGACGTTTTAATTTCTACAAACCTACGCTCTAGAGATTTTTTGCTTAAAGCTATAAAAGAGTGTGATCTTTTAATAATAGATGAGGCTCACAGAGTATCACCAAATGGTCAGGCATATAAAGAACTATTGATTCAATTCGATAAAGAATCAAAGAATGAATCTAAACTTCTAGGTTTAACAGCTTCTCCAGAAAGAAGAACAGGTGATCAAAAGGACCAACTTGGTCTTGCTTTTGATGCTATAATTGACTGCGCAGACATAGACGAGTTAATAAAAGAAGGTGTTTTAGTACCAGCTGACTATAAATCATTTTTTATTCATGATTTAGAACTTGAAAGTATGGATATTTCAACAGGAGATTTTCCGATTGAACAGTTATCAAACGCAATAATTAAATCTTCAATGATTGAATATGCTTGTAATATTTATTTGAAAGAAAAAGAAAAGATTGAGGGTAAGGCTATTTCAGCTTGGTTTTGTCCTGATGTTTTGGTAGCAGAGGAAACAAAAAGGCAAATTGAAAGAATAAATTTGAATGTTGAATTAATAACTGCAAAAACTCCGATAAAAGAGAGATTAGAAATACTTTCTAAGCATGAAGCTGGAGAAATAGAGTGTTTAATTTCTGTGGGAGTCTTATCTGAAGGTTGGGATAATCCGAATTGTAATATTATCGTTCATTTAAGACCAACCTTATCTAAAGTTTTCTGGGGACAATCTGTAGGACGAGGATTAAGATCAGCTAAAGATAAAAGTAAATGTTTAGTAATTGATGTAAGCTCTAATTTTACAACTTTTGGTCCAGTGGAAAAATTAAAATGGAAGTTGTGGAATCATAGAAAATCATATTTAGAGTTTAAAAATAGATTTAATTGGGTAAGTAAACAAAAGTATATCGAAAATAGAGATTTCACGTATATGCTTTGTGAAGGCTCAGGTGATAACGGAAAAAGATGTTCACTAGTTTATAAAAAAAAAGAGTTGTCGGACGAAGCTTGTCCAATGTGTAATTCTTATGCATCAACTAACCTTTATAAAGAAAATAAAATAGATAAACCTAAAAATGATAATAGTTTACATAAAGTATTTTTTGAAATGATGCCAAAGATCTATAAAGATATGAATCATGCTATTTGGAAGAATATGGAATCATCAGCTTGGAAAGACGCCAATATTTATGAAAAGCTTTTCTTATCATTCTGTCTTGCATTTGATTATGTTTCTGGGGATATGACAAGTTCAGAAAATGAGTTCTGGAACTTTACATTGGAGGCTGAAAAAAAAGTCAGGAAATTTCTTAGTGAAAGAAATGTTACAATCCCTCAACAAGAAGAGTTTATTTTTTCCTCACTAAGCGATGGATTAAATAAAGGTAGAGTGATAAGACCAGTTCAAACAAACTATGGAATTGCATTGTGTGGCGAAAACTTTTTAGTAAATAGTGGAGAGATTAACGAAAGAAAATTTCAGAAAGCTTTACAGGTTATAGAAAGAATTGCTGCAATGGGTGTTACAAATACCGAAGAATTACCATATTACAAAATTAGTTAAAAATATTATTTAGAAGTTTCATAGATACAAATAATATAATTAGCAGCGCCTCTTTTTTTGATAATCTTTACTTGGTCGTTGGTTATTACACTATATTTAAGATTACAATAATTTAAAATTAAATCTTCAGCTTTAATTTTAACATCAAACTTTATAAATATTCTGTCACCTGGACTGCATAAATTTTCAATTTTTTGTTCCAGTTCATTATAATTTTTAATAATTTTGGGTGTGCAAGTTTTACTATAAGATTCAACACTATTTAATAAAAAACAAAAAAGTATGAAGAAATTTCTAAAGAGTATGGGATACCTCACCTAAGTGCTTAGTTAACTTCATATTTTCATCATAGTCAACTGGAACTCCAATTATTGCAGGACCTTTTTGTCTAAAAGCTTCTTCTAACGCTGGTAGAAATTCATTACTATTATCGATTTGTTTGCCCCACATATTTAATGAATTTGCTAACATCTCAAAGTTTGGATTATTAAACTTTAGGTCGGAATGNTCTCCTTTAAAGCCAACTTGTTGTTTCCATTTAATTAAACCATATTCTCCATCAAGCCAAACAACTGCTACAACGTTAATATTGTATCTAACAGCTGTTTCTAAGTCTTGAACATTCATGAAAAAACCAGCATCACCATTGATCGATATTATTTTTTTATCAGGAAAAGCCATTTTTGCTCCTATTGANCCAGGAAGTGCAAATCCCATNGTACAAAAACCATTTGATATTAAGCAAGTGTTTGGGTCAGTACAATCATAATGCCTAGCAACCCACATTTTATGTGCGCCCACATCAGAAAGTAAAATATCTTCACCACCCATAACCTTCCTTACATCTGCAAGAATTCGNTGAGGTTTCATTGGAAAGCTATCATCNTTATCATTTTTATCTAAATCTTTGGCCATTTCAGATCTAAGTTTTTGTCGCGATTCAATTTTAAAAAGTGGAAGATCTTTTTTACTCATCCTTTCTGTTAGCGCTTTATTAAGTTGATATAACGCACCAGCTAAATCTCCAATAACTTCAACATTAGGTAAATAATCTTTATCAATTTCTGCAGGAGAAAAATCTATATGTATAATTTTTTTTTCCCCACCTTCGATTCTATTCCATGCTGAAGGGCTATATTCTACCAAGTCATAGCCTATCGCAATTACTAGATCAGACTCATCAATTGCAAGATTATTATAATCTCCGCTACCCAACCCAATGGTAAATAGTGAATGCTTGTCTTTATANGAAACAGANCCCTTCGCCATAAANGTGTTAATTACACCTATTCCTAAATTTTCAACCAAAACTCTTAACCTATTTGAGGCTCTTTTTCTTATTGTTCCATTGCCAGCAAGTATAATNGGATTTTTAGAGTCAATTATTAAATTTAATGCTTCTTCAATTGCTCTATTATCTGCAGCTGGACGTCTAGTAAGAATTGGTTTAATAGGGTTTTCATCAATTTCTTCCCCTGCAATATCCTCAGGTAATTCTATAACTGTCAGTCCTGGTTTTTCTGTTTCAGCAACTTTAAAAGCTTTTCTTACAACTTCAGAAATATTTTCAGGTGTCAGAATTGTTTGAGCCCATTTGGATATTGGTTGAACCATTGAAATAGAATCCATGATTTGATGACTCTCTTTATGTAACCTTTTAGTAGAACCTTGTCCGATTATAGCAACAACTGGAGCTCTATCCATATTAGCATCTGCTAAACCTGTCATCANATTTGTAACACCAGGCCCAAGAGTTGANAGACATACCCCAGCTTTACCNGTTAATCTTCCGAATGTGTCTGCCATAAATGCAGCAGCTTGNTCATGTCTACATAAAATAAATTTTATTTTATTACTTTTTTTTAAAGACATCATAAAATCTGCATTCTCCTCACCAGGCACACCGAAAATTCTCGTTACGCCTTCTTCCTCAAGGCATTTAATCATTAAATCTGAAGCTTTCATTGTAATTCTCCTTTAATTTCTTAAAACTAACATTTTATCAATTTGCATTTCATGCATAGTATACTTTATTCCTCCGACTCCGTGACCAGATTCCTTTAACCCTGAAAAAGGCATCCAATCAACCCTAAATGCAGTGTGATCATTATGAAACACTGCAGATGCATTTATGTTTTGATAAAATTTTAGAAGTTCATTAACATTATTGGTAAAAATTGAAGATTGAAATGAAGCATTCACAGAATTAGCAATTTCGATAGCTGATTCAAATTTTTCATATGGGTATACACATACTACAGGTCCAAATATTTCATTTTTCGATATGATATCATTTTGGTTAGGGTTAAGTAAAATGGTTTTATCATAAGCAGTATTATTTATTTTTTTACCTCCTAATAAAAGTTTTGAGCCATTATCTATCGATTCTTTTACCCACTTATCGACCCTTTCAACCTCACTATTTCTAATCAGTGGCCCTAAGTCAGTACTTTCAATTAGAGGGTCTCCAACCTCTAAATCTGAGACTATTGGTGTAAATTTATCAAGAAATTCTTCAAGAACTTTTGAATTAACAAAAATTCTTTGAACTGACACACAAACTTGCCCAGAATGATAAAAAGACCCTCTAGCCAATGACTTACAGCAACTATCTAATTCAGCACTTTCGGTTAGAAAGGTTGGTGCTATTCCCCCATGTTCCAATGCGCATCTAGTGCCAGGTGATAATTTTGATCTCAAAAACCAACCAACTTTACTTGAGCCTATGAAACTAAAAAAATCAACTCTTTTATCTTCAACAAGTTTTGTTGCGAGCTCCAAAGTTTCTGGCATAACAAAAAAACATCTGTTTTTCGGCAAACCAGATTCGTGCAACATATCAATAATTTTTAGACACGAAAGGGGTGTGTCTTCAGCTGGTTTGACTACAACTATACAACCAGTTGCAATTGCTGGTATTATTTGATGAATTATTAAATTAAATGGATGATTAAAAGCACTAATTGCAAGGACAACACCTATTGGTTCCTTTTGTGTAAAAGCCATTCTATTCTTGGAGGCTTCGTCTATATTCATTGGAATCACATTGCCAGAATCATTTTTTAAAACTTCAATACAACAGTCTACACCATCCATACCTCTTTTAATTTCAATAAGTGAATCTTTTATAGGCTTGCCACCTTCTGAAGCTGCTAATGATGCGAGTTGCGATAAATTTTCACTAATTTTTTGTGAGAACTTTTTTAAAACCTTTATTCTTTCATCAGGTGGAAAATCAAGACCTTTATTTTTCGAAGCTATACTAGCTTTTGCTAATATTTTTTCTATTTGACCGTCATTATTTTGTGGAACTTTTTCTAGAATTTTTTCGTTCCATGGAGATTTAACTTCTAACATATTTTATTTACTTTTATATAAGTTTAATTCTATAATGAAGATGTTTATTTACAACTTATATATTTTTATGCCTTCATTTGACGTAGTTTCTAAAATTGACCTTGCAGAAGTTGATAATGCTATTAATGGAGCAATGAGGGAAATAGGTAATAGATATGACTTTAAAAATAGTGAATCAAAAGTTTCAAGAGAAGACGAAAGTATATTTTTGATTGCAGAAGACAATTATAAAATTGATCAAGTTCAACAAATATTTAGAACACATCTAGTTAAAAGAGGTTTGTCATCAGGATATTTTGAGTTTTCTAAAATTGAAGATGCTAGGGGAGGTCTCCTCAAACAGTTTTCAAAGATTTTACAAGGAATTGATAAAGAGCTTGCTCAACAAATAAATAAAACTGTAAAAAACTCTAAGTTGAAGGTTCAGGTCGCAATAAGAGGGGATGAGTTAAGAGTTTCAAGTAATAAGCGCGACCTTCTGCAATCAACCATAGAAATAATCAAGGAAATGAAAACTAAGCAGCCTCTTCAGTTTATAAATTTTAGAGACTAGTTGGCATAAATATTTCATAAATGAGATATGAAAAAAAATAAAAAGATAATTACGAAGAAAAACTCTAATAACTCTCAAGATTTTATTGACAAACTTGCATCTCTAAAATACGCCTCAAAAAAAGATTCTAAGTTAATGTCATCTATTGTTTCTAGTGTTTTGAAAAAAAAATAATATTACTTTTGGATATTAAAAAAAATACAACCTTGATGCCAATCGCTATTTTCTCCTGTAATTAAAGAACTTGAATCATCTTGTGTTGTTTTAATTTCGAGAGAAGAGATTATTTTTAGTTTGCAATTATTGATAGCTTCATGGGTAGCTTCTCGTACTTGTTTCCAGTTCCAATCATCAATTATCATTAAAAAAGTATTATTCATCGAAGGACTAACTAAAGAAATTGCATCATAGTGGTCTTCGTAATGATGTGGNCCATCAAAAAAGAAAATATTATGACCTTTCAATTCGTTATAATTGACATTTCTAAAATCTTTTTTAATCAAAGAAAAAGATGAGTTTTTATTAATATATTTCTTTATATTTTTCTTTAATTCTTTTTCTGTATCTAAATTTGGTAAAAAATTCTGAGAAAAGTTATCAATACAAGTCATATCAATACTATTATCATATAAAGCTGAACAAGCGGTTGAGCCAATCCAAGATCCTATTTCTAAGTATTTTGGTTTCTCCATAAGTTTGATTAAACTGTTAAGCATTATTCTGAACTTCCTTCCTGACAAACCCTTCATTTTTAAAACCTGTTTATCTAGGTTTGTTCTCATAGCAAGTGCATTATTTAAAGATTGTTTAAAGATTTTAGAATAATTGTTATCTAGATTGCCATCAAAAATAATTGTGGTTTCGTCAAGACTTGAAACTAAATTTAAAAGAGAAAGAATTCTTTTTTTTTTTTTTAAAAGTTTTTTTTTTTGTATATTATCCATAGAGTAGATTTATGTTTAAAATTAATGATTGTCATAATGTAAATGATTTTAGAAATCTTGCCAAAAAAAAATTACCTTCTCCAATATTTCATTATATAGATGGTGCAGCTGATGATGAGGTAACTTATAGAAGAAATACGCAGTCTTACGAAAAATGTAGCTTAATTCCCAAAGTTTTAAATAATGTTGATAAGGTTGATATTGGTTTAAAAATAATGGGAAAAAGAATTGACCTTCCCTTTTTTCTGTCNCCAACNGCCTTACAAAGGTTATTTCACTATGAAGGTGAGTTGGCCGTTGCAAAAGCAGCAGAAAAATTTAACACATTCTTTGGAATTTCTTCTCTATCAACAGTCTCATTAGAAAGAATTAGAGAAATTAAAACTCCTAAGATTTTTCAATTATATTTTCATAAGGATAGAGGTCTTACCAATTCAATGATTGATAAATGTAAAACTGGTGGAATCGATGCTATCGCTTTAACTGTAGATACAATTACTGGTGGTAATAGGGAGAGAGATTTAAGAACTGGCTTTACATCTCCTCCAAAACTTACTTTAAAAAGTTTATTAAGCTTTGCTACATCACCATCTTGGTCTTTAAATTACCTTTTTAGAGAAAAGTTCGATTTACCTTTTTTAAGTGAATATGTAAAAGAGGGTACAGATATTCAGGTCTCTGTTTCTGATTATTTTAGTAATATGCTGGATCAAACAATGAACTGGAAAGATGCAGAAAATGTTAAGAAAAAATGGGGTGGTACATTTTGTTTAAAAGGTATAATGTCAAAAGAAGATGCTAAAAAAGCAATTGATATCGGAGCTGATGCGATTATGATTTCTAATCATGGAGGTAGGCAACTCGATGGTTCTGCTTCGCCGTTTGACCAATTAGAAGAAATAGCAGATTATGTTTCAGGTAAGATTGAATTAATTTGTGATGGTGGGATTAGAAGAGGGACTCATATGCTCAAAGCTCTTTCTTTAGGAGCTAATGCATGTTCTGGTGGAAGGTTATATTTGTATGCTTTAGCTGCTGCAGGCCAAAAGGGAGTTGAAAAAAGCATCCAGAACTTAAAGAATGAGTTGCTAAGAGATATGAAACTAATGGGTTGTACAAAAATTTCCCAACTTAATAAAAAAAATATAAGATTTTTTTAATGAAATATTTTGTTTCAGTAATATTTGTCATTTTTTTTTCTGTATCTAATTCTGCAAGTTTAGATTCACCAGATTTTTCTAATGTAAAAAAAAACGAACTTTCGTGGAATGACTGGATAAATAAAATGAAAAGCCAGCTTGAAAAAGAGAATTTTAAAAAATCAACAATAGATATATTAGATGATTTGACATTTAATCCCAGAGTTATTGAATTAGATCGAAAACAACCTGAATTTAAACTCACATTCGATGAATATTTAAGTAAGGTAATCGGAGAGAAAAAAAAAAAGAAAATCAATATAGAATTCAATAAAAATAAAGAATTATTAAAAAAAATAGAAAATAAATTTAATGTCAATTCTAAAGTTTTGGTTGCNCTATGGGGTATAGAAACTTCATTTGGAAGATATACGGGAAAATTTGATATTTTAAGATCACTGGCATCCTTATCCTATGATGGAAGAAGAACAAATTTTTTTCAAAAAGAGTTAAAAAATTCTTTAAGGATTATTGATAATGGACATTTTTTAAAAAAAGACTTTTTTGGCTCTTGGGCTGGAGCTTTTGGACAAACACAATTTATGCCAAGTACTTTTATTAAGTATGCCGTAGATTTTGATGGTGACAATCGAAAAAATTTATTTAAAAAACCAGATGCACTAGCTTCTGGTGCTAATTATTTAAATAAGTCAGGGTGGAAGAGTGGTATTACTTGGGGAGAAAAGTTTGATGTCAAAATTACAAAGAAAATGAAAAGCTTATCAGATAAAAAACAATTTAAAAAAATTAATTTTTGGAATAATCTTGGTTTTCCAATTAAAAAGAATTACGAGGATAATCAACTATTAAGACTTGTAATCCCAGATTCAAATTTTAATGAATGTTATCTTGTCTCAAAAAACTTTGATGTTATATTAAATTGGAATAGATCAAATTATTTTGCTTTAACCGTATTTCTTTTTGCAGATGAAATTAATTAATAAATATAAATTCTTTTTTAAGATTTTAACAATTTTATTTTTGACGAGTTGTTCAGAAACAACGTTCCTTATCAATTCTGCAAAAAAAATAAGTAAGTGGGATGAAGATCCAATGTATAAAGTTGGAAATCCCTATAAAATTAATGGTAAATGGTATTATCCAGCAATTGATTACAACTATAATGAAGTTGGAATTGCCTCGTGGTATGGACCAGGTTTTCATGGAAAAAAAACTGCTAATGGAGAAGTTTTTGATCAAAATAAAATATCTGCGGCACATAAAACTCTTCCTATGCCCTCGATAGTTAAAGTAACAAATTTAGATAATGGTAAAGTTTTAGAAAATATTAGAGTAAATGACAGAGGTCCATTTGCAGGGAACAGAATAATTGATCTTTCAAAAAAAGCTGCTCAAGAATTAGGCTTTGTTAATTCTGGTGTTGCAAAAGTTAGAGTTGAGATTATGGAAAATGAATCAAGAATTTATGCATCTAAGAATAGTAAAAAAAATAGTGTTAGAAAGGCTAACAAAGCTAAAGTAGAAAAAGTTCAAAGAAAANTTATTCCTTCTGAAGAAGATCAACAAAATTCNGATGAAGTTTCAAAGAATTCAACTGAAGATAATTTAATACTAAAAGATAAGCCAGTTATAATTCAGGTGGGCGCGTTTGGTGATCATAGAAATGCTAAGAGTCTTACTGAAAAGCTGTCGGAGTTTAAAGCGTATATTGAAAGAAAATTCATTGATAATAAATACCTTTACAGAGTTAGAATCGGACCATTATCAAATCTAGACTTGGCTAAATCAATTAAATCAAAATTATTTGAGCTTGGTCATACATCCAGTCATCTTGTGGTAAACTAGGATGAAATTTTTTTTAATATTAATAATATTTAATGTTTTTATCTATAACAGTGTATACGCAATAAGTACAACAGCCGCACAAGCTATCATTTATGATTATGAAACTAAAACTGTGATTTTCGAAAAAAATTCTAAAGAACTCGTTTCGCCAAGTTCAATGAGCAAAATTATGACAATATACTATTTGTTTAAGAAATTAAAAGATGGCGAAATAGAATTAACCGATGAATTTAAAGTCTCAAAAAAAGCTTGGAAAAAGGGTGGCTCAAAAATGTTTGTGAATGTAGGTTCATTAGTTAAAGTTGAGGATTTAATTAGAGGAATAATTGTTCAATCTGGAAATGATGCATGCATAGTTGTAGCTGAAGCAATTTCTGGGTCAGAAGACTTATTTGCACAAGAACTTAACCTATTAGGCCAAGAAATTGGTTTAAAAAATTCAAATTTCACTAATTCAACAGGATGGCCAGATCCAGAACATTTGATGACAGTTGAAGATCTTCTAACCTTAACAATAAGAACAATCGAGGATTTCCCAGAATTTTATCATTACTATGCTGAAAAAGAATTTACTTTTAGTGATATAAAACAAAATAACAGAAACCCTTTATTATATTCCAATATCGAATCTGATGGGTTGAAGACGGGACATACTTCGCTTGGAGGATATGGAATTGTTGTTTCAGTAAAAAAAAAGGATAGAAGATTAATTTTAGTTTTAAATGGATTGAAATCATCAAAAGCTAGAGCTAAAGAATCCGAAAGATTATCTAAAATTGCTATCAATCAATATTTTAATTATTTGATTTCTGAAAAAGATAAAATTGTTAAAAATCTTAATGTATGGGGAGGTAAGAAGAAATATATAGGTGCAGTTTCAGATAAAAAAGTTATCGTTACAATACCAAAAACCTTGAAAAATAATTTGAAAATAGTTGTCAAACATAAACTTCCTCTTGTAGCTCCTTTATACAAAGACGAGCCAATAGCCGAGCTAATTGTAAAAAAGAAAAATTCTAACACTATACTATCGAAATTTGATTTGTATCCTTCTGAAGATGTTAAAAAGTCATCCTTCCTATCAAAAATATACTATAATTTTAAATATTTAATATTCGGCGATAGTATTTTTATTGAACAATGAAAAAATTCATTTCTTTTGAAGGTGGTGAAGGTGTAGGGAAAACAACACAATCTAAATTATTATCTAAGTCTCTAAAATCTATTAATGAAAAGTATATAATAACACGCGAACCTGGTGGGACTAGAGAATCAGAAATTATAAGAGATCTAATAGTAAATAATAAATATAAAAATTTCCTACCTGAAACTGAGTTATTATTAATTTATGCAGCCAGACATGAGCACGTTAAAAAATTATTGATTCCAACTTTAAAAAAAAATAATGTTATATGTGACAGATTTATCCATTCAACAATTTGTTATCAAATTATCATGAATAAAATTAATATAAGAAAATTAAAGTTTCTGCATAAAGAATTTGCATTCAATCTTTTACCCAATATTAGCTTTTTTTTAAACCTTAATCCGAAAGAAGGTGTTAAAAGAAGTTTATCAATAAAAAAAACAGAAATAAAATATGAGAAAAAAGAAAATAGATTTCATGAAAAAATAAGGGCTGAGTTTGAAAATTTATCAAAAAAAGATAAACATTTAATAAACGTTGATGCCTCAAACTCAATCGAATCAATTCACAGGAAAATAATTAATATTTTAAATAAAAAAAAGTTTTTTAAGAAAAATCTTCCTTACTCGATATAGAAATGAATTTACAAAGTATTGTAGGACATGAAAAACAAATTAATTTCTTGAGAAATTTAAATTTGGAAAATATTCATCATTCCTGGATTTTTCATGGAAAGAAAGGAATTGGTAAGTATTCAACGTTAGTAAGTTTTTTAAAAGATAAATTAAATAACAAAGCAAATTATCTAGAAAGCATATTTAAATTAGAATGTGATGCTGATACATCTATTGATGACATAAGGGAGATAATCAGATTTTCAAACTTAACTAATGCAACTAAAAATGGAAAAACATTTATAATATTTGACGATGCCGATTATTTAAATTTTCAATCTTGGAATGCCTTATTAAAAACAATTGAGGAACCACCCGATGATACTATAATTATTCTTATTCTAGAAAATCTTAAAAAAACTCCAAAAACAGTAATTTCAAGATGTAATTTGCTCAAATTTAACAACTTGACTATCGAAGATTTAGAGAACTATTGTAAGACCAATAACTTGACGGTAGATACAAATATTTTGAAGAAAAATGAATTTATAATCAGAGGTAGTATAGAAAGACTCAATATTGTATTTGAAGAAGATAATATTACTATTATAAACAGGTTAATGAAATTTATGGAAGATAATAATTTTAATTTGAAGGAATTTGAAAGTTTATACAGTCTATTTTTAAAAGACTATAGCAAACTAAAATTCATTCTGATGGATACAGTTTATTATAAATTAAAAGAGATTTTTATTGGAAATAATAATGATGAGGGGAAAAAAAANTTAACTTTAAGACTATTAAATTTTATAAAAGAAAATTTTGATGAAAATTCTAATCAAGATAAAAAACAAGAACTATTAATAATATTTTTAGAATATTTTAAAATTAAAAAACAATGAATAAAATTTATATAACCACTCCAATTTATTACGTTAATGATTTACCTCATATTGGTCATGCATATACTTCAATTATATGTGACTCAATTGCCAGATTTTATAAACTTCAAGGGTTAGANGTGAATTTTACCACGGGAACTGATGAGCATGGACTTAAAGTTGAACAAGCTGCTAGAAAAAATAATAAATCTCCAAACGATTTTGTTGATGAAGTTTCCCTAAATTTTTTAGATTTAACAAAAAAACTTCAATTAACAAATGATGATTTTATAAGAACTACAGAGAAAAGACATCATTTAGCTGCAAGTTTTTTTTGGGAAAATCTTGAAAAAAACGATCAAGTTTATATTGATAAATATTCTGGATGGTATTCAGTAAAAGATGAAGCATATTATCAAGAAAAAGAGTTAGTTAAAAATGATGNCGGTGACTTAGTAACTATTGATGGTGGGAGTGTTGAATGGGTTGAAGAGGAAAGTTATTTCTTTAGATTATCTAAATGGCAAGATAAGCTTTTAGATTTTTATGAAAAAAACAAAAATTTTGTTTACCCCGATTCAAGATATAATGAGGTTAAGAGTTTTGTGAAATCTGGACTAAAAGATTTATCTATTTCTAGAACTAGCTTTAGTTGGGGGATTAAAGTTCCGAATACAAATCACGTAATGTATGTTTGGATTGATGCACTTGTAAATTATTTAACCTCTCTCGGCTACCCAGATTTAGAGAAAAAAAAAGAATATTGGCAGAATTCATATCATATTATTGGAAAAGATATATTAAAGTTTCACGCTGTTTACTGGCCCGCATTACTCCTAGCTAATAAATTAAATTTACCTAAAAGAATAATAGCGCATGGATGGTGGACAAATGAAGGTAAAAAAATTTCAAAGTCAACAGGTAACACTATTGATCCTAATGTAATGATCGATAAGTTTGGTTTAGACCAATTTAGATACTTTTTAATGAGAGAAATACCACTTGGAAATGATGGTGACTTTTCAGAGAAAGCTTTTTTAAATAGAATTAATTCTGACTTATCAAATAACTTAGGTAACTTAATACAAAGGGTTATGAAATTTATATATAAAAATTATGATAATTGCTTACCCTCGAAAATTGATTCAAAACTCAAAGGTTATAATTTAATAAATGATGGTTATGAGCTATTGCCGTTAATTGATGAAAAGATTCAGAATTTTGAAATAAGCAGATGTTTAGAAGAAATTTTTATATATATCGACAAGCTTAACAAATTTGTAGACTCAAATGAGCCTTGGAAAGTTTTTAAGGTTGATAGAGACAAAGCAGGTAATGGACTATCTATATTAGTTGAAAATTTTAGAATTATTGGGATTTTACTTCAACCCTTTATTCCCAATTTTTCTACAAACCTTCTTAATCTTTTAAATATTAACGAAAATGAAAGAAACTTTAAATTTCTTAATATTGAAAATATAATTAAAAAAGATCATATATTTAATAAACCAGAGGCATTGTTTCCTAGATATGAAAAATAAAATTGTTGATTCTCACTGTCATCTAGATTTTGATGATTATAGTAATGATTTAGATACCGTTATTCGAAATGCTAAATTAAATGATGTTGAATACTTATTGAGTATTTCTGTTAATTTAGAAAAATTTAAAACCATCCATAATATAACAAAGAAATACAAAAATATTTGGTGTACAACAGGTATTCATCCAAACAATGTTCAAAAAAATATATCGGATGATCAATTTGAGTCTATAATTAAACAGCTTAAAGAAAATATCAATAAACCCAAAGTAATAGGGTTGGGTGAAACTGGATTAGATTATTTTAGAGAATCTAATAATAAAATTAATCAAATAAAGCTTTTTGAAGGGCACCTAGAAATATCAAGCTTAACTAATAAGCCCGTTATTGTTCATACACGAAATGCTGAATCAGATACGATAAGTATATTAAATAACTTTACTAAGAAAAAAAATGTTAGAGGCCTGATACATTGCTTTACTTCGACCAAAGAGATGGCAGAAGCAGCTTTAAATGTTGGCTTTTATATATCACTTTCTGGAGTTATAACTTTCAAGAATGCAAAAGATTTAGTCGATATTGTAAAGTATATTCCCACAGATAAATTATTAGTTGAAACTGATTCACCATATTTGTCACCTGTCCCAAATAGAGGAAAAAGAAATGAACCATCAAATACTAAGTTTACTTTAGAAAAGCTAGCTGAAATCAAAAGTACTTCAGTTGAGAACATGGCAAAAATTACAACAGATAATTTTTTTTCATTATTTAAAGAAATCTAAAAGTGGAATTATCAGTCCAAATATTAGGTTGTGGAAGTTCATCGGGCGTTCCAGCTGTAGGAAATAATTGGGGGGCTTGTAATCCAAATAACCCAAGAAATAGAAGGTTAAGGTCTTCAATTTATGTAAAGACAAGTAACACCGATATCTTAATTGATGCAACTCCAGATTTAAGACAACAGTTACTAAATGCTAATATTACAAACTTGGATGCAGTTTTNATTACACACACCCATGCTGANCATATAAATGGTATCGATGACTTTAGGTTTCTAAATGTTCTTATGAATAAGCATATAAACCTTTATGCTTCAAAGAAAAGTATAAATGATATAAAAGAAAGGTTCTCCTATGTCTTTGAGGAATTATCACCTGAAGCTAATGGTTTTTATTATAAACCCTGTCTGATACCTAATGTGGTAAAAAAAAATTTTTTGTTGAATGATCTTAAGGTTTTAAGTTTTCCNCAAGATCATGGATTTTCAGAATCTACTGGTTTTAGAATTAATGANATGGCCTATTGTACAGATGTTATNGATTTTTGTGATGAGTCTTTTAATCTGCTATCANAANTAGATCTATTAATTNTTGATTGTNTGAGATTTTNACCCCATAAAACTCATGCACACCTNGANAAGGTTTTAATGTGGATAGAGAAGTTAAAACCAAAAAGATCTGTTTTGACTCATATGAACTATGATGTTGATTATGATCATATAAATTCAATGTTACCTAANAATTGTGAGGCAGCTTANGATGGACTTATTCTAAANTGNTAANGATCTATTTGAGATCTTNAAATTCTCTCTNATTATTTCTGTTANAAACTTACAAACNACTTTAATTCTTTGTAGCTTAAATANGTTTTCATGAACAATCATCCAATACTCTCTTTTTATNTTNATCTGATNCTCCAAAACTTTTTTTAATTCGGGNTCTTNATCTGCTATAAAAGTATGAAGAAGCCCTAGTCCAATGTTATTTTTTACTGCTAACAATTGTGATCTTAGATTNTTACTGCTAAANTTNACGTTTNCATTTACTTTTAAGTCATTTAAGTAGTTTAATTCTGGAAATTCTATNAATTCATTAACATAACTGACAAAACTATGATTTTTTAGGTCTTTAATAGACTNNATCTNNTTATGATTATCTAAATAGTACTTNGTTCCNTANAAATTTACATAATAATCACATACTTTCCATGTTTTAAGCCTACCTTTAAGTGGTTGTGAAAAAGATATTANAATATCAGTTTCTCTATTNGATANACTTCTTGATTTTGTATCAGCAAGTAATTCAATNTCAATATCAGGATATGATTCATANAATTTATAAAGATTTTTACTTATAATTTCTACNCCTAAACCTTCTCCNACACTTAANCTNACCTTTCCTTTTATACTNAGNTTACTTCCTAAAAATTGTTCGTTAATNCCNTAAACCTCATTTTCAATNCTCTCCACANATTTTAATAGTTCTGCACCCATCTCCGTTAGAAAATACCCCTTAGGTGATTTACTNAAAAGCTCGAGATTAAGTTTTTTTTCTAATCTTATNACTCTNCTTGAAATAGTTGTTGACTCAACATTAAGTTTTTTAGAAGCTAAATTTAATTTTCCTGTTCTTGACAAAGTAAGAAAATAATTAAGATCATCCCAGTTTAACATTTTTATATAATAGCAAAAAATATCATGNAAGACATTGCTTTTTTGCAATATGATAAATAATTAATAANNCTTGTNCTGCAATTTAATTGGTTTTATATTCTCANTTATGAAAAATATTGACGTGGGTCACATTATNTCTGGAGAAGAATTCAAGGATAGCGGAGAAATAATTGAGGTTATTAACCCAACAAATGAAGAAAAGATTGCTAGAATTACATCTGCAACAGAAGATACAATAGATAAAGCTATAACAAGTTCATTNNAAGCGCAAAAAATATGGCAAACATATTCTGTAGCAAAAAGAACACAAATACTTTTTGAATTTAAAGAATTACTTGAAAANAATGAGGATAAAATTACACGNCTTATTAGTGAGGATTTAGGTAAAGTTTATGATGACGCTAAAGGTGAATTAAGAAGNGGAATAGAAAATGTTGAGTATGCTTGTGGGGTAGGNGAAATACTNAAAGGAGAGTACAATAAAAATATNAGTTCATCGNTCGANTCTTGGAGTCAATTTTCNCCAGTTGGTGTTGTCTTNGGAATTACNCCATTCAATTTTCCAGCCATGATNCCTTTGTGGATGTTTCCACTTGCATTNGCAGCTGGAAATTCCTTCATCCTAAAGCCATCAGAAAAAGACCCTTTAGCAACAATATTTATTGCTAAATTATTCAATGAAACGAANGCACCAAAAGGNTTGTTAAATTTAATAAATGGTCAAAAAGANCAAGTAAATAAAATGTTAGANGATGAAAGAATCAGTGCAGTNAGTTTTGTTGGATCTACCGATGTTGCTAGACAAATCTATACAAATTCAACAAAAAATGGTAANAGATGNCAGGCTTTAGGTGGCGCTAAAAATCATGCNTTAGTNTTATCTGANGCAAAAATTAGTCAAGCCATTGACCAATTAATTTCTGCTGCATTNGGCTCATCTGGACAAAGATGTATGGCTTTATCCGTGGTGATGGTTGAAAAGAAAATAAAGCAACCTTTTATGGATAACCTTATTACTAAAGTAAAAAGTCTCAAAGTTGGGTTTCAAAAACTTGAATCAAATAGTTATGGTCCATTAGTATCTGATGATCATCTCAATAATGTCCAGAATTATATCAAGTTAGCGGAAGAGGAGGGTAGTAAAATTATTTTAGANGGTAGAGAAATAAATGATAGACGAAATAATGATAAAAAAGGTTATTTTCTTGGCCCNACCTTGATAGATTCTGTTAAACCTAATATGAAGTCCTATTTAAANGAAATATTTGGCCCTGTTCTTCAAATAATTGAAATTGACGATGTGGAAGAGGGNATTCAGATTATTAATNAAAATTCGTTTGGGAATGGTTGTTGCATTTTTACAGAAAATGGAAATAATGCTAGAGAGTTTTCTGAGAAAGTAGATATTGGNATGGTTGGTGTTAACATTCCTCTNCCAGTTCCTTCATCNTTCCACAGTTTTGGGGGNTGGAAGAANTCTTTATTTGGTGACTTAAATATNTATGGACCAGATGGATTAAGATTCTATACGCGAAGAAAAACTATAACACAAAGATGGTTTGGTAGTAATGATCTNAGTGAAATAAACTTATCAATGCCAAGTAATCAAAAAAATTAACTTTAAAGGAGAAAATAAATGAAAAATATTAATAAAATCTTTGCAATCAGCTTTTTAGTCATTGCTGCTTTAAGCATAAATTTATCTGCTAAAGATAATCAACTTGAAGTAATGTGGGAGTCTGAGAAAGCTTTCAATTTACCAGAATCAGCTGTTTTTGACGAAAAAACTAATATGATATATGTCTCAAATATATCAAATCATCCTTTTAAAAAAGATGGAAGTGGTTTTATTTCCAAAGTTGATTTAGATGGTAAGATTGTGGAATTAAACTGGGTTGGTAAGCTTAATGCTCCTAAAGGACTTACAATAGTTAATGAAAAGTTATATGCTGCTGATGTTGATGAATTAGTAGAGATCGAAATAAGTACTGGAAAAATTACTAATAAATTTAAGGCGTATGGAGCCGTTTGTTTAAATGATGCTACCCATGATGAATACGGTAATGTCTATGTTGGTGACACGTATAATGATACTATTTATAGATTAAATCAATTTGGTCAATTACCCTCGTGGTTTTATAGTCCTCAACTAGCTCCTAACGGGTTGCATTATGATACTGAAAGCAAGAGTATAGTAGTTGGAAGTTGGGGAGCTGTTATGGAAGGTTGGGGGACACCTGAGCTTCAAGGAAACTTAAAGAGTGTAAATATTCATTCTAAAAAAATTAAGAACTTAGGTAAAAAACCAATTGGCAACTTAGATGGTGTTGAATCAGATGGCGATGGATCTTTTTATGTAACTGATTGGAGTGGAGGAAAACTATACTTAGTTAAAAAGAATGGTAAATTTAAGACTCTCAATGAAGTCGGTAAAGGGGCTGCAGACCATGAGGTTATACTTGATAAAAAAATGATTATAATACCAATAATGACTGAAGGAAAAATCATCGCATTAAAAATTGACTAATGTCTTGGCAACGAATTAAATCTCTGGATAGCCTTGCTCAACCATTTGTTAAATTTGTTGATAAATGTTATCCAGATGCCTTCTTATTTGTAATTATACTCACCTTTATTACCTTCTTATTATCACTTAGTTTTACAGACTCCAGTAGTATTGAAATTATTAATGCTTGGGGTAATGGACTTCCTAAACTTTTTACTTTCACAGCACAGATTTGTATTATAATGATAACTGCACATGCCCTAGCGCATACAGATCCTATCGAAAGATTATTAAACAAAGTTGGTTCTCTTCCAACATCAGCTAATCAGGCTTATGCGCTTGTAGCATTTGTTTCAGGTGTGGCAAGTCTATTTGCATGGTCATTTGGCTTAATAGTTGGAGGTTTAATAGCTAAATTCGTTGCTACAGGATGCCAAAAGAAATCAATTAAAGTCCATTACCCTTTAATTGTTGCCTCAGCTTATTCAGGTTATGTTATTTGGCACATGGGCTATTCCTCATCAGCAGCATTGTTTGTGGCCTCTGAAAATCACTCATTGATTGACAAAATTGGAGTTCTGCCTGTTACAGAGACTATTTTTTCCTCCTTTAACATTATTATGGCATTAGTTACACTTTTGATAATAACAATACTAGCCCCACTAATGAGACCGAAGAATTCAAAAAATATTATAGAAGTTGATGCAAAAAAGTTATTTAAGAAAGAAAAGAAGGGTATAAATAAGATTAGTAATATCGCAGAAGTAATTGAAAATAATAGAAAAATAAGTTTTTTATTTGGTTTTGTTATTCTTTTTTTTATATTAAATACCTTTTACACAGAAGGTTTTTCTTTAGATCTCAACATTGTAAGTTGGACTTTTTTATGTCTGGGTTTGTTACTTAGTAATTCGTCAATCCATTATGTAAAATTAGTAAATAACGCTGCTATCACTGTAGGGCCAATAATACTACAGTACCCATTTTATGCTGGAATTATGGGCATTATGGCAGATACAGGTTTGATTAATATATTAGCAAATCAAATCGCTTTAATCTCATCAACGGAAACTCTTCCATTCTTTTCCTTTTTATCTGGAGGTCTTGTAAATATGTTCATTCCTTCAGGTGGAGGGCAGTGGGCTGTTCAAGGTCCAGTTATGATTGAGGCTGCAGAGATATTAGGAGTTAATCCAAGTTTTGTTGTTTTAGGGGTTGCTTATGGTGATCAATGGACAAATATGATTCAACCCTTTTGGACAATACCACTTCTTGCTATTGCAGGTCTACATATGCGCCAAATAATGGGTTANACGTTTGTTGTNTTTATTTTTACAGGTNTTATATTTGGAGGATCATTATTACTTTTAGGCTCATACGGTTAAACTTAACCATGAAATATATAAGCNGGTGACGATTNAATATATNNAATATTTGCGCATAATATATATTATGTTAAATTATATATGTGTATCGGATAAGCACTTTNTAATTATATTCGNNTCAAGATCTTTTGTAAAAGCTACNAAAGCNTGATTTTTAAANTTATCTTTTCCATATTGTAGTTNATTTAGATTAGTATCAAGNATANTNGCGTTTGCAGTATTTAGAANTGCATTTCCTGCAGCTNTATCCCATTCCATNGTATGTCCNGTTCTTATATAAAAATTAGCTAAGCCTTCGGCTATTAAACAAAATTTAAGAGATGAACCAACNTCNATAGTNTTTACACGTTTGTCTGTGTTTTTTTTTAAATTTTTAATAAATTCAGTTGTTTTNNCGTCCTGATGAGATCTGCTAATAGTAATNACATAATCTGTCAAANTTTCTGTGGTTATAATTTTTTCNGAATTTTTNACCTTTTTATAAGATTTATTACCATCACTATAATACTGTGTGTAACTAACTGGTAATTCAACTATTCCTAAANNAGCNTTNGATTTNTGTATCAGAGCAATATTTACCGTAAATTCTCCATTTTTNTTNATAAANTCTTTTGTACCATCTAAAGGATCAATGANAAAAAATTCTTCTNCTCCTTGAAGTGATCTTTCTTTTGANTCTTCTGATATTAGCTTTATATTTCTGAAGTTTTTTGAAAGTTTATCAATTATAATTCTATTTGATTCAATATCGGCAACAGTTACTGGAGAATTATCTTTTTTTCTAAATTCCTTAATGTCATCACTATAAATCTCATTAATCTTTTTTGAAGCCTGTGAAGAAATCTCTTTAAGAATTTCTGTGACTTCAGCGTAATTATTTGCATTTATTTTCAATAGACGAAACCTCTATATTTTGATTAAAATTCGGCCCATAACTTGACGATTAAGTATCTTAGTGCAAACTTCCTTGATCTTAGTCAAATCTTTAGAAGTTTGAATATTTTTAAGAATTTTTTTATCCAAATAATTCTCAAGGAATTTCCAAGCATTTACTCTTTTGATATAAGGAGCATAAACNCAGTCAATTCCTGAAAGTGTAATATTTCTTAATATAAATGGAAAAACAGTAGTATTTAACTCATGACTTTTTGCAAGTCCTGTTGATACTGCTATACCATTATATTTAATTTCAGTTAGAAATGATGAAAGAACATCACCTCCTACGGTGTCAATAATTCCAGACCATAATTCTCTTGATAGTGGTTTTTTACTATATCTATATTCCTTGGGATCTATTACTTTATTAGCGCCAAGTTTTTTTAGATAGTCAAAATTTTTTCCACTAAATGCTACGACATTATATCCTAAATTAGATAGTAAGTTTACCGCAATTGATCCAACACCACCTGAAGCTCCTGTAACAATAACCTCTCCTTTTGATGGAGAAATCTTTTTTTTTAATTCTTGAACACATAACGAAGCTGTGTAACCCGCCGCTCCAATTATCATCGATTGTTCTAACGTAAATTTATTAGGAAGATGTATTAACCATTTACCATTAACTCTTGCATATTCAGAAAATCCTCCGAAATGCTTTTCACCTATTCCCCAACCGTTACATAAAACCTTATCTCCCTTTTTGAACCTTTTGTAGTCAGATTTAACAACTATTCCTGCAAAATCAGATCCTGGAATCATTGGGTATCTTCTTATAATAGGACTTTTATTTAATACTGCTAGTCCATCTTTATAATTCAAACTACTATATTTGACTTTAACTAATACATTACCTGACATTAGTTCATCAAGGTCCATAGATTCTATACCACTTTTATTTTTATCACGGACTACGAATGCTTTAAATTTTTGATTTTTCATGAGAAAGTTTATTTAATTTTTATTCTGTTATAGATTAATATAACTTTTTTTAATTTTTATAATAGACTTAAATACTAATGAAAAGACATAGAGGAAAATTTAACCCTAGTAATGATCAACCATATGAACTAAGTAGATCTAGAATAGAAAACTTTTTTAAATGCCCTGCATGCTTCTATATGCAACAAGTCGAGGGAATCGTTTTTCCATCAATACCAGGTTTCAATATCAATGAAGCTACAGATATTTTATTAAAGAGAGACTTCGATTTTTATAGAGAAAAACAAGAAAGCCATCCATTCTTAATCAGTAAAGGATACTCACACCTCATTCCTTTTCAACACGAAAACTTTGAATTATGGACCCAAAGCTTACATTTTGGTGCAAAAGACAGAATGCATATTGATCACCTTGATACAAATTTAAGGGTTGGAGGTGGTTTAGATGATGTGTGGCTCAACCAAAAGACCTCGAAAATTCACATAGTTGATTACAAAAGTACATCTCAAAAAAAAGACAATGGCCCAATAAATCTCGATGATCATTGGAAATCAACATACAAAAGACAGATGGATCTTTATGCTTGGATTATGAAGAAAAAGGGATTTGATGTTGATGATGTAGGTTTCTTTTTATATTGCGATGGAGATAGATTTACTGAAAATAATTTTTTAAAAAAAGAAAAAGCTTTAATGGAGTTCAAGATGACACTCATTGAATATAAAACTAATTATGATTGGATAGAAGAGACACTAAAGCAAATTTATCAAACCTTAAGATTAAGTTTTAGGCCTAATCATTCCGAAAATTGTGAATATGGAAACTTTTTAAAGCAATCATTTAATAACACAGATTATTAGGAATCTATACCCCTATTCCTTCCATACATTTTCCCTCGAAAATAATCTTCTTTTGAGGTTTCAAATTAAATAATGTTATAGTCTTTAAGGATATTTTTCCATTTTCGTTGTAAAGAGTAATCTTTTGGTTTGTTTCACTTTCAATTTTATTAATATCCTCCAAAATTTCATAATAATCAAATTTATAGAATGTTCTTTTTGTTTTTCCAGTTGATCTATTTATCTTGTAGGACTCTAGATAATATGCTTGAGAGACAAAGGTATTTATAGTCACACTATTTTTTGTCATAATAAAATCATCTATCATTATTCCTTGGTGATTAAACCATGAATTTCTAAGTCGATATTTATTTTTGTCACCAGTTATTGCTTTTTCAACATTCACCTCAACCACGTCTTTACATTTAAACTTTNTACAAATTTCTTTCAAGTCAAGCTTCTGTTTTTTATTAAAATTAACATTCTTTTGCTTTTTTTCTATTAAGTTTGGATCGTATTCACATTCAAATTTTATTATATTGGATGAGTTACTATTTGTTCCATNGAAAGCAAAAAAGAAGATAATTATGTATATTAAGCTTTTCACTTTAATAGGTTTTAATAAAAATTATTTCTTAAATACATNGGTAACATACGTCTTGAATAATAGTCATTGTAATATTCTGGATAATACCCGTATCTNAAATCTTTATTTTTTGATATTTCGATATCAATCAAATTNAAATATCTAAACATTGCTTCATTATCTGAAATTTCTTNNTTANTAACCATNAGTTGAAGTCTTTCAATAACCTTCACGAATCTTTTGCTNTNAAGTTTACAATCGGNTTTGTCTTTACAATCTTTTTTGATTTCTTCAAAAGCACATGAAGAAAGATTTTTAAAATCGTTATGTTTATCCTCACAATCCAAAAAATAGTTATGAGAGTATTTCATTGGTGTGCATGATGAGATNATAACCACNAAAAGTAACATNAAAATNTNCATATTATATAGTTAGTAATTTTTTAAGTAATTCATACTGTTTTTTAAATTTAAAATTCATTATTTATTTTAATAGCTCAAAATCATATGTTGAAATTGTAAGTTTTTTATTATATTTTCTTTTTTTAAATGAGTATCATGTTGTCTTTTTCTGATGTTAAGTATTTTTTTNGTTATCCTAAATAAAATAGATGACTTAATTANAACTTNTNTNGGNAATGTATACTCATCCTGACGGAGAGATGGCAGAGTGGTCGAATGCACCGGTCTTGAAAACCGGCAAGGATGCAAGTCCTTCCAGGGTTCGAATCCCTGTCTCTCCGCCA
>NHBS01000027.1 GCA_002167825.1 Pelagibacteraceae bacterium TMED13
TTCACTATTTTTATTATTTAAATTAACAAGATCACTTTTCATTTTATAATTAAGTAATGATATCACTATCAATTTATTGTTCAACTCAAACAATGTCTGTTGCCATATACGATGGTAAAATTTTATTAGATATTTTGAATAAAAAAATTACTCAAAATAAAATTGATTATTTACCTTTAATAATTCAGAAAATTCTTACTTCTAATAACATAAAATCCCTTGATAGGATTTTATTTTGCAGGGGCCCAGGAAGTTATACAGCCAACAGATCAATTAAAGCTCTGGCCCAAGGATTGTCTTTAGCAAAAAACTCAAAATTAGTTACATTGGATAATTTTGAGGTATACCTAGGAAACATAACAAAAAAGTATGATGAATCAATAGTATTTTTTCAGGATTTTAATAATAAATTTTTTATTAAGCTTTTTTGTAAAAGAAATGAAAAATTCATAGATTATGAGGAAAAATTTTATCACGTTGAAAGTAGAACTCTAAAAAAAATGCTTTTAGAAAAGGTTTCCAAAAAACCAAATACTGTAATAGTCTCTGATCACAAATATTCTTTAAATAAATTCAATAAAATCAATGTAAATATTACATATCTGTCTCCCAATGCATCACATCTTGCCAATTCTTTTTTTAATGGTTACGGAGTTGAAAATCTAGAAATTATATATCATCATACTTATTATAAGTGATGTTTATAAATTTAGAAAAAAAGCATGTAGATGAGGTTTATAACCTACAAATTAATAATGCTGATGAATTTGGTAATAATATTTGGAGTAGATTAGAAATAAACAATCTAATTAAAAAGAGCGAGTTTTTTTCAACTATTTTTCTTAAACAAAAAAAGATAGAAGCGTTTGGAATGTTCTTTGAAAAAGGTAATTTTCTTGATCTATACACCCTTTTTGTTTCACCAAATTATAGAAAACTCGGCATTGCAACTTCAATTATCGATAGTGCAATAAATCATTGTAAAAAAAGGAGTCTTATTAAAATAGTCTTAGAGGTTAATGAAAAAAATACAAAAGCATTAAACTTTTATATTGGGCAAAGTTTTATTAAGACAGGTAGAAGAAAGAATTATTATCAATTAGGAGAAAACTATTATGATGCTATTTTAATGGAGATTAAAATTTAGATTTTTTTACTATTATTTCATAAACAAAATCCTTTCTCTTTTTAGTTTCAATATAAAAATTTTTGCTTAAAGAATTAATAAGCTTCTTAAAATCATTTGCACCTTTTATCAATATAGTTTTCTCACAATCCACATTAGATTTAAGAAATTCTTTTGTCTTTAGAAAAGTAAGCGGGCAAGTTTGATCCGTAACATCTAGTACTTTTTTTTTCATTTTTTTAAATTATGTTATATAATAAAATTAACTTTAAATAGATTTAATTAAATTGAAATTAAATTTTAATAATAAATCGAAGAGATTATGACATCACTGCTTGATAAAATAAATAAATTAGGTCTTAAGATGACTGATCAAAGAAGAACTATTGTTAAGGTGCTCTCCGCGTCAAATGATCACCCGGATGTTGAACTTGTTTACCAAAGAGTAGCCAAGATTGATAGTAAAATTGGTATCGCAACTGTTTACAGAACAATAAAGCTATTTGAAGAAAACAATATTATTGAGAAACATGACTTTAAAAAGGATGGAAGATTTAGATATGAGCAAGTTCCCGAGGAGCACCATGATCATTTAATTGATGTTAAAAATGATAAAGTTATTGAATTTCAGAATGATGATATTGAAAAACTCCAAAAAAAGGTTGCTGAGGAGCTTGGATATAAATTGGTTGATCATAGGTTAGAATTATATGCTGTTCCAATTGAAAGAAAAAAATAAGTTATTACAAAAAGATAACAATAAATTTGAAAAAATTAGAAATATAATTTCAAAGGTTAAGTATGTTGCAAAAAACGTTATATACGTGAAAAATGCGTTAAATTCTTATGATATGTATCCCTCGTCAAAATCTTTAGAAGGAAAACCAAAATTTAATGTTGAATTTAGGTTTGGATCTTATCAAGTGAAAACTATTAGAAATAGTGACTCATTGATGAATAATGTGAAGAAATTAAGGTTTGAAATTTTTTTTGACGAAAAAAATCCTAATAAAATAGATTCAGATGAATTTGACGAAGAATGTGACCACTTAGTTGTGATTGACACATCAAAATCTAAAGATTATGTAGTTGGTACATACAGATTATTGTATAGAAAGAGTGAGAGTGCTGGGGTTAGGTTCTATAGTCAATCTGAGTTTAATATTACAAATATATTAAACAAAAGATCATCTTTACTTGAGGCAGGAAGATCTTGCGTTAGAAAAGAATATAGAGATGGAAGGATAATAAAGCTACTTTGGAAAGGTCTCGCAACATATATTGTAAAGTCAAAAGTTGAGTATATATTTGGTTGTGCTAGTTTCCCATCCTCAGATCACAACAGATTTTTAAACCAACTTTCGTATTTAAACCATTACCATAGTCCCTCTGAAGATCTGCAAACAAATCCACTAGATAACCTTAAGGCAGAATTCAAGGTAATAAGTAAAAAGAAAATAAATAATGAAAAGGAATTTAGGAGCTTGCCGCCTTTAATTAAAGCCTATCTGAGAGTTGGAGCCTACGTCGGTTCTGGTGCAGTAATTGATAATAACTTTGATACAACAGATGTACTAATAATATTAGATACAAAAAAACTATTAAAAAAATATTCAAATTTATCTAAAGGGTTAACAACTTGACGTTATACTCGCCAATACTTTCATTTTTTAGAATTATTCCATTGAGTTTATGGTTATTATTTGGTTATTTATTACAACTATTTGTTAACTACTTTGCTAAGGCTTATTTTTTTAACTCATACAGACTTTTTTTTAAAGGTCTAGTAAATATCTTTGGTATAAAAATTAATATTTCAGGAAATATATCTAAAAAAAAAACTTTATTTGTGTGCAACCACATTTCATATTTAGATATTCTTGTACTTGGTTCTGAGGTGAATGCAATCTTCGTAGCAAAGGCAGAGATTGATGCGTGGCCTTTAGTTAATAAATTTACATCAGTTGGAAAGACAATATTTGTTAGTAGAGTAAATAAGGCTGCAATTAAACACCAGATGACTCTAATTGAAACAAACTTAAAAGATAACTACAGCGTGATATTATTCCCTGAAGGAACTTCAAGTGATGGCTTGAGTGTATTACCCTTTAAAAGTTCTCTTTTAGGAGTAATTGAAAAGGAAAATATGAAGGATTACTCCTTTCAGCCCATTACCTTGAGCTATAATAAATTAGATGGAATTCCTATAGACCTAAAATATAGACCCTTTTTAGCTTGGTTTGGGGCTATGGATCTCCTCTCTCATGCTTGGAAGTTTCTAGGTTTAGGGAGATGTGAGGTTGATCTAAATTTTCATAAGCCTATAAAATTTCGTGAATTTAAAGACAGAAAGACAGCAAGTGACCACGCCTTTAAATTGATATCAGGCCAAATCTTAAGAAATAACAACACAAAAAAAGTGAATAAAATAGTAAGGCTTAATGAATTTAAAATCTTGTAAAATAAAAAAAAAATAGATAGTTTTATCAATCATGAAACAATCCTTTTTTATCAAAACCTATGGATGTCAGATGAATGTATATGATTCTGAGAAAATTGTAGAACTAATGACCAGTGGTGGCTACAGACAGTCATCAAATCCGGAGGAAAGTGACATTGCGATATTTAACACTTGCCATATTAGAGAGAAAGCAGCAGAAAAACTTTATTCTGACCTTGGAAGAATTTCTAAATATAAAGAGAACAAAATAAAATCTGGTAGCTCTATGAAGATCATTGTTACGGGCTGTGTTGCACAGGCTGAAGGTGATGAAATTAAGAAAAGGAATAAATCTGTAGACTTAATATTTGGACCTCAGAATTATCAGAACATAACAGATGCACTTGAGGGAAAAAATGAAAAATATGTCTATTCAGATTTTTTATGTGCAGACAAATTTGAATCTCTTCCTATTAGAAACTCNCATGAGATTAGNAGNTTNGTNACAATCCAAGAAGGGTGTGATAAATTTTGTTCTTTTTGCGTAGTTCCNTATACACGTGGAGCAGAGTTCTCAAGACCCGTTGAAGGAATATTCCTGGAAGTTAAAAAACTCGTAGAAATGGGTGCAAAAGAAGTNATTTTACTCGGCCAGAATGTGAGNTCATATAATTCTAATGTTTTTGAAGATGGTATTAGAGTTTCAGTAAAGTTATCAAAGCTTTGTAACTTAATTTCCAATATTACGGGTCTTGAAAGAATTAGATACTTAACCTCTCATCCAAATGATATAGAAAATGATTTGATTAATGAGCATTATACAAACAAAAAATTAATGCCATTTCTTCATTTGCCAATTCAATCTGGGTCAGATAAAATCCTTAAAAGAATGAATAGAAATCATTCTAGAAATGATTATATGAATCTGGTGAGAAATATTAAATCCAAAATCAACAACATGGCTTTTTCTTCAGACTTTATTGTTGGTTACCCTGGAGAAACGGATCATGACTTCAATCAAACAATTGATTTGATAGAGCATGTTGGTTTCGCCAGCTCCTATTCTTTCAAATATTCGCCTAGACCTGGAACCCAATCTTCATTGAAGCATCCGAATGTTGTTAATGATAATGTTTCAGATTTACGACTAAAAAAAATACAAGAAATACTTAACAAACAGCAGAGCGAATTTAATCTTAAATTTATCGATAAAAATGAAGAAGTACTTTTTACAGATAAAGGGAAAAAGGATAATCAGTTTGTTGGAAGGACTAAATATCTTCAACCAGTCCATGTATTATGTAATAGAAATATAATTGGAAAAAAGCTAGAAGTGAANCTTGAAAGTTTGACTTCATTTTCATTTCATGGAAAGATTGTCAATTAGGCTCAAGATTGAAAAAAAATTTTAAAAAAGAATTATTAAATTTTTCAGAAACTTTTTCATTTGAAGATAATCTAATTTTACNAATAATTTATGGGGAGAATGATAAATTCCTAAATAAAATTGAAAGTAGTTTAAAAGTTAAGNTTATAACAAGAGGAAACATTATCAAANTAGAAGGTCCGGAAGAAAACGTAAATTTAGCAAAAAAGCTTTTAAATAATTTATACAACCTAGCAACAAAANATAATGAAATTGATGAAGGGGAAATTCTTAGTCTTATCAAAATTGCAAAAGGTTCAAAAGCATCTAAAGTGGATAACGATGTTGAAAAAATAGAATCTTTATGCTTTCAGGCTGGAAGAAAACTAATAAAACCAAGAACCCGAAAACAAGCGGACTATTTTAACTGTGTGAAAAATAAGCAAATGGTATTTTGTTGCGGNCCNGCAGGNACTGGAAAGACCTATTTAGCAGTTGCTTTTGCAGTTTGGATGCTAAAAACTGGGCAAATAGANAAGATAATACTAACACGTCCCGCTGTAGAAGCNGGAGAAAGNTTAGGCTTTTTACCAGGAGACCTTAAAGAAAAAATAGATCCATATTTGAGACCAATCTATGATGCCTTAAACGATATGCTTCCATTCTCTGAGGTCCTGAAAAAGATTGACTCTGGATTCATTGAAATTGCACCCCTAGCTTTTATGAGAGGAAGAACTCTGTCTAATGCATTTATAATATTAGATGAATCTCAAAATACTACATCGATACAAATGAAAATGTTCCTAACAAGGTTGGGAGAAAACTCTAAGATGATAATCAACGGTGATTTATCTCAAGTAGATTTACCTTCTGGGACAAAATCTGGTCTTAGAGAATCTATCAAAATCTTAAATAATTTAAAAGATATTGGCTTTATCAAGTTTGATGATAAAGATGTGGTTAGAAATCCGTTAGTATCAAAGATAGTTTCAAAATATGATGAATTTGAAAAAAGTGAAGGCGTTGGAAAANAATACCTTTCTAAAGAAAAAAATGATTGAAATTGATTTTCACCAAAAGCTTAATTACGAAGAAATAGAAATAAAAAATTATATTTTTAGTTCCGTTAAGAAATGTTTTGAGACTTTAAAAAAGAATCAAGAAGATTATTATCTGTCGATATTTTTGACAAACAATTATGATATTAAAAAATTAAATAATAAATTTAGGAAGATAAATAAACCGACTAATGTGTTATCTTTTATTCAAGATGAAAAGCTTTGTTTAAATGGGTCAAAACATGTTANATTATTAGGTGATATTGTAATATCTTTAGAAAAAATTAGTTCAGAGGCAAAGAATCTTGGAAAAAAATTTTCTGATCACNTTATACATATGTGTATTCACGGATTACTTCACTTATTTGGCTACAATCATAAAAAAGATTCTGAAGCAAAAGTTATGCAAGAAAAAGAAATTTCTATATTAAAAAAACTTTCAATACCTTCACCCTATTAAAATGTCTCTCATATCAAGTATCAAATCTATATTTTTTAGTTCAAACAAGGAAAACATTAAAGATGTTTTAGAGGATATCATCGAAGATAATGGAAATTCAGTAGAAAGTATTGACGATGGTACAAAAAAAATATTTAAGAATATTATTCAGCTAAATGATAAATGTATAGAAGATGTNATGATACCTAGAGCAGACATAGATGCGGTATCTTCANGTATTAAAATAAANCAANTAATTACTTTTATAAATAAAACAAAACANTCGAGAATNCCAGTGTACGATGAGAATTTAGATAAGGTAATTGGGATGGTCCANATAAGAGATTTATTTGAAAAGATTAATAAGACCACAAAAGTGAAAAGAGATATTAAAATATCAAAGAGTATTGTAAGAAAAATTTTATTTTCCTCTCCCTCGATGAGAATTTTAGATTTACTTTTAAAGATGAGATCTGAACAAATTCACATGTCNATTGTTGTGGATGAATTTGGAGGAACTAATGGTTTGGTAACGATAGAGGATTTAGTAGAGGAAATTGTTGGTGAAATTAAAGATGAACATGATTTTGAAGAAATAGATATTATCAAAAAAATTTCTAAGAAAACATACGAGGTCTCAGCAAGAGTTACTGTTGATGAATTTGAAAAAAAGTTGGGTGTTTTTTTTGAAAGTGTTGATAAGGAGGATATAGATACTGTTGGTGGGTTGGTATTTAATCTAATAGGAAAAATACCGAGTAGAGGCCAGGTGATAGGACATAAGTCAGGACTAGAATTTACTATTTTGGACGCAGACACTAGAAAAATAAAAAGACTACTTGTTAATGTTAAATAAGTTTAAACAAAAAAATGAACTTTTTATTCTTTTTCTTTCAGGTATTTTTGCAGGTCTTTCAATATACTCAATTTATCTTATTCCTTTATTGATTTTAGGGTACTTTTATTTTTTTGAGAGGCTAGAGAAAACTAGAACAATAAAAAACGCAATATTTGATGGCCTAATATTTGGTACTGGTTATTTTTTTGGTTGTTTACATTGGATAATATTTCCATTTTTGGTTTACGAAAAACATTTTATTATTGCACCTTTTATAATAATAATTTTCCCACTGTTAATGAGTATATTTTATGGTGTCTCTGCAACACTGATTTATTTAACTAAAAGAGTTAATCCAGATTTAAAATTTTTTAAAATCTCCCTAATTTCTTTAATATTATTTTTCTCAGAGTGGGTAAGATCTTTTTTATTTGGGGGCTTGCCAATAAGTTTAACGGCTCATATTTGGTCTTTTCAACATCAGTTTATTTCCATAGCTTCATATGTGGGGGTTTTTGGTCTCAGTTATCTGACAATATATTGGTTGGTATTGATATTTAATTTTTACAATAAAAAAGGATGTTTTTTTTTTATAGTTTTAATTTTTCCTATTTTATTATATTTCCTTCCTGCATCAAATTATGATTACCAGAAAAATCAGGAAAGGCACCTTGTTCGAATTATACAACCTAATATTCCTCAAAAGGAAAAGTGGGATAGAGCTCTGTATCAAAAACATTTTGAAAAGCTACTTAGCCTTACCAAAGATAGAATACCTAATAAAAACGTAATTGTGATCTGGCCGGAAGTTGCCTTAACCGTATTTTTAAACGAGGAGAAAGAACTCTTAGATTATCTCAAGAAAGTTTTACCCCCAAATATTATTTTAATTACAGGTAGCTTGAGGAGAGAGTTTAATAACTCAGGTTATGAAGTATATAATTCATTTTTTATTTTAAGTAATGATAGGGTTCAATATTATGATAAGATTAAACTTGTCCCATTCGGAGAGTTCATTCCGTTTAAAAATATTCTAGACTTTTTGAAGGTAACTCCAGGCTCAACTGATTTTGCTTCAGGATTAAAAGAAAATAATATCCAAATAGATTTCAATAGTAAGTCTATTTTTATTGAACCTTCAATTTGCTTTGAGTCTATTTTTCAAACATTTAGTTATAATAAAACGAATCTTTTTATAAATATAACTAATGACGCATGGTTTGGTAAGACAACAGGACCATCACAGCATCTTGCAGCGACAGTTTTTAGGTCTATTGAGAAAGGTATACCTCTTATAAGGTCTGCAAATTCAGGTATTTCTGTTATAGTAAATAAACATGGAAAGATATTGAGATCTCAAAGATTAAACTCAACCGGATACCTCGAGTCAAATATAAGGCTGGGTGACAATAAAACATTTTTCATGAAAGTAGGTAATGCTTCAGTAACTTTTTTAATATTAATTTTAATTCTTTTTGGAATTATTGTAGATTTAATTTTTAAATATAGAAAAAAAGATTGAAACCCTTCTTTTTATAAAATATAAAATAAACTATTTCAATTTATGTCTTTTAATCAAAAAAATTTTATTTTTACTAGTGAATCTGTATCAGAGGGTCACCCCGACAAAGTGTGCGACCAGATATCGGATGTAATATTAGACCTTTATCTTAAGTATGATAAAAACTCAAGGGTTGCATGTGAAACTCTCGCTACCACAAACACTGTGATTATATCTGGTGAAGTGAAAAGTAGTTCTGATAAAATTAATAAAGAAAGTATAGAAAATATAATAAGAGAGAAAGTAAAAGATATCGGATACGAGCAAACTGGATTTGATTGGCAAAGTATGAAAATATTCAATTATCTTCATGAGCAGTCTGCAGATATTTCAATGGGTGTTGATAGAGTTAGTGATGAAGAAGTTTTAGGTGCGGGTGATCAAGGCATAATGTTTGGTTATGCATGTTCTGAAACCTCATCTTTAATGCCTGCGCCTATTTTTTACGCGCATAAGATACTCGAGGAGTTATCAAGTTACAGAAAAAATAACGACTCATTTTTTCTTCCTGATTCTAAGAGTCAAGTAAGCATGTCCTACGAGAATGGAGTTCCTAAAAAAGTAGAATCACTTGTCGTTTCAACCCAGCACTGTGAAACTGCTTCTAATAGTGAGATAAGAGAAAAAGTTATTGAGATAATTGAAAAGGCAATTCCTTCAAATATTTTACCTCACCAAGATCATATATTGATAAATCCTACTGGAAGATTTGTAATTGGCGGTCCAGATGGTGATACTGGATTGACTGGAAGAAAGATAATAGTTGATACCTATGGTGGCTCAGCACCTCACGGTGGAGGTGCATTCTCTGGTAAAGACTATACAAAGGTTGATAGATCTGCGGCATATATGGCAAGATTTATCGCAAAGAATGTTGTAGCTGCCAAAATTTCAAAAAAATGTTTAATACAATTATCATATGCAATTGGAGTTTCAGAGCCTACATCAATTTATGTCGATACAGATCTAGAGTCCAAAGTTGATAACCAAAAATTAATTAAAATTATCAAAGAAAACTTTGATTTGTCGCCATTAGGAATAAAAAAGTTTCTACATTTAGATCAACCAATATATCAATCAACTTCAGCTTATGGTCACTTTGGGAGAAACTTTGATGAAGAAAAGGGATATTTTTCATGGGAAGATCTTAATATGTCTAAAAAATTAGGTGGCGATTATAGATAAATGCTATCTTTTTATGGAAGAAGGCTAGTTAAGGGAACTAAAGAGTCAGACCTGCGAAGTTTATTTAAGTCTCCTTTTTTCTTAACAGAGAAAGATTTCGAAGAATTCTTGAAAAGCAGCTTTTTTTTAAAAAAAAAGAAAAATTTAGAGATTGGATTTGGAACTGGTGAAAATGTTATTTACCAATCTTTAANATTTAAAAATGAAATTTTTNTAGCNTGTGATCCATTTTTGACTGGATCNATAAAACTTTTANGAAAAATAGAGGAAATGAATATTNAAAATATTTATATTTCAGATTTGGATTTTTCGTCGTTACATCAAAAAATTAGGAATTTTNNATTTAAGAAGATATTTATTTTATTCCCNGACCCNTGGCATAAGAGAAGACATTTCAAAAGAAAATTAATTAATCAGTCATTTATAAAAAAAATAAAANTGATTTGTGACAATAATACATCAGTTGTNATCGCTACTGATAATATGATCTATCAAGATATAATAAGAGAGAGTTTTAAAAAAGATAAACATTTTGAAAAACTAGTAGAAAAGATAAATAACAGATTTTTAGGTATAGTTGATGTTGTTGAAACAAAATATTATAAAAAAGCTTTAAAAAATAATAATGAATCTATTTTTTTTGTTTTTAATAAAAAATAGGTTCTGATAAATATTATTAAATTATTTAAGTTTTAGTAAAGTATTGGTATGTATATTCATAAATTTAAAAATTAGGGTGAAAAATTGCAAAATTTTGATGTAAAAGATAGCAGTTCAATAGATATAGTTGAGATATCTAAAAATATTGCTAAAGAAAAAAGCATATCTCCGGAAGAGGTTATAGATGCTATGGAGTTTGCCATAGCTAAAGCTGGAAGAACGAAGTATGGTTTTGAGCAAGATATAAGGGCAAAAATTGACAGAAATAACGGAAAGATTGGTTTGTTTCGATATTTAGAGGTCGTTGAAGACATTGATGAGTTTCCTGAAGAGGAAAGGGCAAACAAAATAAATATTAAAACATTGGATAAAAATAACAAGCATTTAAAAGTTGGAGAACACCTAGTCGAAGAACTTCCACCACTTGATTTTGGAAGGATAGCCGTCCAGACAGCTAAACAAGTCATCTATCAAAGAGTTAAAGAAGCTGAGAAGATAATGCAATATAATGAGTTCAAAGATAAAATTGGCGAGATTGTTAATGGTGTGGTTAAAAGAGTAGAGTATGGAAACTTAATTGTAGATCTTGGCAAAGGGGAGGCTATTCTAAGAAGAGATGAACTTTTAAATAAAGAAGTTTTTAGAAGATCTGATAGAATTAGGGCTTATATTGCAGATGTAAAGCATGACCTAAAAGGACATCAAATATTCTTATCTAGAGCACACAATAATTTTCTTGTTAAATTATTCTTTCAGGAGGTACCTGAAATTTATGACGGTATTATTGAAGTTAAATCGGTAGCGCGAGACCCTGGTAGTAGAGCAAAGATTGCGGTATTTACCAAAGAAAAAAGTATTGATCCGGTTGGGGCCTGTGTTGGAATGAGGGGCAGTAGAGTACAGGCTGTTGTAAACGAATTACAAGGCGAAAAGATAGACATTGTTTTATGGTCCGAGGATATTGCCACATATGTTGTTAATGCTCTAGGTCCAGCCGAGGTTGATAAAGTAATAATAGAAGAAGATATAAAAAAAATTGATGTTATTGTTCCTGATGAACAACTCAGTTTAGCGATAGGAAGGAAAGGCCAAAATGTTAGGCTTGCAAGTTCATTGTCTGGTTGGAGTATAGATATATTAACCACTTCTCAAGAGTCTGATAGAAGAAATGAGGAATTTAAAAATTTATCACAAAAGTTTATGTTAGACTTGGATGTTGATGAAGTTATTGCTCATTTATTAGTTACAGAGGGGTTTTCATCTTTAAATGAGATTGCCATGGTATCAATGGAAGAGTTAACATCAATTGAAGGTTTTGATGATAATCTCTCTAACGAATTAATTTCAAGAGCCAAGACATATCTTGAAAAACAAAAACAGGAAAATCTTGAAATATTAAAAAAAGCTGGTGTAGAGGATTATTTATTAGAAAGCAAACTTATTTCAGTTGATCAATTAGTTGTCTTAAATGAAAAAAATATAAAGACTCGAGATCAACTAGCTGACCTTTCGAATGATGAACTAATAGAAATTTTGGTTGAAATAGATAAAGTAAAGGCAGACGAAATTATTATGGATGCAAGAAAACACTGGTTTTAAAAAACAAAATGGAAGAAAACAAAGACAAAAAAACCACCTTAACTGGTAAGCTTCAGCTAAAAAAAACGTTTAATGCGGGACAAATAAAGCAAAATTTCTCGCATGGTAGAAGTAAGTCTGTTTCAGTTGAGGTAAAGAAAAAAAGAACTTTTTCTACAATCAATAAAAAACCTAATGAGGATCAAAGTGAAGAAAGAGAAGTCATAAAGGATGAGTTAAATGATACTAATAAAATTAATCCTGATTTACCTAAAGCACCAAAAGAAGGCATAAGAGATTTAAACGTCAAACGCTCTCCAAAAAAACCTACCAGCAAACCAACACTTGATCCAAAGAAAAATCAAAACGATATACAACAAGAGTCTCCAGAAAAAAATAGACCCCCCAAATTTCCTAAAAGTCCTAAAAGTTTTGAAAATAGAAGACAAGGAAAACTTACAATATCCCAGGCTTTGGATGACGATAATGAAAAGGTTAGATCTTTAGCTGCAATTAAAAGAGCCAGAGAAAAAGCTAAACAGAGAAAATTTGATCAACCAGAGTCTAAAGAAAACCTCGAAACAAAGGAAAAAAAGAAAAAAGAAATCATAATTCCAGATGTTATAACTGTTGGTGAGCTAGCCTCAAGATTAGCTGAAAAGTCTTCAAATTTGATTAAGAATCTGATGAAACTTGGAGTAATGGCAACTATAAATCAGACTGTAGATGCTGATACAGCAGAACTACTAGTACTTGAATTGGGTCATACACCAAAAAGGGTGA
>NHBS01000028.1 GCA_002167825.1 Pelagibacteraceae bacterium TMED13
AAATGTTTATCTAAATTTAGTTTCTCCTCGATATAGTTTTCTGCAGGAGAAGGAAAACCAGCTGCAACAGTTAAAATACTTTTATTATTAAACATCATTTAATTATAAGAACAAAAGTAGAACTTTCAAGTTAATTTATAAGACTCTTTATATCTTTGAGTATACAAACCTCATTAGCAGGCTTATCCCAACGTATTCTACTAAAACGAGGAAATCTAAGTGCTACTCCAGATTTATGTCTATCTGAGTGATTAATATTATCAAATGATATCTCAACAACTAATTTTGATTTTAAAGATCTAACTGGTCCAAAACGCTCGAGCGTATTATTTCTGACCCATTTATCAAGTTGATTTAATTCTTCATTACTAAAACCAGAGTAAGCTTTACCGATAGGGACTAATTTATCAAAAGTATTATCAACCCAACATCCAAATGTAAAGTCAGAGTAGAAAGAAGATCTTTTTCCATGTCCCCTCTGCGCATACATAAGAACAAAATCAATTGTATATGGTTCTTTTTTCCATTTGAACCAACTATTAGCAACTCTACCTTTTTCATACTTTGTAACTATTCTTTTTATCATTAAACCCTCAATGTGATTATTGAGTGGGGAAGCCATCAAAAATTCAAGTTCTTTCCATTTTGAAAAATTAATTGATGGAGAAAAGGTGATATTGTCTTTGTTAATTTTAGATATAAATTTGCTAAGTAAATCTTTTCTTTTATTAAGATTCATATGTGTACATTTTTTTCCTTTGAAATAAAGAATATCGTAAGCAATAAAATGAGCTGGAAGTTCGTTTAATATCTTATTAGTAATTTTTTTTCTTCTAGTTCTTTTTTGTAAAATATTAAATGGAAGTATTTCATTTTCTTTTTTTATAACTAATTCTCCATCGATAATATAATTATCATTTAAATTAAATTTTAAGTCAGGAAATGAGTCAGTAATATCTTCACTATTTCTAGAAAATAATTTAAATGTTGAAGAAACGATTATTTGAGCTCTAATTCCATCCCATTTATACTCAGCCAAAAAATTACGTGGATCCTCTAAAAAAATCTTATTATCTATTGATTTAGCTAGCATAAATGAATGGAATAAGTCTTCTTTTTTTAAACCTTTAGGTAAACTTTTTCCAAGCAACCATTCAAAAAAATCAAAAAAAGGATAGGAGAATCCATGCCAAACTTCTTCTATTTCAGAAGAGCTTCTCTTACCAAAGGCTACTAAGGATTCACGAATCAATCCATTGGAAACACCTACCCTTAATCCACCAGTAATAATCTTAATTATTGTATAAATCTGAGATGAAGACGATGAATTAAAAATATTTTCAAGTTTTTCCAGTATTGTTTTTTTATTATCAATAAAAAAAACATTATTCATAAAATCAGACAAGCTTAAGTTGAAATTAGAACACTTATTTTTTGGCCACAACAATGATATTGTCTCAGCAATATCTCCAACATAATCATAAGACAAATCAAACAGTTCTGGTGATATTTTATTTTTAATTAAATTTTTTAAATCATTTAAATGTATATTCTTTTTTTTTATTGAATTAGTTATTATTGACAATGTCCAACCTCTATCATTGGAATTAGCTTGCTCAAAATATTCATATAGTAATTTAATTTTTATTTTCTTTGAAGAATTAAGTAATAGTTTGTCGAGTAATGTTGAAAAATTATTCATACTCATCTTCATATCCTAATAAGTTTAGAGCTTTAGCGTCATAACCTAGTTTATTCAATTGAAAAACTAAAGCCTCTTCTCTTCCATGCGTGACAAGAACTTTCTCTGGATTATTTTCTTTGGTAGTTAGTAAAATATCATTCCAATCTGCATGATCAGAAATAATTAAAGGTAGCTGTATGTTTTTCTGTTTAATTCTTTGTCTTATATTCATCCAACCTGAAACAATACCTTTAATGGGATTTTTGAATTTTCTTGACCATTTATCATGAAGTGCAGAAGGAGGACATAGGATTATTTGATTCTTTAATTCTGACATATTTAAGTCACTTGTATTTTTTACTTTTCCTATTCTTACACCCTCTGAAACATAATAATCTGTAATTTTCATTAGTGCACCATGAAGATAAATAGTTTCGTCATATCCAGCATCTCTTAAAAGTGACAAGATTCTTTGACACTTTCCAAGTGCGTAAACGCCAATTAAATGAGGCTTTTGATTATTTTTAATAATTGACTCTAATAATTTCTTTATTTCATCTTTATCAAATGGATGTGAAAAAATAGGCAAACCAAATGTAGCTTCTGTAATGAATATATCACATTTTTTATTTTCATAACCCTTACATGTTTTGTCTTCAACTCGTTTATAATCACCGGAAATTAAGACTTTACATCCATTATATTTAATTAAAATTTGTGAGCTACCAAGAATATGACCTGCTGGTATGAAAGTTATATCAATATTATTAATTGTTAATGGACTATTATAATTAATTACCTGATAGTTAGTACAATAGCTTTTTGCATATCTTATTTTCATTATTTCAATTGTTTCCTTAGTACCCAATATAAAATGATTGTTTGGCCTAGCATGATCTGTATGAGCATGAGTAATCAAAGCTTTTTTAACTGGATACAAAGGGTCAATATAAAAATCTCCAGGTATACAATAAAGTCCTTCTTTTTTCTTAATCAACCAATTAGCATTTGTTAATTTCATAACTAAATATATATTAACTATTTAAAATTTTGTAATGACAGAAGATAAATTTCAAGAAAACCTCAATAAATTAATTTCCATTCAAAATTGGAAACTTTATGACTATCAGAAAGATTTTTTAAACAATATAAATAATCAAGAATTTAAGCAGTTTCTTATACTTTCTGAAACAGGCACCGGAAAAAGTATATCAACTTTTTTACCGTTTTTTGTTCATAAACTTAGTAAAATAAATAAAAAATTAATTTACGTTGCTCCTTTAAAGGCATTGGTTAACGATATTTATAAGAATTTAAATAGCTTAATTAAAAATCTAGATATAAATATAAATTTACAAAAAAGAACTGGTGATGTGTCTTATAAAGTAAAAAAAGATCAACTATTTAAACAACCTGATATAATTCTTACAACCCCAGAGTCTTTAGCTGTTCTTTTCACAAAGAAAGAATCCAAAGAAATTTTCCTAAATATTGATTATCTTATTATCGATGAGTTATCTGAAATAATAAATACAAAAAGAGGTGATCAATTAATTCTACTTTTGAGTAAAATATTAAACTTAAATAATAAAATAAAATTAATATCTTCTTCTACTCATGTAAAAAATAACTCCTATCTTGAAAATTGGATATCAATAAATGGTAAAACNAAAATNATTAAAAATAATTTTGAAAAAAAATTAGAAATTAATCTTTTATATTCAAAAAAATTNCCAAATTCTGGCCATTCNTGTGATCACGTTTTAGAGGAAATTTATCAAATCTTAAAGAGAAATAGGACAATTATTTTTGTAAATACAAGAGCACAAGCAGAGTTACTATTTATAAGTATTACTAAAAAATATAAAGATTTGAAATTTGCTATTCATCATGGATCGTTGTCTAAAAAAATAAGATTAGAAACTGAAGAAAATATGANAAANAATCAAATCNATGCTATCATNAGCACCTCCTCNCTTGAAATGGGNATAGATTGGGATACTATTAGTCAAATAATAAATATTGGAACACCAAAAGGTNTNAANAGANTGGTCCAAAGANTTGGNAGGTCAAATCATAAGTACTACAGTGTACCTAAAGCTTTCATAGTACCAACAAATAAACTTGAATATTTTGAATGTCAAGCATGCATAAATCTTATTAAAAAGAAAAAATATGATTTGATTGACGAGAAAATAGGATCAAATGACGTTTTATGTCAACATTTGCTAATTCTTTCATGCATGTATGGTTTTGAATCCAAAAGTTTATTTAAAGAAATTATTAAAACTTATCCTTACAAAAATTTAAAATATAGTTTTTTTTTAGAAATTGTGTCATTTGTATTTGACGGTGGCTATATTCTAAATAATTACAAAAAATGGACAAAATTAAAAAAAGATAATCGCAATATCTATAGAGTTAATGATGAAAATAATAAAAGAAATATTATAATGAATATTGGAACAATTGTTGATACCTCAAATATTAGGGTTACACTGGGTAAAAAAATACTTGGTGATGTAGACCAAAACTTTTTAAATTTTATTAAAAAAGGTGATTGTTTCAGTTTTTCTGGCATTTCTGTTGAGTGCATAAATATTTCTGCTGATGAAATACGAGTTAAAAAAATTAAAAAAAAAACATTGAATGTTCCGGTTTATTGGGGTGGTAACTTATCTTTAACTAAAAGTCTTACAAATGAAATTTTAAAAATTTTCGAGCATAATCAATTTGAAAATTATCCTAGTAAGTTACAAATTTTTCTAAAAAATCAAGAGGACAAGTCAACTTTACCAAAACAAAACTTAGTTTTAATAGAATCCTTTCCCTATAAATTAGGTAGTTATTTAGTAATATATACTTTTAGAGGTAGACAAGCCAATCAAACCATTACAAATCTATTAACTAGAACTTTAAGTGATAATGGTTACTTACCATTAAATTATATTCTCAACGATTACTCTTTGGGTATATTCATTAATTCAAAGATAAGAGATTTAGAGGAAATTATTTCAATTTTTTTTAATACTAAATTTGATAATCTTAATCTTATGAAAACACATTTAGCAAAAAAAACCTTTAAAGAAATCAGTTATATAAGCGGCTTACTCCCAAAAAGTTCAATTAAAAAAGAAAAAAACTATATTAGTAGCGACAATATATTTGATACTCTAATAAAATATCAACCATCGCATATATTACTAAAAATTACAGAAGAGGAAGTTAAAAAAAAATTTTCACAAATTGGAGAAATTAAAAGTTTTTTTGAACTTAAATATAAGTGTGTTTCACTAAAATCTTGTTCTGAGTTTGCATGGACTCTCATAAATGAAAAACCAAAACTAAAAATTCAAAGTCCCATATAGTAAAAATGAACACGCTAGAACTTATTTTGGACAAAAAAAAAGTTTTTTTTCACGAACTAGGTGGGTTATATTTAGATGAACTTGAAATATTAATTGTATCGGATCTTCATTTTGGAAAAGGTATAAGTTTCGCTAAAGATGGCTTTAATATACCTCCTTTTGACATCGATGATACCTTGTCTAAACTTGAAAATATTATAAAATTCTTTTCACCGAAAAAAGTAATTACATTAGGAGATAATTTTCATGAAAAAGATTCAATAAAAAAAATTCATAAAGATTCTCTATTTAAGATAAATCTATTAACAGAAAAATATAACTTTCTTTGGATAACAGGAAACCATGATAAGTATTTAAAAGGTCAAAATTTACTCTCTGGGAAATCATATTCTTTCTATAAAATTGATAGGTATGAATTTAGACATATAAAAACAACTTTAAAGAAAGATTATACCTTTGAATTTTCTGGCCATTATCACCCTAAGTGTTTGTTAAAATATAATGGGTCATCATATAACTATAAGTGTTTTATCCTAGGAGAAAATTTTTGTATTCTTCCTTCATTTGGAACTTATACCGGTGGATTAGATGTAAAATCAGAAGTACTTAAAAGAGTTTTAAAAAATAAAAAAATAGATTTAATAGTTATAGGAAAGAGAAATATTTTAAAAAAAAAATTAGAAAATGATTCCACTTAAAGATGAAAATCCAACAAATAGCAAAAGTTACATAAGATTAATAATTTTGATTGTTTGTGGCTTAATTTTTTTATTCCAATCATTTGGAGGAATAAATAGTTTTTTGATAGGTTATTTTGGATTCAAACCGGTTAGTTTAATTGATTCATCAGGAATTGAAACATTTAGTCCTTTTTTGACAATTTTCACATCAATGTTTATGCATGGAGGATGGATTCATTTTTTAGGAAATATGTTATATTTATGGATTTTTGCAGATAATGTGGAAGATGCATTAGGTCATAAAAAGTTTCTAATATTCTACCTATTTTCCGGTGTTTTTGCATCACTCTCACAATTTGTTTTTGATATAAACTCACAAATTCCCATGATTGGTGCCTCCGGAGCAATTGCTGGTGTATTAGGTGCATATTTTTATTTATTTCCAAAAGCAAAGGTTTTGGTATTAATACCTTTTATAATTTTCTTCACAATCAGAGTACCTGCTAATATTCTGCTTCTTTTTTGGTTTTTTTATCAATTTATAAATATTAATGATGAGCAATCAAATATTGCTTGGATTGCCCACATTGGAGGTTTTGTTTTTGGATTAATATATGTTATTACAACAAGAGAAAAAAAATTTGAATCAAAAAAAGGGAAATCTGTTTTTTTAAAAAATAGAAAAGGTCCTTGGGACTAATCCCTAAGTAATTTTAAAATTTCTTTTTTATTTTCATTTAAATCTGGNGCAGNTTCAGCTACTTTNTTATCNTTAGAAAANNTAAACTTTANTGGATTTCCTGGTAATTTTAATTTTTTTATGAACTTATCTTTATAATCAATGATCATATTCCTATATTTTACTTGAGGATTATCTGCTAAATCACTAATTTTATTGATTTTTGCCGATGGAATACCTTTCTGTCTAAATTTTTTAAGCCAATAAGAAGCTTTATTTCTTTTTAAGATTTTTTCTATTCTAATTCTTAATTTTTTTATATTTTTATTACGATTTAAGTTTGAATTAAAAATTTTCATTTTTAGCATTTCTTCATCATTAATAGCTTCACAAAAATTTTTAAAAAGTTTTTCGTTACCGATTGCGATTACAATTTTTTCATTCAGTGTATTAAACGAACCAAAGGGAGTTATTGAGGGATGATCTGTTCCAAGAGGAAAAGGATTTTTTTTTTCAACAGAGTACCTCGCAATAGCATTTTCTAGAATTGCGACCTGACAGTCTAACATACTTAAATCTAATTTNGATCCTCTNTTTACTCTATTTCTATGAATTAACTGACTTAAAACTCCTATCACACAAAATAAACTTGCTGTNATATCTCCTATTGANGTTCCTACTCTTGCAATGTTNTTTTTANCTGTNCCTGTAATACTCATCACACCTCCAATTGCTTGAACNATNATATCATACGCAGGAGCNTTGTTTAATGGACCTGTNTCACCAAACCCACTAATCTTACTATGAATTAATTTAGGATAATTTTTATTTAGNTATTTCCAACTAAAACCAAATTTCTCTAGAACNCCTGGCTTATAATTATCAATCAATACGTCAGCTTTTTCNANAAGNTCACTAAANATTNATTTATCTTCATTTTTTTTTAAATTTAGAACGATACTTTTTTTNCCTCTNTTTAGAGAAATGAAATAACAGGATTTTTTATTGATAAATGGGCCNAATTTTCTTGAATCATCTCCATCTGGTTTTTCTATCTTTATTATCTTTGCGCCTAGATCACCTAAAATTGAAGTTGCAAAAGGTCCAGATAGCACACTAGTCATGTCAAGAACTATTACCCCACTAAGTGGCATTTTTTCTTTTTTATTCACCAATTTATTCCCAAAAAACTTGCGATTTTTTACAATTAAAACTAACTTAAAATTATGAATTTTGATCAGTTTANCGAAAAATCAAAGTTATTAATTAATGAAGCTCAAAATAAAGCAATATCATTAAATCATCAACAAATATTACNATTACATTTACTTTATAGTATTTTGGATGATAAAAATGATCTAATTTTAGANCTTTTCAATGAATTNAAAATTGATNTTTATGATATCAAAGAAAACATATCAAGTAATCTTAATNTTCTTCCGTCTGTTACNGGAAAAAATCTTAATATTTTTTTTTCNGATGAANTAATANGTATACTAGATCAATCAAAAAATATTAANAATGAGTTTAATGATAAATTTATTTCNCCGGAAGTAATACTTTTTACAATTATAGTTTTAAAACCATTTAGTATACAAAATATAATTGAGAAATTTGAATTAAATGCTGTAGAATTTAANAATATAATATTAAAAATAAGAAAAGGTAAAACAATAGATAACAGNAATACAAACATACAAAACAACAATTTAAANAAATTTTCAATAGATGTAACAAACCTAGCTAAAACAGGNAAGCTTGANCCNGTTATTGGAAGAGAAGATGAAATAAGAAGAAGTATTCANGTTNTGTGTCGTAGAACTAAAAATAATCCAATACTAATTGGGGAACCAGGGGTTGGAAAAACCGCTATTGTTGAGGGATTAGCTCATAGAATAATTAATAGTGATGTCCCTGATTCACTCAAAGATAAAAGACTCATNTCCCTTGATTTAGGTGCATTAGTTGCAGGAGCAAAGTTTAGNGGTGAGTTTGAGGAAAGATTAAANTCTATACTTTTAGAAATTAGTCAGAATCAAGATTCCATTATACTCTTTATTGACGAGATTCATAATCTTGTTGGAGCTGGNAAGGCTGAAGGGGCGATGGATGCATCAAACCTTCTTAAACCGGCCCTTGCAAGAGGNGAATTGCATTGTATTGGAGCTACNACATTGAATGAATATAGGGATAATATTGAAAAAGATGCTGCATTAGCAAGAAGNTTTCAGCAAATATTAGTTGAAGAACCNTCTAATNAAAATTCAATATCAATTCTCAGAGGATTAAAGGAAAAATATGAAGTACACCATGGCGTAAAGATTCTTGACTCAGCAATCATATCTGCTGTTGAGTTATCACAAAGATATATTAATGATAGATTCTTACCAGACAAAGCAATTGATTTNATGGATGAAGCAGCATCAAGGATTAGNTTGCAAATTGACTCAAAACCAGAAGAATTAGATCAAATTGAAAGGAAATTACTTCAAAATAAAATTGAATTTGAAAGCTTAAAAAAAGAAACTGACAAAAAATCAGAGGAAAGAAGTCAAAAACTAGAAAAAGAAATTATGGAACTGGAAAATAACTTTAAGAAATTTAATGAAAATTGGAAGAATGAGAAAAATAATATTATTGATATTCAAAAGTTGAAAACTGAAATTGAAGAAAACAAAAATAATTTAAATATTTTACAAAGAAATGGAAAACTATCAGAAGCAGGTGAGCTAGCCTATTCAAAAATACCAAACCTGGAAAATAATCTTAAAAAACTAGAGTCGAATAAAAAATNAAAAACAATTCTNAGTAAAGAAGTTACATCTCAAGAGATTGCAGANGTTATTTCAAAAGCTACAGGAATCCCCATANAAAAAATGCTTGANGGTGAAAAAGAAAAAATACTTAATATGGAAANAGATTTAAAAGAAAGANTCATCGGACAAAAAGTTGCTATTAGNACTATTTCAAAATGNATCTTAAGATCACGTGCAGGAATTCANGATCCGAATAGACCTATGGGCATATTTTTATTCTTAGGACCCACCGGNGTCGGTAAAACTGAATTAACAAAAGTATTAGCTGANTATCTTTTTGATAATCACAANTCNCTTCTTAGAATAGATATGTCTGAACTAATGGAGAAACATTCNGTGTCAAAATTAATTGGCCCTCCTCCAGGTTATGTTGGTTTTGAAACAGGAGGACTTCTNACAGAATCAATTAGAAGAAAACCATATCAAGTAATTCTTTTAGATGAAATTGAAAAAGCTCACTCTGATATTTATAATATTTTNTTACAAGTATTTGATGACGGNAGACTTACTGATTCACATGGNCGAACTGTAAACTTTANAAATACACTAATTATAATGACCTCAAATATTGGTGCAGAGAATATTACTTTTTCTGAGGATCAAAAGAAAGAAATTGAAATTTTTNCTCAAGAAAAAATTAANGANCAAATAAAAGTTCATTTTAAGCCAGAATTTCTTAATAGGTTAGATGATATAATTATATTTAACAGATTAACTAAGGAAGAAATGATTAAAATAATAGATATTCAAATTANNGATCTTGTAAAAAAACTNAATGATAAAAAAATTACAATTTCTTTTGAGAAAAGCGCTAAAGAATGGCTTGTAAATGAAGGGTTTTCTCCTGATTATGGTGCNAGACCGTTAAAAAGAATCATTCAAAACCATATAATAGATGAGTTAGCATCAAGTATATTNTCAAATAAAATTACAGANGAAAAATNAATTAANGTTTCTGCAGAGAATAATNAATTGAGGTTTCNCTATGAGTAAAATTAATATTGGTTTCGTGGGTTTAGGTATAATGGGAAAACATATAGCTAATTATCTNTTAAAAAATTCAAGTAATTTTTATGTGATTAAAAGAAATTCAAAAANTACAAAGGATTTTATAAANACTAACNAGAGAAATTTAGTTGTTTTAGATAATTANAAACAACTTAGTGANTTATCAAATATNATTATAACTTGTGTNGGTGATGATTATGACTTNAAAAGTATTTTNNTAGGGAAAAAGGGAATTATNANTGGACTAAAAAAAAATACCTTNATAATAGANCATACCACATCCTCTGAAAAAATATCNAAAGAAATATATANAAGATGTAGCAAAAAAAAATGTTATTTTTTTGANTCNCCNATGAGTGGTGGNGAAGTTGGTGCAAAAGAAGGNAAACTNTCTNTGATGGTTGGNGGCTCNNAAAAAAAATTTAACGATTTAAAAAAAATAACAAAGTACTANTCAAAATCCTGTNTTTATATGGGACCAAGTGGNAGCGGTCANTTAACTAAAATGGTTAATCAAATATTTGTTGCNANNATNATTCAAGGTTTAGCTGAAGGTCTNACTTTTGCNAAAGATAAAAAGCTTGATATAAAAAANCTTTTAAAAGTTACNTCANNTGGTGCAGGACANTCATGGCAATTAGAAAATAGAGGTTTNACTATGACNAAAAATAAATTNAATTTTGGTTTTATGAATAAATTAATGCTTAAGGATTTAAAATTAGTCTNTGATAATTTAGATGATNTTAAAAAACTACCTTTAACNANCCAAATAAAGANGTACTATCAGAAACTTGTNAAATTAGGCTACAAANATGAAGATACNTCAAGCCTTATAAGATTGCTTAAGTAAAAAAGAATCTTTATATAANNTTTCTAGTTTATCAGAAATTGAACTTTTNAAATAATTNATTCCNTCGCCNGAAATAGATGAAATTCTTATNCCNTTACTTTTAAAATTTCTANTACTATGCTCTAACAAATCAATTTTATTATTAACCTCCATAATTCTTGGNTCATCATCTCTAATACCCAACTCAAATAATATCTTTANAACATCTTTTTTTTGCAATAAATACTCATCATCTGACGAATCCCTAATATGTAAAATTAGATCTGAATTTACTATTTCATCAAGAGTTGATTTAAAAGCATCAATTAAATTGGTTGGCAAGTCTCTAATAAAGCCAACTGTATCAACAAAAACTAAATTNAAATTATTTATTCTNGTTTTTCGGATAGTTGAGTCTAAAGATGCAAAAAGCATATCTTTGGAGAGTACATTTGAGCGTGTTAAAAGNTTGAATAAAGTCGATTTACCNGAGTTTGTATAACCNACTAATGAAATTATTGGTATNTTATTTTTTATTCTTCTATCACGTTGAATATTTCTAATATTATCNATTTTTTTTATTTTTTTTTTTATTCTATTAATTTGTTCAGTAATNTGTCTTTTATCTGATTCAATTTGTTTTTCTCCAGGTCCACCCATAAATCCAGCCCCCCCTCTTTGTCTCTCAAGATGTGTCCATGATCTAACTAATCTGCTTTTTTGAAACTGAAGACTTGCAAGTTTCACACTTAATTTACCTTCATTAGATTTGGCCCTTGAACCAAATATTTCTAAAATTAAGCCAGTTCTATCGATAACTTTACATTTTAGAGCATTTTCAAGATTTCTTTGTTGGATTGGTGATAAATTAGTATTTAAGTATACTAATTGAGTTTTGAGATCATGAATTTTATTTTTTAAGATATTAACATACCCCTTATTAATGAAAGTATTAGAATTTATATTTATTAATCCAACTGAACTTGAGTATTTGCAATCTAAATTTATAGCTTCAACGAGATTTATTGCTTCTGAAAGTCTTTGGGATTTATTAACTCTATTGTTCTTAAGATATGGATGAATTACAATAACTTCTTGATTAACCATTTATTTTTTTATTAATGTTATTAGTAAGAATTTTAGTAACCTCACCTATTTTCATCGTATTAATTTTAATATCATTTACCTTTATAACTGGAAGAATCTTGACGGTTGTAGAAGTCAAAAAAGCCTCCTTACAATATTTAACATCATTTAAGGTAAATGCTTTTTCAATAATTTTTATACTTTTTTTTTTTGCAATTTGAATTATAACATCTCTGGTTACGCCTCCTAATATATGCTTAGACTTTGGATATGTTCTTATAGATCCGTTTCTATCAACAATAAATGCATTGGACGTAGTTCCTTCAGTAATATAATTATCTTTCATTTGCCACGTTTCATAGTAACCTTGATTGAACGCTATTTGCTTCTCTAATATATTTGGCAGAAGTGATATAGATTTAACATCACACCTTCCCCATCTTAAATCTTCAGAAGTTCTTACTTTAACTCCTCTTTTAAATTTCTCAATCTTTCTTAGAGGCAAACAAAATATCACGAGATTCGGGGGAATCTGTTGGGAATATACATGATTTCTTTTTGCAGTTCCTCTTGTAATTTGTATATATATATATCCACTTTTAATTTTATTTAATTTAATCAACCTTTTAATTATTAATTTTAATATTTTTTTATTTGATAAAGGTGAAGAAATTTTAAGAGTAAGTAGTGATTTACTTAATCTAAGGTAATGTTTTTCAAAAAAGATTAACTTTTCATCCAAATACGAAATTAATTCATAAACACCGTCACTGAAATTGAAGCCCCTATCCTCTACTGAAATTTTTGCATTATTTCTTCTTTTGAAGAAACCATTTACGTAGTAAGTTTCCATCAAAAAAATTCAATATTTACTTCTGAAAACTTTTCAATTTCTTTAATTGATGTTGGGTCTGAAAATAAAATTAATTTATCTTTCACAAATATAGTAGTATTTTCATCTGGAAATATTAATTTATTATCTCTGACAATTCCTCCAAGTACAACACCTTCAGGAATGGGAAGCTCGGAAATTTTTTGATCAGCAAATTTGGTTGTTGGTAATATTTCAATTTCCATAATTTCACCTCTATCATCTCCAAAGTCATGAATTTCTTTAACTTTACCTCTTCTTACATATTGTAAAATAGCAGATGTGGTAATATTTCCAGGATTTATCATTACGTCTAAATTAAGTTTTTTGTTTAAGTTCCTGTAGTTTTGGTTTCCAACAATCGCTATTGATCTTTTGCAACCTAAATCCTTCGCTAGAATTGATGCGAAAATATTTACTTCATCATCATCAGTGACACTAATTATTGCCTCAGCTTCATCAGCTCCTGCTTCTTTTAAAAGATTAATATCAAGAGCATCACCACACAAAATTGTGTTCTGACTAGAGAGATTATTGGCAATTTTTTTTGTTATATTGATATTACTATCTATGATCTTACAGCTAATATCCGGATAGTCTTTCTCGAGTAATTTAATTATATTTAGTCCTATATTACCTGCACCAAGAATAATAATTTTTCTATTTTCTTGGAATTTAATCCCAAAAACTCTTAATGCTCTCAACAAATCGCTATTTCTTATACAGATATAAATATCATCCCCTGGGTAAATTTCCATTTTTCCTGATGGGGTAATTAATTCATTATTTCTAAATATTGATAAAATTTTCACATCTAACCCTGAA
>NHBS01000029.1 GCA_002167825.1 Pelagibacteraceae bacterium TMED13
CTCACACCATAGGATTTGAAATTCCAGGTGTTAATGAAGAGAGTATACAGCCAGTCGGAGTAAAACATACTAATGATGGTAAATATACATTTGTAGCGTTGGGCCCTGCGAATAGAGTTGCTGTTATTGATCAAAAAACAAAGGAAATCATAAAGTATTTATTAGTTGGTCAAAGGGTATGGCAACTAGCATTTAGTAATGACCAAAAAACTTTGCTTTCAACCAACGGGGTAAGTAATGACGTGTCCTTTATTAATGTTGAGAAGCTTAAAGTGGAAAAATCAGTGAAGGTTGGACGCTTCCCTTGGGGTGTGGTCATCAGTCCGTAAATAATTTTAATATGTCAACCTCTGCTTTGTCTATAAAAAATGTATCCCATAACTTTGGAGATTTCAAAGCACTGGATAAAGTGAGCCTAGAAATTAGACCAGGTGATTTTACAGTTTTATTAGGCTTGAATGGCGCCGGTAAAACTACCCTTTATTCATTAATTACTCGTTTGTATAATAATAACTCTGGGTCAATCGAAATTTATGGTAATAATGTGAGATCTGAATCTGTTAAAGCATTAAGGCACATTGGTGTGGTATTCCAACAACCAACACTTGACTTGGATTTAAGTGTTAGAGAAAATTTAAATTATCATTCATCTTTACACGGAATAAGTAAATTAGATGCGAGAAAAAAAATAGATAAAGAAATTGCAAGAATAAATTTAAATGATCAGTTAAAAAAAAAAGTAAGATCGCTATCTGGCGGCCAAAGAAGAAGAGTTGAGATAGCTAGGGCTCTTATACATGAACCTAAACTTCTTTTACTAGATGAACCGACTGTAGGTCTTGATATAGGGTCAAGACAACTTATTCTTAACCATGTTAAGACTCTTTGTAAAAAAAATAAGTTAGCTGTTCTTTGGGCAACCCATCTTATAGATGAAATAGATAAAGGTGAAAAAGTTGTTATTATTGATAAAGGAAAAGTTTTAGATTCTGGTAATGTTGAAAAAATAGTGAAGAAAACAAAGACGAAAAATATAAGAGAAGCATTCAATAAACTAGTGGATATCAAAATATGAGTTTTACCATTTACCTAAGATGCTTTAATGGGATTGTTTTAAGAGAAGCTTTAAGATTTGTTCATCAGAAGGAAAGATTCTTTTCAGCCTTGGTTAGACCATTAGTATGGCTTGGGATATTTGCTGCAGGCTTTAGATCGGTTTTAGGTGTTTCGATTATTCCCCCTTATGAAACGTACATTCCATATGAAGTTTACATCGCGCCGGGTTTAATTGCGATGATACAATTATTTAACGGAATGCAAAGTTCTCTATCAATGGTTTATGATAGAGAAATGGGAAGTATGAAAACTATGTTAGTAAGCCCAATTCCGAGATGGTTTTTACTAATATCTAAACTCCTAGCTGGTGTTTTCGTTTCAATTTTACAAGTTTATGCATTTTTAGTTATCGCATCTTTGTGGGATATAATTCCACCAATTTCAGGTTATATAACAATTTTGCCAGCACTAATTATTTCTGGCTTAATGCTTGGTTCTCTTGGAATGTTTTTATCATCTGCTATTAAACAACTTGAGAATTTTGCTGGAGTCATGAACTTTGTTATCTTCCCAATGTTTTTTGCCTCATCAGCCTTGTATCCACTATGGAAAATTGAGGAAACAAGTGAATGGTTATATTATGTATGCTTCTATAATCCATTTACTTATGCAGTCGAGTCGATAAGATTTTCACTTTATTCACAAATTAATATTGAGTATTCCATTGGTATAGTTATATTTACTTTTATATTTTTGTTTTTGTCAATTTTGGGATATGATCCTGGAAGAGGAAATTTGCAAAAGAAGGGGGGTAAATGAGTTTTATAAGAAACATTTTATTATTTTCAATCCTCATCACCTCAACATATACAATGGCAAAGGGAGATCTTGCAATCAGGGCTAAAAAACTTGAGTTGAAGTTAGGTTCTGAAAAAAGCGATTATGAGATGTCTCAGAAAATTTTTGAAATGGAAACTGGTAAGGCATACAGGCTTGAAATATCAAGCATGGGTTTCAAAGAATATGAAATAGAGGCTGAGGATTTTTTTAGGAATATTTGGGTTAGAGGAATTGAAGTTAAGGGTATAGAAATAGATACACCAGTAATTAATGAGATTGAGCTCGAGCGTGAAGGAGAAATCGAGATTAAGTTTGTACCAATTCGCCCAGGTGAATATGAGTTTGAAATAGAGGGGCTTCAGTCTAAAGGGATGAAAGGTGTGTTTATAGTTAGATAATTATATGAAAAGTAATTTTATGATTAATAAGTTTTTTTTAAGTTTTTTTGTTATTTCTTTTTTTTCGATATTTGTGTCAAGCGCAGATTCTGCACCAAAAGACAAACCACCAAAGAAGTGGCCATGCGATCAGGTCTATAACCCTCAGCTTAATTTGACAACTATATGGCAAGGACCGCCGATCGAGAGCTCATTAAAAGATTGGTGGAAACACGATGATGTAATCGAATATGTCAACACTTTGTCAGACCCAACTTTAATTGAGGAAGATGGAAAAAAACTTATTAAAGAATTTGCAAAAAAATATACTTATGCTGGTTTTATCAAAAAAGCTGAGCAAAAAGAAAAGTTAATTTTCTTGTTCGCTGGGTTGTACCAAAAAGCAAAAGATAGGAGATCTAGACAGTATAAAGGCATAATTAAATTCGTTGAAAGACAAGAAGATCTGAGAAAGGCTATCGGATCGTCATCAAAGCTAATAAGAAAGTATAGGAAAGAAAAATTAGATCAAAAAAGTGAAAAATACCAGGCTGCAGCATCTCAACTTGAATGGAATACTAGAGTATTTGATCAAAGGACTAGATTAACAGAATATGTGTGCGAGGAGCCAGTATTTAACACGCAAAGATTGGGCTATCAGTCAAGAGAAATCCTCTCATTTATCAAGTAAAAAATAAATTAGAATCATTCTAAAAAATGAATTTTAAATGAATACGAACATCAGTTTACTTTAAGATTGATTTTAGTATAAATAAACTAGCTCATGTTGAGCTAAAGTCTAATCTATAACAAGGAGTTAATTATGGCTTGGACAAAACCAACGATTTCTGAGATCTCTGTAGGTCTTGAAATCAATTCTTACGCTTGCGCTGAGAAGTAATTCTTAGCATAAGCTAAAGCCCCTTAAGTCAGATTTGCCTTAAGGGGCATTTTTTTGGGGTTTAAATATGTTGAAGGTATTAGTTCTTGGTTCTGCTGCAGGGGGTGGGTCGCCCCAATGGAACTGTAATAGTGATGTTAGCATGGCAGTTAGAGATAAGTTAACTGGCACATCACCTAGAACTCAATCTTCGATTGCAGTTACAGCAAATGGAGGCGATTGGTTTCTTTTTAATGCATCCCCAGATTTAGGATCTCAAATTCTAAATAATCAACAAATGCATCCAGATAAAAATTTTCCAAGGCACAGCCCTCTTAGTGGAGTTGTTTTAACCAATGGTGATGTAGATCATGTTGCTGGACTTTTAACTTTGAGAGAAAGGCAGGATCTCTCAGTTTATGCCCATCCTAGAGTACACTCTGTTCTTAAGGAGAATTCAATCTTTAATGTTTTAAATCCAGATTACGTCGATAGAAGAGAACTTCCTATGAACAAAAGTTTTGAACTTCTAAAAAAAAATGGTGAGGGATCTGATTTAATGGTTGAAGCTTTTGAAGTTCCAGGAAAAATTGCTTTATGGTTAGAAGATGAATCTAAAGGAGAAAATTTCGGAACTCAGGAAGGAGATACTATTGGCCTAAAAATTTCTTCTAAAAAAGATAATAAGTTTTTTTTTTACATCCCGGCATGTGCAAAGATGACACACGAACTTTCAGAGCGAATCAAGGGATGTGAAATGATACTTTTTGATGGAACATTATGGGAGAACGACGAAATGGCTTCAAAAAATGTAGGAGAGAAAACTGGTCAAAGAATGGGACATATGAATAACTCTGGTCCAAACGGCTCNATGGAAGCTTTAAAAGATTTAAAAATTAATAAAAAGATTTATATACATATTAATACAACAAACCCAATATTACTTCCTTCCTCTGATGAACGAAAAATTGTTGAGGAAAATGGATGGCAAGTAAGTTATGATGGAATGGAGATTGATTTATGAATAACGCCGCAATCAAAATGCAAAATGAGACTCAACCAATGACTCATACAGAATTTGAACAAAAACTTAGGAGTATAGGTAAAGAAAGATACCATGATAACTGTAAATTTCATCACTTACTTCATAATGGTATGCTCAATAAAGGTCAGGTTCAAGCATGGGCACTCAACAGATATTATTATCAGATCAATATATCAATTAAAGATTCAGCTCTGATGTCAAGAATTAAAGATCCTGACTTAAGAAGGGTCTGGATCAAAAGAATTTTAGATCATGATGGAAGAAAAGATGACGAGGGAGGAATTGAGAGATGGTATAAGCTTACAGATGGGTTAGACTTAGAGAGAAGCTATGTAAAATCAACTGATGGTATACTTCCTGCCACTCGCTTTGCTGTTGACTCATATGTAAATTACGTGAAGAACAATTCGTTACTTGAAGGGATCACATCATCACTTACCGAGCTTTTTGCCCCTAAAATCCATAAAGAAAGAATAATTGGTATGCTTGAAAACTATGATTTTATTAATGATAATACTATGGCCTATTTTAAAAAACGTGTTGATCAGGCAACCGATGATGCCGACTTTGTTTTAAATTATGCTATAAAAAATGCTAAAACACGTATAGAACAGGAATCTGTGTGTGAGGCTTTAAAATTTAAAACTGATGTGTTGTGGGTTCAACAAGATGCGCTTTATCATGCTTATATAAATGGGCATGTGCCGCCAGGTGCTTTCATGCCAGAGGATTTTAATGACCGATATATTGAAGATAAATGAGAGTATTGTTCCAAAGTTCCCTAAACATGTTAGGTTTAGGTTTAATAAGCCAAGAAAAGAATGGGTTATTCTTGCTCCCGAAAGACTGGTCAAAATGGATCCAATTGCAGTCGAAATACTACAGCTTGTTGATGGAGAAAGAACTGTGAAAAATATAGCGAGTGAATTAAGTGAAAAGTTTAATGCTCCTCTTGAAACTATACTTGCTGATGTAATTGAAATGTTGCAAGATTTATCTGATAAAGGATTTATAGAAGAAAATGGATGATGTAAAGTTAAAAAAAGCTTCTGAACACGGAATTCAACCTCCTCTTGCACTATTGGCTGAACTATCCCATAGGTGTCCTTTACAATGTCCCTATTGCTCGAACCCAGTTCAACTTGAGAAAAAAACTGGGGAACTTACTACGGATGAATGGAAATCTGTTATAGACCAAGCAGTTGAAATGGGTATGCATCAAATTCATTTATCAGGAGGCGAACCTACGGTTAGGCACGATCTTGAAGATATTGTTGAGCATTGCACTAAGCAAGGTTTGTATACAAATCTTATTACATCTGGTGTACTTCTTAATCCAGATAGATTAAAAAAACTTGAGAAACTTGGATTAGAACATGTTCAACTATCATTTCAGGATACTGATAGTGATAATGCTGACAGGATCGGTGGTTTTAAGGGTGGGCATGAGAAAAAACTAGAGGTTGCAAAGTGGGTGAGGGATGTTGAGTTACCTTTAACTTGTAATTGTGTTGTTCACCGACAGAATATTGATAATCTTGAGAATTTCATTCAAATGGCACTTGACCTTGATGCAGAGAGAGTTGAGATTGCTCAAGTTCAGTATTACGGTTGGGCACTCAAAAATAGAGCGGCTTTCATTCCTACACCAGACCAGCTTGATCACGCAACTGAAATAGTTGAGAAGGCAAGAGTTGACTTAAAGGGTAAATTAGTTATTGATTATGTAATTCCAGACTATTACGCTAAACATCCTAAAAATTGTATGGGTGGTTGGGGAAGAAGATTTCTAAATATGAACCCCAAGGGGGATGTCTTGCCCTGTCATGCAGCTGAAACAATACCGCATCTGAAATTTGACAATGTAAGAGAAAAAAGTCTTAAGTGGATCTGGGAAAACTCTGAGGCATTTAATATATATAGGGGTACAGATTGGATGCCAGATCCTTGTAAAACTTGTGACAGAAAAGAAATAGACTGGGGTGGATGTAGGTGTCAGGCAATGGCGTTAACTGGAGATGCAAAAAGTACAGACCCAGCGTGCTCCTTATCGCCATTGCATCAAGAGATTTTCTCTATGGCGGCTGAGGAGGCAAAAAGGCCTCCCCCTGAGTTTATATACAGGAGATATGGGGTTCGATTTAACTCGCCTACCTAACTGGTGCTCTGCCTTTAATCAAAGCGTCAGTTGTNGANTCTTCGGATTTCTTTCTTTTTCCAGGTCTTAGANTTAAAACTGGAATATTGTGTTTTGCTAAAATTTTATCAATTTCTTTTTGATTGGACTTTATAAATCTGTTAAGTTTTTTCTTCCAGTCTGTTTCACCGTCTCNNACACCCATGGTTGTATAATAATCCATCTTTCCCCANCCCTGATCTGTAGTTTCCAAAGGAATGTAAACATATTCGTTTTTATCGAAACCTTTTTTATTCAGGTAATGACTTGCAATCGGTCCAGACATAAAAGCAATGTCGATCAATCCATCAATAAGGTCTTCAATCATTGATTCTCCAATAACTGCTTTACGAGGGTCAAAAGTTAAATTGTACGGTCTCACACGACCCATTAAGTTATATCTTTGAAGAACAAATGTTGGAGGTGTTCCAGCTTGGACTCCAATGCTTAGATCCGCAAGTTGAGGATGGTTAGGTCTATCAACTTCAATTCCATTATCTTTTAAATAAAACATGCCATAGGACCATCTCATGTATGGAACCGTATTTAAAACAAGATCATTACTAGCAGTTATTCCGATAATAATATCACATTTTTTTTTATTTAAAGTATTTCTAACGTACCCTATAACTTGAGGGAAAAATTCATAAACAACGGGTATACCTAGTTTATCGCCAAGAAGATTAGCAATATCATTCTCGTAACCCTCTTTGTTTTCGTTGGAGAAAGGGAGGTTTGATGGATCTGCACAAACTCTAAGATTCTCTGTGTCTACCGCTTCTATTGCGCTCTCTCTGGCTGATAGACAGAAGCTATAAAATGAAAATAATAATATGAAAGTGAATTTTAACATTAGTAATGAGAGGATAGCCGTTATGACTATCCGATCACTTTATTCTTCTTTAAATTTTGGTAATTTTGGAAGCCTTACACCTCTTCTGATTTTACCATCAGCACGAGCTTTCACATACCTAAACATATCTTCAATATGAGGGGCTACGTTAGTGTTTTCACCAAAAGCTGGCATAACATTACCTTTTTGAGCACCTTGCTCAACTCCTCTACCATTAATAATCACATCAAAAAATGCGTCCCATGTCATTCCATTTTGAACTGATGTCATTAATGAAGGTGCATATGTGCTTCCCATTGCGTCTGGACCATGACATACGTGACACTCAGCATGATATGATCTCCAACCTTTGTAGGTTGCAAAATCCATCCATCCGTATTTCATTTCAACAAGGCTATCGTCGTCTCTACATTTATCAAGCTCATCATCTGAAACCATATCAACAGCTTTTCCTTGGCATTCAATTTGAATTAAATTCAAAGGAGTTCCATCCTCTTTTAATCTATCACCCTTACCATAAACAACTTTATAGGTAGGATTTCCATCATCATCATACTGGGGTTCTACAGCTTCTGGAGTGGGAATAGCTTTTGCACTGAAGTTTGCTGTTAAGAATGCAGCCAGAATTAAGTAATTAAATTTAAATTTCATAGTTTTCAAGTCCTGTTAATCATTTAAAAAATATATATTATTTATATTGTAAATTATACCTAAATCGCAACAAATTTGTTTAATTTTTTTAAAAAAAAAGGCCCGAACAAAATTGTCCGAGCCTTTTAAAGCTTAAACTATACTTACGCTACTACGGTAGAGCGAAGACAGTTAAAACACCACCAAGAGCAGTGTGGTTACTTAGTGCAGAGTATGCACCAACAGCACCTAAACCTGCAGTTGGATCAGTTAGACCAGCAGCTAGACCAATTCCGGCCCATCCACCAACACCTGATAGGATACCAACATATTGCTTACCNTTGTGAGTGTAAGACATNAAGTTNCCNATAATACCAGAAGGTGTTTTGAACGAGAATAGTTCTTTACCAGTTTTACTTTCNACAGCTTTAGCATAACCTTCTAANGTACCATAGAAAGTGATTCCNCCAGCTGTAGCCATNGCACCACTCCATACAGAGAANGGCTCAGGGTTAGACCATACGATCTTACCTTTNTCNGCATCCCANCCAATGAAGTTACCTAGGTGTGTTCCGCCTGGNGCTGGGTACATTGATAATGTAGCACCAACATAAGCGTTACCAGCTACGTAGTCTACCTTGAACGGCTCATAGTCCATACAAACGTGGTTTGTTGGTACCATGAATAGTCCTGACATTCTATCGTAAGCAGCAGGCTGTTGGTCTTTTGAACCTAGAGCTGCAGGGCAGATGTTAGTAGTATTTACATCTTCACCTTGGTGTGCAGTTGAATATCTGTCTTGAACTTGCGGACGACCTGTTTTCATGTCAACGTGAGTTGCCCAGTTAACAGCAGGATCATACTTTTCAGCAACTAAAAGCTCACCAGAAGCTCTATCCATTGTGTAAGCGAATCCATTTCTGTCGAAGTGTACAAGTGCTTGACGGTTTTTACCTTTTACTTTCATGTCAACAAGAATCATCTCGTTAACACCGTCATAATCCCACTCATCGTAAGGAGTCATTTGATATAACCACTTAGCCATACCATTGTCAGGATTACGAGCGTTAATTGTCATAGACCATTTGTTGTCACCAGGACGAACAACTGGATTCCATGTAGATGGGTTACCTGTACCGTAGTACAATGTATTTAATTTAGAGTCATAACCGTAGAAACCCCAAATTGATCCACCACCAATTTTCCATGAATCACCAGGCCAAGTTTTCAGTGAAGAATCCTTACCAATTGGTTTTAACATAGAAGTAGTTTTGTTTGGATCTACAAGCATGTCCTTATCTGGACCCATGCTGTATGCTCTCCAAAGTCTTTTACCGCTTTTGATGTCATAACTTGTCCAGTTACATCTAACACCAAATTCAGCAC
>NHBS01000030.1 GCA_002167825.1 Pelagibacteraceae bacterium TMED13
TATCAACATTATAGAGAACAGATATATTCTCAAAATTTTCAATATTTTCGAGTGGTGGTTTATTTGGTCCAAAAGCACCATTGCCAGCTGCAATAAAAATACATTTTGAAGATATTTTGTTTCCATTTGAGGTTTCGCAAATAAATTGGTCTTTGTTATAGTTTACTTGATCAACCCTTTGATTTAACAAAAATTTAGAATTAAATGGTTTGATTTGGTTTTTTAAACTTTCTACTAGATCATTTCCGGTTATAACTGGGTAAGCTGGTATATCGTATATAGGTTTTTCGGGATAAAGCTCTGAGCATTGCCCACCTGCTTGTGGCAAGCAGTCAACAACACACGATTTCATTCCAAGTTGACCCAATTGAAATACTGAGAACAACCCTACTGGACCTGCTCCAATTATAAGTACATCTGTGTTAATTTGTTTCATAATAATATTTTTATATAACAATATTTATATTAGAATAATAAAGCAAAATGAAAGAGCATTCTAAATTTTTTTTATATTCACTTGCTGATACAGAAAAGCTTGCCAAAAAAATTAGTAAAATAATAAAAAATGGTGTTTGCTTATGTTTGAATGGAAAGTTAGGTATTGGAAAGACCACCCTTGTAAAGTTTATTCTAGAGCATCACATGGGAAAAAAAATAAATGTTAATAGTCCAACATTTTCATTAGTCAATGTTTACGAAACTAATAATTTGAGAGTCTGGCACTATGACTTATATAGACTTAATCATAAATCAGAGATTTATAATTTGGACATAGAGTTGGCTTTAAGAGATTGCACAATAATTGAATGGCCAGAGATCATTGAGGATATATTACCAAATGATAGGATTAACATATATTTTGATGAGATAAACAGCACTAGTATAGAAATATCAATTCTTTCAAATAAAAAAGTAATATTATGAAAAATGAGATTATTAAAAAAATAGAAAGTATTTTAGAAAAAAAAAAAATTTCCTACGAAAATCTTAAATTCTTAGCAGGTGATGCGTCAAATAGAAAGTATTTTAATATAAAAATTAAAAATAAAGATTTTGTTTTGATGTATGACGATAATCCAGAAAGTTTAAAAAAGTTTATACAAATCTCTAAAGTTTTATTAGATATTGTTACTATTCCAAAAATTTTTCTAAATTTTAAAGTCAATGATATACTTATTATTGAGAATTTCGGACATAAAAAATTTAGTAATATTATTAACTGTTCCAATCAAAATTTTTTATACTCCCTTGCAACTGATGCATTAATCCATGTTCACAAACAAGAAATTGAGCATAATTTAAATTTTTATGATGAAAATAAATTCACAAGTGAATCAAATTTATTTTTTGAGTGGTTTTTGCAAAAAAATGAATCCTTAAAAGATAAATCAAAAATAGACTTTAATAATGAATTTAAAGCATTTATTGATTTGCTTGAGAATATTCCAAAGGTTTTTATACACAGGGACTATCATGCTGATAACTTATTTTTTATTGAAAATAGGAAAAAACATTTCAAGTGTGGGTGGATAGATTATCAAGACGCATTAGTAGGGCCATGTGCTTATGATTTAGTATCATTGACGCAGGATGCAAGAATTGATGTTGACACTCAAATCGAGAGAAAAATTATCAATTACTACTTAAAGTCATTTAGTAATATAAATCCTACTGAATTTGAAATATGTTATAAAATAATTGCAATACAAAGGCACCTAAAAGTTCTTGGAATTTTTAAACGATTGGCCGCTAGAGATAATAAAAAAAATTATTTGGTTCATATACCAAGAGTTATTAGAATGCTAAAAAAAAATTTAAATAATAAAGAGTTTAGACCAATCTCTAAAATACTTATTCCATTATTAAATCATGATTAAACAAGCAATGATATTCGCTGCAGGTATGGGTAAAAGAATGCTACCTCTAACGGAAACCACTCCTAAACCATTGGTGAAAATTAATCAAGAGAGTTTATTAGTAAACAACATTAAAAAACTTATTAAAAGTAATTTTAATTCAATAGTAATAAATACCTTTCATTTCCCGGAGAAAATAATCGCTGAAGTAAAAGATTACAAGAATCATGTCAAAGTTGTTATTGAGGAGGAAAGGTTGGAAACAGGTGGTGGTTTATTAAATTGTTTAAAAAAAAAGAATNTAAGTTGGGAATNNCCCATCTTATTATTAAATAGTGATGTATATTGGATAGATAATTTCCATTCANCAATCGAATTAATATTAGAAAATTGGAACNCAGAANTTATGGATTTANTTTTATGCATGAAAAAAAAAAAAGAATTTTATGGATATANNGGAAAAGGCGACTTTAATTTATATAAAAAAAAATCTAATTACGAAAANTTGATTCTTTCTGATAGTCCTGATTTAGTNTTTACAGGTTTACAACTCATTAACCCTAAGATTTTAATTGAAAAAAAAGAAAAAATTTTTTCATTCAAAGAGATTATTATNGAAGGTNTAAAAAGAGAAAANGCTTACGGTATAATCGANAAAAATCCATGGTTTCATATTGGAACAGTNAAAGATTTAAANAGTATTAGNAAATTAATATTATGAANAACTNTATAGCNTATGATTTTGAAACTACTGGAAGGGATGCAAGGTTTGATCAGGTTCTGCAGGCTGGATTTATTATCTATGATCAAAATCTTAAGGAGGTGAAAAAATTAAATATTAGATCCAGACTTAATCCTGATACTGTACCTTCAATTAATGCACTCAAAGTCAACAAGCTAAATATATCNAGTATTTTATCAGAGAAAGAATCGTATTATGAAATGACCTTGAATATCCATAAACTNCTATCTGAGTTTAAAAATTCTTATTTTGTTGGGTTCAATTCAATTAACTTTGATGAAGAGTTTTTTAGACAAATTTTATGGGAACACTTTTTGTTTCCTTACTTAACTAATACAAATGGAAATTTAAGGCTTGATGTTTTTAACTTTGCAACAATGGTTCACGCTTTCCGAAACAATTCTATAAATGTAAATAAAAATGAAAGTGGAAAAATTAACTTTAAGTTAGAAAATCTTGCTAAATCAAATAATTTTAATTTTCAGAATGCACACGAGGCAATCGCTGATGTGGAAGTCACTATGAAGCTAATGAAAATGTTAATTAATAGAAATTCAGATTTATTTATGAATTTCACAGAAAATTCATCAACAAAAAAAGTTGAGCATAGAATAATAAGTGAGAAGATTTTTACATTACATAATTATCTATTTAATTCACATAGAGTTTATCTAGTAAAGCATTTAATTAAACACCCTATTTATAAATCTCAGTTAATTGGTTTTGATTTAAAATATGATCCTGCTGAGCTTATTCAATATGATCATAATAGCCTCTATGAGGTGTATAAAAATAAAAGTTTTTTTAGAAAGATCAAGATTAATAAACAACCCACTATCCTTGATAGAAAATATGCAAGTTCGATGGAACCATACTTAGAATTTACTGAAGAGGAAATAGAATTAAAAAATCAGCAACTAGATAATAAGCAATTTCTTGAAAACTTAGAAATTGTTCTAAAGCGAGAATCAGAGGAGTACGCAGAAAATAAAAGTCAAGAGATACCATATGAGGAAGAAACTATTTATTCAAAAAATTTAAANTATAAAGACTCATTTATAATGAAAGATTTTCATAATGAAACTTGGGAAAATAAATGGCAATTCGCAGAGAAGTTNTCAGANCCTCGACTTAGATTCTTTGCAGCNAGNCATATATNTAGAAANNAACCAACAGAGNTACCTGTAAAAATATTTTCNTTATTACATAAAAAAATTNCTGAAAGACTCTTNNGCCTNGAAAGTANAAANTTTACAACTATCCCTTCTGCNATGGAGGAAGTAGATACNTTATCTTTAAAAATGGAGAATGAGNAGNAAGATCGTGNGATTNAGGAGCAGATTTNTCAATATAATATTTACATTAATTTTCTAAATGATTATTATAGTGATTCTAATCCAAAACCNATNTNATTTAATGAATCATTATCAAAGAGNTTGTTTGNTTAGTTNAAAGGAGAGAATGNAGTGACANTTGTAAATATAAATGAAAATAATTTTGANGAAGANGTAGTAAAGTCTTCACTCCCATGTATAGTNGANTTNTGGGCTGAATGGTGCGGNCCNTGTAAAAATCTAGCNCCGATTTTAGANGAAATTTCNGATGAATTAAANGATAAAGTGAAGATTGNAAAAATTAATATCGANGATAACCAAGAATTGGCAGCNCAATTTTCAATAAGAAGTATACCTACNATTATATTATTCAAANATGGNAACTCNATCGATACTAAAGTNGGACTCCCTCCAAAAAAAGACTTNTTAGACTGGATTAANGCNAACACCTAAGTCATNNTATTTTGTAGCCGTCTGCTCTTAGAATTTCNCCTGAAAGATATAATGANCCACAAACNAGAATTTTTCCTCCTGAGAATCTTTTTTCTGTAACTACTATTGCTTCTTCAATATTTAAGCAACATTCAATATCAAAATCTGGATTAAATTTTTTAATAACAAGATTCTTTATTTCATAAGGCATTACACACTGATGATCGTTAATAGGTAATATTATTAGTAAAGAAATATTATGAATTAATTTATTCAAAAAATTTATTGGATCTTTACCATTAATCATCCCAATAATAAGTATGATTTTTTTCTCCTCCCAATTATTAACTATTTTTGATAACATTTCTGAAGCGTCTAAATTGTGACCGCCGTCTAACCATATATCAAATCCTCTACCAGCCTTTTTTGATAACTTTCCTTTAAGTTTTTGCATTCTAGCCGGCCAGTTAGTTTTTAATAGTCCAGTATTTATTGATTCATTAGAAATATTGAAATTCGTAATTGATAGTACTGTTGAGATTGCGGTGGATGCATTTTCAATTTGATGATCACCATATAATGATGGAAAATTAAATTCGTAATCTTTTTCTCTAAAGTTCATTAAGAANCTTCTCTTTTTATAGTCTTTTTTTAGAACTTTCCAATCTTTACCTTCTTCATGAGAAACTGTATTTATTTTTTTTAGGTAAGTTCTTATTAGATATTTAACGTAACTTTTTTGTTTTGAAATTATTACTCTTTCTGAGTTCTTTACTATTCCNAATTTTTCTCTAGCGATAAGACTTATTTTAGATCCAAGAAAATTCATATGATCCATTGAGATGGGTGTAAGAACGCTACAAATTTTTTCTTCAATAATATTTGTAGCATCAAACCTTCCTCCCAACCCAGTTTCAAGAATAAGTAAATCAGAATTTACTCTACTAAAGGCTAAAAATGCTGCTGCAGTCGTAATTTCAAAAAAAGTAATTTCTTCTCCTCTATTATAAAACTCACATTCTTCAAGTAATATATTTAAATAATCGTTAGTAATTAGTTTTGAGTTGATTCTAATGCGTTCATTAAACTTTATTATATGNGGAGAGGTATAGCATTGAACATTAAGTTTAGAGGTTTCGTATATACTTCTTAAAATTGANGTGACAGACCCTTTGCCATTAGTGCCAGCTATATGAATAACAGGTGGGAGTCTAAGGTGTGGATTATTAAGTTTATTTAATAGTCTCCTAAGGCGGTCTAATGATAAGTCTATTTTTTTTGGGTGAAGAAGCTCAAGCCTTCGTAAAATTTTTCTTGATTTTTCCATTTATGGATTTAAAAATTCTAGAATACTTATAATTTTTTGCTTTAAGTCTTTTCTATGGATTACAAAATCAACCATACCTTTTTCTAGAAGGTATTCAGACTTCTGAAAATTTTGTGGAAGCTTTTCTTTGATAGTCTCTTCGATAACTCTGGATCCGGCAAACCCTATGGTAGCATTTTTCTCTGCTAAGATTAAATCTCCTAACATTGCAAAGGATGCTGAAACTCCACCTGTAGTTGGGTCGGTTAGAATAGATAAAAAGGGTTGATTTGTTTTACAAAATGAATTGATGGCTATAACTGTTCTAGGCATTTGCATTAAAGACAAAATACCCTCTTGCATTCTTGCTCCTCCAGATGAGCTAAAAATGATTAGTGGTAGTTTATTNTTTTTTGCATAATTACATGCTGAAACTATTGCTTCACCTGCTGCCATACCCATCGAGCCACCCATAAAGTTAAAATCAAAAATAGCTACTGTTACTTTAATTTTATTTAACGTACCAGAGGCAACTAACACAGAATCTTCAAGATTAGTATTTTTCTTTGCTATTTTAAGTCTATCAACATACTTTTTACTATCTTTGAACTTTAAGGGATCACTCTGTATTTTAGGTGTTTCGATAATCATAAAATTATTTCCAAAAAAACTTTCCAATCTATCTTTAGCATTGATTCTAAAATGATGATCACAATGTTTACAAACATATAATGCTGCTTTTAACTCTCGTTTTAGAATCATTTGAGAACATTTTGGACACGTTTCCCATAAATTATCTGGAACTTCTTTTTTACCTACGATTGATTGTAGTTTAGGTTTGACAAAATTAGTTATCCAGTTCATTATTTTTCTCTACTAAACTTAATTAAAAAATCTTCAATTTTTTTTGATATTTTAAATTTATTTTGTTCTTTATTACTTTCAATTATTTTAATAATTGCTGAGCCAATCACGCATCCATCTGAAAATTTACTTAAAGCCTTTGCTTGCTTGTAATTATCTATTCCAAAGCCGACTACCACAGGTAGGTTAGTATTAATCTTAATTTTATTCACCGCATTTTTAACATCTAAAATGGAAGGTTTTTTTGTTCCAGTGATCCCTGCAATCGAAACATAATATAAAAAACCGCTAGTGAATTTTAAAATTTTTTTCAGTCTTTTTTTATCGGTTGTGGGCGTTATTAATCTAATATTGTGAATTCCATATTTTTTAGTATAAACATTTATTAATTCGCTTTCTTCTGGAGGAAGATCAACAACAATAATACCATCCACACCAACAATTTTACAGGAACTAAAAAAATTTTTCAAACCAAATTGAAAGATTGGATTAAAATATCCCATCAATATAATAGGCGTACTTGAATTTACTTTCCTAAATTTATTTATAATTGTAAATGTTCTTGATAAACTTGACCCAGCTGAAATTGCTCGTTGACTCGACCGTTGAATTGTTGGCCCATCAGCCATGGGGTCGGAGAAGGGAATCCCAACTTCTATGATATCTACCCCATACTTGGGCAAATCAAATAGAATTTGCTCCGAGGTTTTCATATTAGGATCACCAGCTGTGATGAATGATACTAATGCCTTGTTACCGTCTGCTTTGAGCTTTTTAAAAGTTCTTTCTATTCGATTTATCATTATATTTATAGTTTAACTCCGAGTTTGTCAGAGATTGAAAATATGTCCTTATCCCCTCTTCCACACATATTCATTATTATAATATCTTTTTTTGTAAATTTATTGGCGTTTTTTATAAGATATGCCAACGCATGAGATGGCTCTAGGGCTGGTATAATTCCTTCGAGTTTTGAGCACAATTTAAAAGCACTAAGAGCCTGTTTATCTGTAGCACTTACATATTTTACCCTTCCTACTTCTTTTAGCCAAGAGTGTTCTGGACCTATTCCAGGGTAGTCAAGACCAGCTGATATTGAGTGAGCGTCATTAATTTGTCCATTGGAATCTTGAAGTAAATAAGTATAATTTCCNTGAAGAAAGCCNGGTTTACCNTTAGCAAGAGATGCAGCATGTTTTTTTGAATTNACNCCTTCTCCNCCAGCTTCTACACCTATAATATTTACANCACNGTCATTTAAAAAAGAGTANAATAAGCCCAGNGCATTNGANCCACCACCAATACATGCAACAAGATAATTAGGTAATTTTTTTTCATATTTTAGTATTTGTTTTTTTGCTTCGTCTCCAATAATTGATTGAAAATCCCTTACCATCATTGGATATGGNTGTGGTCCAGCNGCTGTGCCAATAACATAAAAGGTATCTTCAACNTTAGANACCCAATCNCGAAGAGCTTCGTTCATAGCATCCTTTAATGTTGCNCTACCTGATTTNACNGGTTGAATTTGCGCACCTAATAATTTCATTTTGAAAACATTNGGCGCTTGNCTTTTGATATCAACCTCTCCCATATAAATTANACATTTAAGATTAAATAATGCNCACACTGTTGCNGTNGCNAGGCCGNGTTGTCCAGCNCCAGTCTCAGCAACAATTCTTTNTTTACCCATCTGCATAGCCAGTAAAATTTGTCCTACACAATTATTTATTTTGTGTGCTCCNGTATGATTTAGTTCGTCTCTCTTGAAATATAGCTTTGCTCCATTNAGTTTNCTTGATAATCTTTCAGCAAGATAAAGTGGGCTCGGTCTACCAATATANTTTTCAAAATAATACTTGAGTTTTGATTTAAAACTTTTTGAGTTTTTTGCCTTTTTATATTCTTCCTCTACCGCAAGTAACAATGGCATTAATGTTTCTGCAACAAATCTTCCACCAAATTTCCCAAANCTTCCATCTTTATCNGGAAATATTTTATAATTANTTTTTTTTTTATTCATATTTTTTCAACATATTTGATAAANTTTCTAATTTTTTCTTCACATTTTACCCCTCTTTCTTTTTCAACTCCTGAGGAAATATCAACGATATCTGGCTTAGCGGTTTTTAGAGCCTTTTCAATATTATTTATATTTAAACCTCCTGCTAACATCCATTTTTTTGAAGTCTTAAAGTTCTTTAATAATTTCCAATCAAAACTTGTTCCGGTCCCACCAAACTGATTATTCGTTTTTGTATCAAATAAAATCATATCACAAAAATTTTTAAATTCTTCAGAAATCTTAATATCCTTGATTGTTTTTACAGGAATTGCTTTTATTATTTTTCTATTAGTTAGTAATTTGAGCTTTCTAATAAAACTTTCATCTTCATCTCCATGAAGCTGTATCATATCTAGTTCTAAATCAAGTGTTATTTTTTTTATCAAATCAATTTTTTCATTTACAAACAAACCAACCTTCTTTTGGCTCATACTTAAGTATGGATTAATTCTCTTAACAACATCAGGTTGAATAAACCTTGGAGAATCCTCACAAAAAACAAATCCAATATATTTTGCTCCATGAGAAGCAACAGCAGACTCCTTAGTATTAATACCACAAATTTTAATTTCTACTTTCAAGACTTTCTCTTATATTTTCTATTATTTCTTCTATACTTTTTATTGGGTTACGAGACATTGTTATAGGTCTACCAACCACGAGTAGTGATGAACCATCTAAGACTGCCTGACCAGGAGATGAAACTCTTTTTTGATCGTTTTTTATATCTTTATTTAATCTAATACCTGGTGTGACATAAGTTAAACTATTTCCAAATTTTTTTTTAAGCTTAGTTAACTCTAGTGGTGACGAAACTACTCCATCAATTCCTGATCTCATACCAAGGCTTGTAAGACTTTCAACAAATTTAGATTCAGGTATTTCAACTCCAAAGGCCTTTAGATCATTTCTATCAAGGCTTGTTAACATAGTTACACCAATAATCTTCGTATCTTCTTTGATTTTGCACACTTGTTTGATCATTTCTGATCCACCTGTTAAATGAATTGTCAGTAATTGAGGTTTTATTTTTATGATATTCTCAGTTGTATTTTTTACTGTATTTGGTATGTCATGTAATTTGAGATCTAAAAAAACTGGAATACCAAAGTTTTTAATTTTTAAAACACCCTCAATTCCGTATTTAACAAAAAACTCTAAACCGACCTTTACCCCACCGATATGTTTACATACTTTATCTGTAAAATTTAGAGTTTGATTTAAATCACTAAAATCTAGTGCACAGTAAACATAATTCTTAAGTTTCATAATCAATTATAAAACTTTTCTGAGATAAAAAAATAAAAATCCAAGAATGAAACCAATAAATATTAAAAAGAAAATCAATATATACATTGGTAGTTCAACCGCAAATGGTAAAGGAAAAAAGTTTATTTTCACAATTAGTTTGTTGCTTATTGAAAATAAAGAGCAAAAAATAATCAGAACGCAGAGAAGAAGAAAGCTGACTATTTTTCTTATTCTATCTCTCATTGAGTTTCTTTTTTAGATTTTTACCAGGGTTGTAATGAACAAAAACTTTTTTTTTAATATCTATTTCTTCACCCGTTGAGGGGTTTCTTCCTTTTCGAGCATTTCTTAATTTTGTGGTAAAAGTACCAAAGTCTCTAATTTCTATTCTTTTACCCTGTGAAAGTTTGAGGGTAAAAAAATGAAGAATTTTTTCCACTGTTCTTTCAACCTCACTTTTTGGGAGATATTCAAACCTCTTTTCTAGTAATTTTAATATATCTGATTTCTTCATAGTTTTGGATCCCAAATAGCTAAGAAACCGCTGTAGATATTTTTTTTCAGAAAATTAAAATTTTTATCAAATAATCTCATACTTATTAATTTTTCATATTGATTTTCTTTGGAGTAATCAAGTATATCAATATCTTGAGGGAGTTTTGCTTCATCCTTTAACCATCTGATCGCGTCACTTTTGGATCCTATGAAATCTATTAAATTTAATTCTTTAGCTTGTTTTCCAGTAAATATTCTTCCATCAGAAATGATTTCAAGTGTTTTGCTTTCGATATTTCTGTTTTCAGACAAAATACTTAAAAATTCTAATTGCATTGATTTAATTACATCATTTAGATATCTAGAATCATTTTCACTTAGACCTTCTAATGGGTTAGGTGTCGCTTTAAGTTTACCACTTTTAATTACTATTGGGTTTATACCTATCTTTTCAAGTAGTTCTGTTATCTCTGCGGTTTGAAGAATAACACCAACAGATCCAGTAATTGTTCCAATATTACTGAAAATTTTCTGCGAAGCTAGAGAGACTAAATACCCCCCTGATGTTGCCATCTCTCGCATATAAGTAACAACAGGTATCTTTTTGCTTATCTCTTTAATTTTGTCATAAAGCTCTTTACTACTCACGAATGTGCCACCAGGACTATTAATATTAACGAGCAAAGCTTTAGCGTTCGAAGATTTATTTATATTTTCAAGATCATTCAGAGTATCCTCTGGGTTACTAATAATTCCCTCTATTGATATTGTTGCGATGAAATCTTTTTTTTTAGAGGTGAAAAGAAAGAAAGAAAAAATTAGTATTATTGAAATTAATACGGTTGCAAAACGTTTAACAATCAAACTTCTCTTAGATAAATATTTTTCTAGTATTTCATTTCTTTTCATCTTTATCTTTGGTGCTCTTAGTTTTACCTTCTTCAAGAGCTGCACCGATTATATCTCCAATACTTGCACCTGATGAAGATGAGCCATATTCTTTAAGAGCCTCTTTTTCTTCTTCTATTTCTAGGTCTTTTATAGATAACTCATAAATACCTTCTTTTTTATTTTTTCTTAAAACTTTAGCATCAATCTTTTCACCTTCTGCAAATCTTGATGTATTTTGCTCAGTTTTAACTTTAGCAAGGTTAGATTTTTTAATAAATCCTTTTTCGTTTTCGTCAAATTTTACGAGCATTTTTTCTATTTCTATTTTTTCAATAATACTTGTTACTATTTTATTTATAAACTTATCGGAATTACCTTTATTTGCTGATAACTGTTTAATACCTAAGGATACTCTTTCTTTGTTAACATCGATTTCTAAAATCTTGAATTTAACGTTATCTCCAACATTATATTTTTTTATTTCGTTCTCACCATTATCTTCCCAGCTTAGATCAGATAAATGTATTAAGCCATCTAATTCTTTGGTTAATTCTACGAATAAACCAAAATCAGTGATATTCTTGATTTTTCCTTCAACTATGTCACCTGACTTTTTCCCTTTGGCAAAATCTTCCCAAGGGTTTTCAGTACACTGTTTAAGTCCTAAACTTATTCTTCTCTTTGAATTATCTACCTCCAAGATTAAGACTTCTACTTCCTGACCGACTTCTAGAATACTATTTGGGTTGACGTTTTTGTTAACCCAACTCATTTCAGAAGTATGTATCAATCCTTCAACACCCTTGGATAGCTCCATAAATGCACCATAATCAGCAATACTCGTTATTTTTGATTTAATTTTATTTCCTACTTTATATTGCTCTTCAACATTATGCCAAGGATCGTCAGTTAATTGTTTTATACCCAAACTAATTCTATTATTTTCTGTATCATATTTTGTTACCATGACCTCAATTTCTTGACCTATTTGAAACATTTCAGATGGGTGGTTAACCCTTTCCCAGGATAGATCTGTCACATGAACAAGTCCATCCAAACCACCTAAATCAACAAAAACTCCATAGTCAGTGATATTTTTTACATTTCCTTTAAGCTTATCCCCTTCGGAAATATCTGATAGTAATTTTGACCTATCGGCCTTTCTAGACTCTTCAAGTAATGCTCTTCTGGATACAACGATATTGCCCCTTAGCTTATCCATCTTAAGAATGACCATCGGCTGAGATTTATTTAGTAGTGGTGAGATATCCTTAACAGGTTTCAGATCAACTTGACTTCCCGGAAGAAAAGCAACTGCACCATTAATATCTACAGCAAAACCACCTTTAACTCTTCCAGTAATAACCCCCATAATTTCTTGTTTCTTATCCTGCATTTTTTCAAGCTGCGACCAAGATTCTTCCTTTCTAGCCCTTTCCCTGCTTAATAAAGCCTCACCTTCTTTATTTTCTAATTTTTCAAGATACACGTCAAATTCATCACCTATTTTTACGTTGTGATCCTCACCTGGTGAATGAAATTCCTTTAGAGGGATTCTACCTTCCGATTTCAATCCAACGTCAACGACAACAGTATCATTAACTATTGAAAGAACGGTACCTTTGATAATCTCGCCTTCTTTATACCTGAAATCGGAAAGGCTCGATTCCAACATTTCACTAAAATTTTCTACCAATACTTATTCCTTATATAAATTAGTAAATAACCTTTACAAAATTTTGGTGATATATGCAATTATTTAATAAATTCTGTATTTTTTTTTAAAATATTGATTGCATACTCTAACACCTCNTCAATATCTAAATTTGAAGAATCTATNANAAATGCNGTTTTTGTTTTTAATAACGGGGAATTTTTTCTTGATTTATCTTGGTTGTCNCTTTCAATTATATTTTCAAGTATTTTAGANTAATCTGATGATTCNAGACTCAATTCCTTCAACCTCCTTTTAGCTCTTATNNTTGGGCTAGCGTCAATGTAAAACTTGACTTCTGCATTTGGAAAAACAATTGACCCAATGTCACGTCCATCAACTACNGATCCAAAACCATTTGGAGGATAATCTGCGAAATCTCTTTGAAATTTAAGAAGNAATTTTCTTACTTTTGGATCTTTAGAAATTTTTGATGTTTCTTTTGATACTTTTTCTGATCTTAAAATAGATAGATCTTTATGTTTATCAAGCCATGAGGCAATATCTAAATTCTCTAGTTTAACNGTTCTTTCCAACATCTCTAATGCACAAATTCTATAAAGAAGACCGGTATCAAGGTGGTCAAATTTAATTAAATTAGCTAATTTTTTTGCTAAAGTTCCTTTTCCTGACCCTGCAGTCCCATCGATAGCTATGACAGGTTTTTGGCTCTTAAATGAATTTGATTTTTGCACCTAGTTCCTCAAAGGTTTTTTTAAAGTTTGGGAATGAGGTGTTTATCATGGACATATCATCTATTTCGACTGAGCCATTTGATGCCATTCCAAATACTAATGAAGACATTGCTATCCTGTGATCATCAAAAGTTTTAATTTTAGCATCACAGTTATAATTTTTACCGCCTTNAATTTCTATATGACTATCACCCATTTTTATTTTTACACCTAATAATTTCAAGGTTTCATACATTACTTTGAGTCTATTACTCTCTTTAACTTTAAGTTCTCCAAGCCCTTTAAAAATTGAAGTNCCTGATGCAAATGAAGCTGCAACAAAAACAATTGGATACTCATCAATCATTCTCGGACTAATTTTACCAGTAAAATTAACACCCTTTAATTTAGAGCTAGATACTTCTATATCTCCAATATCTTCTCCATTTAATTTTCTTTTATTTGTAATTTTAATTTTAGCATCCATTTTTATTAACACATCAATCAAGCCAATTCTGAAATAATTCAACCCTACATCTTTTATTATTATCTTACTTTGAAAAATAATTAAGCCCGCCACAATTAAAAATGAAGCTGAACTAAAATCTCCAGGAATATGAATATCTTTAGGTTTAAGAAAATTTGGAGATTCTAAGGAAATTTTTTCAGAATTTATATTTATTTTAGCACCAAGATATTTAAGCATAATTTCAGTATGATCTCTTGAGCCAATTTTTTCTAATANAGTTGTTTTTCCAGCTGCACCCAAAGATGCTAAAAGTATCGCACTTTTTACTTGGGCTGACCCAGATGTTAGTTTGTAATTGCATGGTAACGTATAGTTGTTATTTTTTTTTATTTTAATAGGAAGAAAACCATTATTGTGCTCAAAAATTAGATTCATTTTCTCAAGTGGTTTTATAATTCGCAACATTGGTCTTGAGGATAGAGAACTATCGCCTGTTAAAGTTGCATTTAAATTGTTTGATGATAAAAGCCCAGTCAAGAGTCTAACACCTGTACCGGAGTTCCCAAAGTATAATTCAGTTTGAGGCTCCTCGTAGTAACCACCATTACCATGNANAAGNTAATATTTTTTTTTTTTTTCTATTTTGACTCCAAGTTTTTTTATTACTTTAAGAGTGTTTAATACGTCGTCTGACTCAAGTAAATTAAATATTTTGCAACTTCCTACACAATACGATGCAAGTATTAGAGCACGAATAGAGATAGATTTATCTGCTGGAACAGTTAAATTTCCTTCCAGGCATTTACTTTTATATGATTTAAGAGTAAAAGAATATTTCATCTACGTATTGATGTTAAATTATTTATGTTCTTATTGAAAGATTATTATGGAAAATTCTGAAAAAGGTGCAAAAAGAAAATGTACCAAGTGTGGGACATTATTTTTTGACTTTGGTAAATTTCCATTGACATGCCCTTCATGTGGTGCAGAACTAAATTCACTTTTAACAAATATATCAAAAAGAGGGAGACCNCCTAAGAGCGTTCAGCCAGAAATAGCATCCAAAGAAAAGAATTTAGAAATTGAAGATATCAGTGTCGAAGAACAATCTGAAGATCAGGACAATGATGATGATGTTTCATCAGTCGATGACATCGTTGAAATTGAAAGAGATGAAGAGTAAGGCCTAGATATTAAAATTTCCTTGGCTAGTAATGTTTACTTGATTTAAGTGAACATCATTTTTATTATAGAAATATGAAATTCAAGTTAGTTATTATTGTCATGTTTNTTNTAAGTTNCGNAACTANNNGGGAGCAATATNGNGTNNAGGTNATGATATAAAAAAAGTTNGTGACTNNAATAANCTGNATAATATAGGGGCTGTAGCTCAGTTGGGAGAGCGTCTGGATGGCATTCAGAAGGTCGTCGGTTCGATCCCGTCCAGCTCCACCAAAAATTCAANCAAATTNNAAANCTTTNCTTAAAATATAAAAAGAAAAACTTGTTGACTAAAAATTTGATTATTATATTAATAAAATCNGATGCTTGTNATCAAGGTCTGAAAAATTGCTCANTTGAGAATTTATGAATAGAATGTCAATATTTAACAGCCCATTTCTTCTNGGATTCGANCAGTTTGANAGAACGATNGACAGAATNTCNAAACTTTCNTCNGATACTTANCCACCATATAANATAGAACAGATATCGCANAANAGNTTGAGAATCACGGTTGCAGTTGCTGGNTTTAAAAAAAATGAACTTGATGTAAGNTTGGAAGGAAATCAACTTCAGATNAGAGGTANTAAAAAAGAAGATGAANGAGAGAGAATTTTCATACATAGAGGNATAGCAACNAGGCAGTTTCAAAGAAATTTTGTTTTNGCCGATGGNATTGAAGTTAANGAAGCATCNATGGATGATGGTCTTTTNTTTGTTGATCTTACNCAACCTATTAATAATGATCAATCNGTTAAGATTGAGATAAAAGATANAAAAAAGAAAAAAAANGCAAATTTAATTAGNTTAGGAAATGAACACAANAATACTTAGTAAAATGAAAAATGAAGAATTTTTAGAANTTGGNAANTCGTCCNTGGCATTTGTTAAGAAAGAAAACCATGAAAACGATAGNNTNGAATCNGATGTTTTNTCAGTTTATTGTGCAGATGGTACATTANTAGCAGCNTTNGAAAGTGAAGAATCAGCAATTGCTGCNATAATTCAATCAGGTCTAGAATACACAAATCTTCATTAAAACTTAGACANAAACTCANATATTTNAATTTCATCCTCTAANTTTCTTAGNCTGGAAAGTGCATCTCTNTTTTTTAAAAACTTTGAAATTGANGATAATATAAGTAGATGTTCTGATTCNGAATTCTCAGGAGCAATGATNGANAAGACTATATCAACATNTTTCCCATCAGGNGAAGAAAAATCTATTGGTTTAACAAGTTTAAGAAAAATTACTTTTGTNCTTTTTAAAGATTTTATTTTNGCATGNGGAATTGCAACACCATTNCCTACTCCNGTTGAGCCTAGCCTTTCTCGTTCNTTTAATTTTTCATTAATTAAANTTGTTATATTTATATCGTCTGCNACTAGAATNNTTGANATTTTCTTGAAAAGATTTTTTTTACTATCTGTATCAACNGCATTNTAGATATTTTTTTGTGAAATAAACTCAACTAGTTTCATTTTTTTGGATCTAGCCAACCGATGTTACCNTCTGACCTTCTAAATAAGATATTTAATCTATTAGTTTTTATATTTTTAAAAAAAAAAGCATTTTGATCGTTAAGATTCATTAGCATCATAGCTTCACTTACAGATAATACCTTAATAATTTCCTCAGATTCAGAAATTATTACCGGTTCACCTTCTTCTCTAATTTTTGACTTCTCTGTATCTTTTATTACATAATTATTTATTTCAATATTCTTCAGATCTTTTTTTGATCTGTGATCAACTAATTTTCGATGATATCTTCGTATTCTTTTTTTTAGTTTATCATTTGCAATATTAAATGCACCGTAGGCATCATTACTTAAAGCGTTTCCTTTAATAAAAATAGAGGAGTCAACATGCATATTAATTTCGCATTTAAAATTAAATTTATCTTTAGAAAAAAGAACATCTGCTGATATAAAATTTGAAAAATACTTTTTTAGAGTGTTGAAAATATTATCTTTTGCATAGATTGTTAGAGATTTTCCAACCTTAGTCTGTTTTCCAGAAATCTGTATCTTTTCTTTATCTTTCAAAAATCATTACCTAAATAAAATGTTCTAACATTTTTATTTTTAATTATCTGATCAGGTTTCCCTTGAAATAAAACTTTACCCTCAAAAATTATATATGCTCTATCAACTATTTCTAGCGTACTTTTTACATTATGATCCGTTATTAAAACTCCTATGTTTCTTTTTTTGAGATTCTGAATTAGGTTCTTTACATCTTTAATAGCTATTGGATCTATCCCAGCAAGAGGTTCATCTAATAAAATAAAGCTTGGATTTGATGCCAAACATCTTGCTATCTCTAACCTTCTTCGCTCTCCACCTGATAATGATAAAGAATTTGCATGTCTAATGTGTTCTATCCCAAATTCAGATAATAGTTTTTCAAGAGTCTTATTTTTTTCTTCATTAGTTTTTTTAGTTTTTTCAAGCACAGCCAAGATATTTTGTTCCACATTCATACCCCTAAAAATGGATGACTCTTGAGGCAGGTAGCCAAGACCTAGTTTAGAACGCCTATACATCGGAAGTTCAGAAATATTATCATTGTTTATTATTATTGAACCGCTATCAGATTTTATTAGGCCCATTACTATATAAAAAAGGGAAGTTTTTCCAGCACCATTGGGCCCTAAAAGTGCTACTGACTCACCTCTATTAAGATTGAGAGAAACATTATCAAGTATTTTTTTTTTACTGTAGGATTTTGTTATATTCTTAACTTCTAATCCTTTATTGTTTATTGCTATGAAAGGCATATCGATTTGACTCATTTTACTCTTTTGTCTCCTTTTCAATTAACGCTCTTACCTTACTCTCATTAGGGCCTTTTTTAGGAGCAGGAAGAATTTTACTGATTCCACTTTTTAAATCAACCTCAGCATACTCTCCTGTCAAGAAACTATCTCCTCTTTGAAGTCTAACATTACCAAATAACTTACAAACTTCGGTAATATTATTATAGATACCTTTATCGCTAAATGCTACCTCATTATTTGATCTTATAGAAACATTACTAAAACCTATAATTTTTTTTACAGTTATTTTTTTGTTTATTTCATGTAGATTCCAAACCAATCTATCAGCCTTAACAATAAACTCATTTTCTTTTTGTGCTTCTGCACCCCCTGTTGCGACGGCAACACCTTTAGATCTCCAATATTCCATTCTATTATTTGACCTAAGGATATTCATTTGTGAAGTTAGTTGGAGCTTGGAACCATTAACTTTAAAATAATCTTTTTTTACATTATATTCAGCAAAATTTCCGCCCACAATTTTCATTTTTTTATCCTCAATAACTACGTTTTTTTTTGCTATAACATTTGCTATATCCATAGAAGAATTCTNTGTTTCATTATAATAAGCTTCTATTTTGTCAGATTTTAAAGATAAACTTCCAGATATCGCTTGTGCATTTCCTAGTGCAACATACTTTTTACTATTTTTGTGCCACTCGATTCCATTGTCAGCATAGATTTCGATTGGTTCATTTGAACTCGAGGTAGATTTGAATTGCTGTGAAATACTAGTATTGTATTGAATTATAAAGCAAATAAAAAAAATTAGGTTTATTTTATTAATTTTCATTTTTGAGAAGTAACTTGGTTTTGCCTGTAAAAATTATTTTATTCTCTTTGTTAAGTATTTTGATTCCCTGAGAATCAATTTTTGTATTATTCCTGTAACCACTNACTGCTTTTTCTCCAAAAAGTANTTGTTTTTTAAAATCAAAAAAAACTTCTGTTGTAGAAAATTTTAAATCTAAGTTATTATTAAATTTAACATCTCCNTTNATCTTCAATTCTTGAATATTTTTGTCATAAACACCGTTGTTACCGCTAAGATAATATTTATNATTATCAATCAAAATCTCTCCAATTGGATTCTCTAAATAAAAAGTATTAGTCTCCTCTTTAAACCTTGTTGCTTTGGATGCAGTGACTTTGAATGGCTGTTCTTNTTTATTTAGTCCCATAAAAATAGGTTTTACTAAAACTTGATTAATTGACNCNTCAATCTTTTCACTATAAGAAAATTTATCACCAACTATTTTTATCTGACTTTGTCTATTATTNATTACAATCAATAAAAGCATGAGAATTGAAATTCCAAGAAATACAAATTTTATAGTCTTAATAAATTTTGAATATGTCATGTGCTTAATCTTAGAATTTCATGCATATGTATTATACCAACTGGTTTGTTTTTTTGTGTTACAAATATGTTTGTAATAGACTTTTCATTCATAAGGTTCAAGGCTTCTGATACTAATGTTTCAGGTTTTAATGTAAGAGGGTTAACTGTCATTATTTGCTCTACTTTTTTCTCTAATAATCCTTTTGTCATATTTCTTCTCAAATCTCCATCTGTAATTATACCCAACAATTTTTTATTATCAGTGGAAATAATTCCTACGCATCCAAAACCCTTTGACGACATCTCTAGAATAGCATTGCCGACTATATTCCCAGATTTTATAACTGGAAGTGATTTATTAGTCTTCATTATTTCACTAACAGATAATAGTGTTTGTCCTAATTTACCTCCTGGATGAAGTGCATGAAANTCTGATTTTGTAAACCCTCTTTTTGTTAAAAGGGTAANTGCCAATGCATCGCCTAAAGCTAATGCGCAAGTTGTTGAACTAGTTGGAGCAAGCTCTANCGGACAAGCTTCCANATTTTTTGGAGTTTCAAGAACAATATTAGCGTTTTTTGCTAGCGTACTTGACTTTTCACTGGTTATTGAAATTATAGGNATCTTTGATTTTTTNCAATGTAGTATAATATTGGTAAGTTCAGATGTCTCACCAGAATTTGAAATTAAAATAGTTGAATCACCTTTTTTTATCATTCCAAGATCCCCATGATTAGCTTCAGTCGGATGCAAAAATACTGATGGGGATCCAATTGAAGAAAAGGTTGAGGAGATTTTAGTTGCAATATGCCCACTTTTCCCAAGACCTGAGATTATTATCTTCCCTTTAGTTTTAAACAACACTTCAATAGCATTGGAGAAATCTNTTGAGATAGATTTTTTTAATAAATCTAGTGCCTTAATTTCAGCACTTATTACTTTTTTCCCTATATTTATTTCCACTTTAATTTACCTACATCTCAATGTGAAAATATATCCGTATCATGCCATCCTGCTAAGTCAAGTTTTACTCTAATTGGAAGAAAATCAAAAGACTTTTGTAATAACTCTTGTCTATCTTCTCTGGCAATCATTTCTTCAAGTTTTTCCTTTAATCTAAAGAGGTAGATAACGTCATGGGAAGCATATTTAAGCTGTTCTTTNGATAGCTCACNAACAGACCAATCCGAAGATTGAGAAGATTTATTTAAGTCTACATTAAGCATTTCTTTACATAACTCTTTCAATCCATGTTTATCAGTATAAGTTCTAACAAGTTTAGATGCAATTTTAGTACAAAACATATTTTTTATTTCCACGCCTAAAAACTTTTTTATCATGGCAAGATCAAATCTTCCGTAATGAAAAACTTTTTTAATATTTTCGTTACTTAGCAAATTAACTAAGTTAACAGGTTTAATTTTTTTAGATAGATAACCTGGATCAAATTTTACAAAGTGGCATTCGTTTTCAGAAAAAGCAACTTGAAGCAAACATAATCTATCTCTTATTAAACTTAGTCCTGTTGTCTCGCTGTCAACAGATATTATATTGGGTGGAATAACGTTTTCTGAAATATCATTTTCATGGAGATTAATCGTAGTTTGACCTAATTTAAAAGTTTTCATTTTTGATAATTTTCAAATATGATATTAATACCTAAATATAAAGATAAATAGCAGAAAAAAAAAAAAATGAATGAAGCTTTAAATGGTAAAAAAGTATTAATTTTTGGTGGAAGCGGTTTTATAGGATCCCACCTTGTNAAGAACNTNTGCACTCACTCTTGTCAAATAGAGGTNCTTAGTCGTAAGTTAAACTATAAAAGCTCTTTATTTCTGGGAAATGAACCTGGACAAATAAAATATAAACACATAAAAGATTTCAAACAGGAGTCCATAGATAATCTAGTTTCAGGTTCTGATGTTGTTATAAATTTGATTGGCATATTATACGAAAAAAAAAAAAGTACATTTGAGTTNATACACTCAATAGTTCCCATGATGATTGCAAAAGCCTGCAAAAAGAATAAAGTTAGATATTTTCTTCATATGTCAGCATTGAATGTAGATAAAGTAAAGGATTCTAATTACGCATTATCTAAAATGAAGGGAGAGACACTTGCAAAAGAACATTTCAAAGACATAACTATTATTAGACCTGGAGTAGTTTTTGGAAAGGGAGATAACTTTACAAATTTTTTTTATAACCTTTCAAAGATAAGCCCTATACTTCCTCTCATAGGCACACCAGAGATTTTAAAGAAAAAGAAATTTATTCCAAAAATTGACTTTAAAAAAAGNGTCAAGTTTCAACCTATTTATGTCGTTGATCTTGTAAATTTTATTATAAGCAAATGTTTGTCCAAATCCAATATCTTTGAACTGGCAGGCCCAGTGATCTGTTCCTTTGATGAGATATTTGACATAATTTTGAATTCAAAAAAAAAAAAAAGATTTTACTTTCCAGTGCCTTTTTTTATGGCCACAATTATCGCTTTTGTCCTAGAAAGGATGCCCACCCCCCTTCTTACCAGAGATCAGATTAAGTTATTGAGAAAGGATAGCACCTCAAATCAAGGTCTTCAAAACCTTAAGAAAGAAATTAAAAATCCAACTTCAATTGAATCCGTAATTGATACTTATATATAAAANAAATAAATCAGTATAGCTAATCCAAACAATATTCTATAAATNGCAAATATTGAAAATGAGAATTTTTGNACCCATTGTACAAACAAGAATAAAAAAATAAATGAGAATATAAAGCTNAAGAACAAAANTNTTAAAGCAATTGAACTANAAAAGTTTCCNAATTGAATCAAACTATTATTTTCGAATATTAAATAAGTAACAGCACCCAATATAACAGGAATACTTAAAAGGTTGGAATATTCAACAGCAAATTCCCTTCTAAATCCCAGTAAACGCATAGATGTAATGATTGACCCTGAACGACTTACACCTGGGATTAGTGCCAAACATTGGAACAAACCAATTATAAAAGAGAGTTTATAGGTCAAGCCTTCCAGATTCTTGATTCTTAAACAGAATTTATCAAAAATATAAATAAGAACACCAAAAATGATACTTGTTAAAGAGATGATTATTATTAATAAATCACTATCGTAGTTAAAATATTTTGCAAAAAAGTAACCCATTACAACAACTGGTATTGAAGATAAAATAATATTTAAGAGTAGGAATGATTTTTTATCAAGGTCAGGCCTTACTATCATATTGATTGAAAATATCCAGTGAGTGATAGTTCTCCTGTAGTAAAAAATAACTGCCAACAAGGATCCCATGTGGGCAATAATATTCATTTCCAAAATTGAAATTGTTGATAATTCACTAATATTAAAAACATCATTGAACAATATTAAATGACCTTGTGAACTTATTGGAAGGAATTCAGTAAAGCCCTGGATTAATGCAAAAACAATAATTAGTACCACTTCGAGCCAAGCCTTTTGCTTAAAANTTTTATGTTAANATCAATAAATAATATATNTNAATNATANANTAAAANANNNNTNTTTGTTAAAAAAAATTAATNTTTAAAATAATAGTTNCCATGATATATTCACTTTATGAATATTAAAAACTTCGATCTTAATCTTCTTTTAGTCTTTAGAACTGTTTTTGAAGAGAAAAATGTNACTAAAGCAAGTAAAAAACTTGGTATAACCCAACCAGCAATGAGTAATGCTTTAAATAGNTTAAGGTATTTGGTTAAAGATGAGTTATTTATAAGAGGTCCTCGAGGAATGAGGCCAACTCANAGNGCNATGGATCTNTCTCTACCGATAACAAACGCACTNAATAACTTAGAANTNGCCTTGTCTTCATTAAATTTCACACCAGAAACAACNAAAAAATTATATAGAATATCAATAACAGATGATGTTGCTCCTTTAATTCTTCCAAACTTAATAAACTTTCTTGAAAAAAAGTCACCTAATTCTTCTTTAAGAATCAGATCAGAGCAGGGAAATGAGGCTTTGAAGTTACTAGATAGTAATGAACTGGATTTTGCAGTTGGAAGGTTTGAAATTATACCTAGTAGATTTGGTTCTATAGATTTATTCATAGAAAAATATGTATGTATAATGAGAAAGAATCATCCNCTAGCTGATGATGAAAAATTATCAATTGAACAATATTTGTCAGCAAAACATCTNAGAGTAGCTCCNTCTAATGCACCNGCCGCACCAATTGATAGNTCGCTTAGTCAACTCAATCTNGAAAGAGAANTTTTTGTTAGAATTGANCTTTTGACTTTNGCCCCTTCAATACTTGAGAGTGCCGANCTAATTTTNACCCTTCCCTCAAAAACTGCACAAAGAATGGCTAATAATTATGGTTTTGTGATTTCTGAACTACCAATAGAGCTTGNAAAAAGACAAACAAAACTTNTGTGGCACAAAGAATTAACTAATCATCCAACTTTTGAGTGGATAAAAAAACAGATTAAACCAGATTAAAATGCGATTAATCTTTTTTGGTTCAGGATATTGTTCTAATTTTATTATTCCATTAATAGGTAATAATATTGAAGTAGTTTGTACCCACAAAAACAAAATTAAAANTCANGATTTTGATAAAGATCTTCAAATAAAAAGAATGCTATTAGATGAATTCTTTGATAATTCCCATAAACTTTTAAATACNNCAAATGTAATTCTTAATTCTATTCCTCCNNNAAATGAAAAAGATATTTTAGTAGAAAAGTTGAGAGGAATNATTAGTAAACAAAACTCAATTAAATGGTATGGATACCTTTCCTCTACCAGTGTTTATGGTGACCAAGGAGGTAAGTGGGTAANNGAGGAGACAATACCAAAACCAAAAACTAAAAGAGGAATAGCTAGATTAAAAGCAGAAAAGCAGAATATGAGTTTNTTGANAGAATATAATTTACCTGTCCACATCTTTAGATTGCCTGGTATTTATGGNCCNGGNCGTTCTATTTGTGAAAAAATAAAGATAAATNAATTTGTAATTAAAAAGGAAAATCATTATTTTTCNAGGATACACGCAAAGGATATNGCATATGCAATTCANGCNAGTATTAANAATCCNACTCCAGGCGAAATTTTTAATATAACTGATGANCTTCCAGAAAGAAATGATTTAGTAGCTGATTATGCAGCTAAATTAATGCAAATCAATTTAGAAAAAATTGACATAAGTGATAAACGAGTTAATGAGAAAGTTCTGGAATTTTATAAAGAAAATAAAAAAGTAAGTAACAAAAAAATAAAAAAAATTTTATCCTGGAGCCCTCAATTTAAAAACTATAAAATTGGAATNAGTGAAATTTTGAGACAATCTAATGACTAAAGTTCTGCAAATANTACCATCCCTAAANACAATCAATGGTGGTGTGGAAAGAGGNACNCTTGATNTTGCTAAGANACTAATAGAAAAAGGCTTTCATTCNGAGATTATATCATCTGGCGGTTTNATGGCTGAAAAATATAAATATAAAGGAGTAAACCATAATGAAATAGAAATTAATAAAAAAGGNTTGATAAACCTTTTAATAGCAAGAAGAAAATTTGAAAAAATGTTAAATGAAATAAAACCTGACATTGTTCATATAAGAAGTCGGTGGCCGTCATTATGCTTTAATCAAATTGTAAAAAAAAAAAAAATTCCTTTAATTACAACTTATCATGGGACTTACAGCGGAAATGATTTTTTTTTAAAAAAAAAATACAATGGGGTTATGACAGGTGGAGATAAGATAATAACAATATCTAGCTTCATTGATAAACATATTAGACATTATTTTCCAGAGGTAAAGAATAGACTTTGTCAAATAGATAGGGGTATTGATTTAAACTATTTCAATATAAAAGCAGTTACTCAAACAAGGAAAGAAGTATTTCTAAACTCATTCTCAATCGCAGAAAATACACATATTATTTTACTTCCAGCAAGAATTAGTATGTGGAAGGGTCATTTTGTTGCGGTGGATGCAGCAAAGGAATTGAAAGAGAGATATCCAGAACTAAATTTTGTTTTTTTATTTGTTGGGGGAAATAATAAGATTAAATTTTTCGAAAGATTAAAAAAAAGAGTTAAACGAAATAGAGTTGAAGAAAAAGTTATTTTTGCAGGAAATATTTCTGATATGCCTGCGATTTATTCAATTGCCGACGTGGTGCTTTCAACCTCAATTGAGCCAGAAGCATTTGGACGTGTTTCAGCAGAGGGTTGTGCGATGAGTAAGCCGGTAATTAGTTCAAATCATGGAGGATCAAAAGATATAATTGAAAATGAAAAAACCGGTTGGTTAGTTGAGCCAAGAAACCCCACGAAATTAGCTGAAAAAATAATTCAAGTTATAAATATGCCTGAAAAAAAAAAAGATCAAATAGTTAAGAGTGCAAGAGTAAGGGTGCAAAAGAAGTTTTCACTAGATCAGATGTTAAATAAAACTATAAATTTGTATGAGGAATTAGTTGCAAGAAGAGAAAATATTAATTATTAAATTTGGTGGACTAGGTGATATCATACTTTCACTGGATGCAATTTTCTCAATATTCTCTCATCATAGGAATAATAAAATTATTTTATTAACCGAAAAACCTTTCGTGAAAATTCTAGCTAAAACAGGTTTTTTTGAGGAAGTATTAAGTATAAATAGAAGTTTATTCTATTTTATAGATATAAAAGAAATAAGGAAAAAAACTCTATCCTATAATTTTTCTCATGTGTATGACCTCCAAACATCGAGACGATCTTCATATTATTTAAAATATTTTTTCAAAAAAGGTTCAATTACGAATGGAATAGGAAAATATGCTAAAATAAAGCACCTCAACTTAAAAAGAAACTTTATGCATACAATTGATCGTCAAAAAGAACAGATGGAGTTAAGTAATATAAAATTTTCAATGATGGATGATTATGAATGGCTTTGCGATAAAAATATTAATATTCCTAATTCTAAGTTTGCTTTGATAGTTCCTGGCGGTTCAAAAAGTAGACCTTATAAAAGAATACCAAAGTTTATATACGAAAAAATTATAAAGTTTCTTCTTAGAAAAAAAATAAAACCTATTTTAGTAGGCTCAGATGACGACAAGAAAATTTGCTCTCAACTATCATCTATTTCAAAAGAAATTCTAAATCTATGTACAATAACTTCTATAGGTCAGATATTTTTTTTAGCAAAACATAGTTCTATGTCAGTTGGAAATGACACTGGCCCTATGCACATTATTGCAAGAGGTAATAATAAAACGATTGTTTTCTTTACTAAATTTTCCAACCCCAAACTTTGCAAACCAACTGGTATGGATGTTGAAATATTTCAATACTCCGACAATGATAGTGATTTTTTTTTAACGGTAAAAAAATCTTTACAAAAGTGCCTATGAATTTATTGATTGTTGACATAGACTTTCAATTATTTTAATTAGAAAAGATGCTTAAAATTTCATTTCCAGACGGAAGAACCCAAACGTTTAAAAAAGAACTTAATGGCTTTGAAATAGCCGATAGTATTTCCAAATCCCTATCAAAAAAAGCTGTTGCGATGAAAGTTGATGGGATTTTAATGGATTTATGTGATTTAATAAAAATAGACTCAAAAGTTGAGATAATTACATTAAATTCTAGCGAAGGGCTTGAAATAATGAGACATACTGTTGCAGCCCAAGTCTTAGCAAAAGCAATAAAAAATCTATATCCAAGTTCAAAGCTTGCGATTGGCCCAACAATTCAAGACGGATTTTACTATGATGTTTTATTTGAGGAAAAAATTTCTATTGATCAATTTCCCTTAATTGAAGAGGAAATGAAGAATATCATTCAAAAAGGTGAAAAAATTATTAAGTCAATGAAGAAAAAAGATGAAGTTTTAAGAATCTTTAAAAATAAGAATGAAAATTATAAAGTAAAAATAATTGAAGAATCTGACCAAGAGGATAATTTTCAAATTTATCAACAAGGTGATTCAGATTTTGTAGATTTATGTAGAGGCCCCCATTTACACGATCTAAAAAAAGTTGGAGCTTTTAAACTTACAAAGCTTGCTGGTGCATACTGGCGTGGAAATTCAAAAAACGAAATGTTACAAAGAATTTATGGAACCGCTTGGCTGGATAAAAAACAACTTGATTCATACCTTGAAAGAATTGCAGAAGCTGAGAAAAGAGACCATAGAAAAATTGGAAAAGCCTTGGATTTATTTCATTTTCAAGAAGACGCACCTGGCGCAGTTTTTTGGCATCCTAANGGCTGGACGATTTTTAAAACNNTAANNGAGTATATGCGNATTAAACAACAAAAAGCCAACTACCTTGAAATTAATACACCTACTGTAATGGATAGATCNCTATGGGAAAAATCAGGTCATTGGGAAAAATTTCATGAGAANATGTATACAACTGAAACAGAGGATGAAAGNATATTTGCCCTTAAACCTATGAACTGTCCNGGCGGNGTTCANGTATTTAATTCNCAGATCCGAAGCTATAAAGAATTACCTTTAAGAGTCGCTGAGTTTGGCAAAGTGTTTAGATATGAACCTTCNGGAGCTTTACATGGTTTAATGAGAGTAAGGGANTTTACTCAGGATGATGCACATATATATTGTTTAAGAGAGCAAATGCAAAGCGAATGTGTAGACATTATTAAACTTACACTAGATATCTATAAGGACTTTGGTTTTGATAAAATTAAAATTAAGTTTTCTGATAGGCCTNAAAAAAGAATTGGTAACGATGAAGTTTGGGACTTTCTTGAAAAGGCNCTCTTAGAGTCAATGGAAAAACTTAACCTNAAATATGAANTAAACCNNGGAGAGGGTGCATTTTATGGNCCAAAGATAGAATTTGTTCTTATAGATGCACTATCNAGGGAATGGCAATGTGGNACAATACAAGTCGATTTAAACTTACCTCCGAGACTTGAAGCTANCTTCATAGATTCTAANGGCGANAAACAGTTTCCTGTAATGATACACAGAGCATTNTTTGGGTCTTTGGANAGATTTATAGGAATTCTTATNGAAAATAATTCTGGAAAACTNCCNGTTTGGCTTTCACCAATACAGGTTGGTATAGCTAATATAAANGATAATTGTACTGAATACTGTNATTNAACANTGANGAAATTAGAAAAATTTAATATAAGATGTAAGTTTGATGATAGNCATGAAAAATTAAATTATAAAATAAGAGAGTTTTCATTACAAAAGATTCCATTTATAGGAGTGGTCGGAGAAAAGGAAGTAACTAACAATACTTTAAATATTAGGGAGTTAGGTAGCGAAAATCAGTACACTATACAAATAGACGAATTTATAAAAAAAATAAAAAATTCTTGCAGAATATCGTAAATTATGGGTATGTTGATCATCTAATACTTATGGATATTGTAGAGAAAGGGTTAATTAATTTATGCAGCATCTAAAACATGAATAAAAATAGATTCAATNCNTCAAGGCAGGGNCCTGCTATCAATGATCGAATAAATGCAAAATCAGTTAGAGTAATTTCAGAAAAAGGCGAAATGGTCGGAGTACTAGAAACAAGAGAAGCTATTAAAATGGCTTTTGATCAAGGCCTAGATCTTGTTCAAGTTTCACCAAATGCTTCCCCACCCGTTTGTAAGATAATTGATTATGGAAAATACAAGTATCAATTACAAAAAAAACAAGCNGAAGCAAAGAAAAANCAAAAAACCTTTGAGGTTAAAGAGGTAAAATTAAGACCAGGTATAGAAGATCATGATTATGAAGTTAANTTAAAATCTATTCAAAGGTTTTTGAATGAGGGAGATAAAGTTAAAATAACTTTAAGGTTTAAGGGAAGAGAAATGGCTTACCAACAACGTGGTATGGAAGTTTTGAAGAAGCTTGAGAGCGAGATNGAATCAGTAGCCAAAATTGAGCAAGTTCCTACACTAGAAGGTAAACAAATGATAATGGTGGTTGCACCAAGGTAGTTAATTCAAAACTATCTTGCTTTAGGTAAAAAAAACTATATAAATAAAAAAAAAATTTGAGATTCACATGCCTAAAATTAAAACAAAAAGTGGAACAAAAAAAAGGTTTAAAGTCACCGCTACCGGAAAAGTAATGATGTTTGCTAGCGGTAAAAGACACAACTTGACTAAAAGAACAAAAAAAATGAAGAGATCAGCGAANGGTCCTACTGTTATGGCAAAATCAGATTCTATAATAGTTAAAAAATATATTAATATGAAGTTGAGGTAACCCAAATGTCAAGAGTTAAAGCAGGAACTACAACTAGGTTTAGACATAAAAAAATATTAAAAAGAGCTAAGGGCTACTTTGGTAGAAGAAAGAACACGTTNAAAGTTGCAAATCAGGCAGTAGAAAAAGCTGGTCAATATGCTTATAGAGACAGAAAAGTTAAAAAAAGACAATTTAGAAGTCTATGGATTCANAGAATAAATGCTGGCTGCAGATTAAATGGTATNAAATACTCAACATTTATAAATGGACTAAAAAAGGTTAACCTTAATTTTAATAGAAAAGTTTTAGCNGACCTTGCTGCTTTAGAACCAGAATCTTTTAAAGAAATTGTAAATAAAGTCAAAGCAGCTTAAATTAATAAAATATGAATAATTCAGATCAACTAATTCAATCAGCGTTGGATGAAGTTGNCGCGTGTGAAAAACTATCAGANCTTGAAGACNTAAGGGTAAAGTATCTTGGCAAATCGGGNTCTGTTACAGAGGCACTTAAAAACCTTTCAAANCTATCAATAGAAGAAAAGAAAATTCAGGGGAAAGCTNTAAATAATACTAAATTAAAAATAATTGAATCAATAGAAACNAAAAAAGAGGANCTAGAAACACATGAGTTAGATATTAAATTATCTAAAGAGTTTACAGATTGTACTTTACCAATAAGACACAATAGCGCATCTANGGCTAAAATTCATCCAATCACACAGACTATNAACGAGATTGTTTCAATACTTGGAGAGATGGGTCTTAAATATGAAGAAGGTCCAGACGTGGAAAATGATTTTAATAATTTTACAGCCTTAAATATACCAAAAAATCATCCAGCACGACAAATGCATGATACGTTCTATTTGAAAAAAAAATATAATGGAGAGAAGTTAGTATTGAGAACACATACTTCACCTGTACAAATAAGGACACTACAAAATTCTAGTTTGCCAATTAAAATATTTGCCCCAGGTAGAACTTACAGATGTGATTCTGATATGACTCACACACCTATGTTTCACCAAGTTGAGGGTTTNGTGGTTGATAAAAATATCAAATTTTCTAATTTAAAATGGTTTATTGAGGAATTCTGTAAAACTTTTTTTAAACAAGATGAATTGCGATTAAGATTTAGACCCTCATATTTTCCTTTTACGGAACCATCAGCAGAGGTTGATATTAATTGTGAAATAAAATCTGGTAAAATTTTACTTGGAAAGGGAACAAAATGGTTGGAGATTTTAGGTTGCGGTATGGTTCACCCCAATGTGTTTAAACATTGTAAGTTGAATGATGAAAATTTTACAGGATTTGCTTTTGGTATGGGTATAGAAAGACTGGCTATGCTTAAATATGGTATGCCTGATTTAAGGGATTTTTTTGAGGGAGATATTAATTGGCTAAAACACTATGGCTTTTCTCCATTTGATACATCAGATTTAAGTTGGCGTTAAAATGAAGTTTACAGTTGGATGGCTAAAAGATTACTTAGATTTTGATTGTTCACTCATTCAATTATCTCATAAACTCACAAGTATTGGATTAGAAGTTGAGAATATAAAAATTCCAATTACCGATCCAGATAAGTTTATAGTTTGTAAAGTTATTAAAGTAGAAAAACACCCAAATGCAGATAAACTTAAGGTTTGTGATGTTTCAGATGGAAAAGATAATTATAATATTGTNTGTGGNGCTGAAAANGTNAAAAATGGTTTGATTACTGTTTTGGCAAAAGAAGGTGCGATAATATATAATCAAACAGAAAAAGAATTTAAAATCTNTAAGAGTAAAATTAGAGGNATCCAATCTAACGGAATGCTATGTTCAGAAGAGGAATTAGGTATNGAGGAGAAGTCAACNGGNATTATAGAGTTAAATGATTCATACCANGTGGGNAAAAGTTTTTCTGATTATGTGAGTGATGAAGATNTGGAGGTTGAGATCGCCATAACACCNAACAGAGTTGATTGTGCNGGTGTCTATGGAATNGCNAGAGACCTANGTGCATCTGGATTAGGAAAATTAAAAGAATTGAAGGTNGAAGATATTAAGTCCACGCAAAAATCAATNATTAAAATNGAAAANAAATTAAAAGANAAAGATTGCCCACAGTTTTTTTTGAGAGAGGTNAAAAATNTTTCNAATANAGATTCTCCNGATTGGATGTTAAAGAGATTTAAAATGACTGGNATTAAGATTATCTCATGTTTAGTTGATATTACAAACTACATAAATTTTGACTTNTGCAGACCATTACATGTCTTTGATGCAGATAAAATNCAGGGTNATATTGTAATAAGACATTCAAAAAAAGGNGAAAAATTTNTCGGATTAGATGACCAAGAATANANACTTGATGATAACATGNTTGTGATCTGTGATGAAAATAAGATNATAAGTTTAGCAGGGATACTNGGAGGAAAAAATTCTTGTTGTGATCGTGAAACAAAAAATATNCTTATAGAGTCAGCTTATTTTTNGCCTGATTCAATNTCTTCAACTGGAAGAAAGTTAAACATTCAGAGTGATGCGAGATATAGATTTGAACGAGGTNTTGACCCAGAATCGACANAGAATGGAATTAATNTAGCATCAAGANTGATTACTAAACTTTGNGGNGGTGATTTGTGTGAAATAATAAAAGATAACNCTTCGATAAAAANAGATNAGTNTATAGAAATTTCCTCAAANTTTATAAATCAAATTCTAGGAACAAATCTTAATGATAAACTTATTCAAGAGAAGCTAGTCAAGATAGGATGTTTAATTGAAAACAAAAAATCATACTTTTTGGTTACACCACCAAGTTGGAGACANGATATTTCTATTAAGGAGGACTTAGTTGAGGAAGTTGCAAGACTATATGGNTATGACTCTATTGAAAACGAACCAATGANTATTAAAAAAAGACAAACNAATNTAGCNAATATCAATCAAAAGAGTAAAAAAAAAATTANGGAAGTANTTGTCAGTAGAAATATTAATGANGTCATTAATTGGTCATTTGTTAANAAANANTGGGAAAATATATTTNGTAATNAAGANCCTATTGAAATTGAAAATCCTATTAGCTCNGAGCAATCAGTNNTAAGATCTAACTTAGTAGGAGGTTTNTTATCTATAGTGAAAAANAATAANAATAAAGGTAAGCAAAANATCTCTATTTTTGAGTTTGGACCTATTTTCNGTCATGATAAAAAAATATTACAAAGNGATCATATCGTAGTTATGAGATCAGGTATGATGACCGAAAAAAGTTGGATAGAGAAAGATAGGGATTTTGACGTTTTTGATATAAAGGCAGATTTAATAGAAGTTTTTAAAGTTTTAGGTTTTAAAGAGAAGTCAATAAAATTTACTAATAAGGAGNATAAATATTATCATCCAGGTAAAAGTTGTTTTGTTGNATATGGAAATGAGGTNGTTGGGAGTTTTGGAGANATTCATCCCTTNATTAANAAAAAGTTTGGGCTAAAAAANAATGNCTGTATGTTNGAACTAAATTTTTCTANACTAAGTAGTTTTTTAAAAAATAAAACTGATTCNANAAAAGAATNTTTAAAGTNATTATATCAATCTTCAGTCAGAGATTTCTCNTTTTATATTGATAAAAAACTATCATGTGGAGATGTTGTTAGTCATATATATTCTGTTGANGAACAATTAATTAAAAGAGTAAAAATTTTNGATAATTANGATNANNAAGCTTCAAAAAGAGCAATAGGTATAGAAGTTATAATTCAGTCCNATGAGAAAACNTTAAGTGAAAAAGAAATAAATAATTTAAGTGATAAAATAATAAAAACAGTCGAAGANAAATTTAACGCAAAATTGAGGTAGAATGTCAATTAAGAATATTCGAAATTTTTCGATTATAGCTCATATAGATCATGGTAAATCAACTTTAGCAGATAGAATAATTCAAAAATGTGGAGGGCTTTCTGATAGAGAGATGAAAGATCAAGTGCTGGACTCTATGGACATTGAGAGAGAGCGTGGAATAACTATCAAGGCTCAAACAGTTTATTTAAATTATAAATCAAAAAAAGATAACACTTATAATTTTAACCTCATGGATACTCCTGGTCATGTTGACTTTTCATATGAAGTTAGTAGATGCTTGGCGTCGTGTGAAGGTTCTTTATTAGTTGTAGATTCATCTCAGGGTGTTGAAGCACAAACGCTTGCTAACGTTTATCAGGCAATTGAGTATGATCATGAAATAATCCCAGTTTTAAATAAAATTGATCTACCAGCATCTGATACAGTGAAAGTAAAAAAACAAATCGAAGATGTAATAGGAATTGATACTAAGAACTCGATACTTGTTTCGGCAAAGACTGGTGAGGGAATAGACGAGCTTTTAGAAGCTATAGTTGAAAGACTACCAGAGCCAAATTCACTAGATGAAATGACTTTGGTAGGGATGCTTATTGATAGTTGGTATGATTCGTATCTTGGAGTAATAATTCTTGTTAGAATAAAAGCCGGTATTTTAACAAAAGGCATGAAAATAAAAATGTTAGGTACAAATGCAACTTATACTGTTGAGAAATGTGGTTTTTTTACACCAAAAATAAAATACTCTGAAAAACTTTCACAAGGGCAAATTGGATTTATAACGGCAGGAATAAAACACGTAAGTGACTGTAAAGTTGGTGACACAATNACAGATGATAAAATACCTGTTAAGGTTGCTCTNAAAGGTTTTAAGCCAAGCATACCAGTAGTTTTTTGNGGTCTTTACCCTGTTGAAGCAGATGATTATGATTTACTNAAAGATAGTTTGCAAAAATTAGCATTAAATGATGCAAGTTTTACTTATGAAACTGAAACATCTGCAGCGCTAGGTTTAGGTTTTAGATGTGGATTTCTTGGACTACTTCATCTTGAAATAATTCAGGAGAGANTAAGTAGGGAGTTTAATTTGAGTTTAATTACAACTTCACCGTCTGTAGTTTACAAAGTTGAAAAGACAAACGGTGATCTTTTAAGTATTCATAACCCTTCTGAACTCCCAGATATTTCAAAAATATCTAAAATTTTTGAGCCAATAATTAAGGCAACGATATTGTTACCTGATGAATATCTAGGAGCNGTAATACAGCTTTGTACAGATAGAAGAGGAGTACAAAAAGATCTAACTTATGTTGGAAAAAGAGCAATGATAGTTTACTTTTTACCACTTGCAGAAGTTGTTTTTGATTTTTATGATCGNCTNAAATCAATGACAAGTGGATACGCAAGTTTTGATTATGAATTCGAGGAATATAAAGAGGATAAACTTGTAAAGGTTCAAGTTTTAGTAAATTCAGAGCCAGTTGATGCTTTATCCTTTATGTGTCATGTTGAAAAAGCTCCATTGAGAGGAAAGTTTTATTGTGAAAAATTGAAAGATCTTATTCCTAGACAACAATTTAAAATACCCATCCAAGCCTCNATAGGNGGCAAAATAATAGCAAGAGAAACTATAAGTAGCTTTAGAAAAGATGTAACAGCTAAATTATATGGTGGAGACGTTACTAGAAAAAATAAATTATTAGATAAACAAAAAAAAGGTAAAAAAAGAATGAGGCAGTTNGGTAAGGTNGAAATACCACAATCTGCATTTATAAATGTTTTAAAAACATCAATGGATTAATTTTTATGGAGAGGTGGCCGAGTGGCTGAAGGCGCACGCTTGGAAAGCGTGTAAACATTTATTTGTTTCGAGGGTTCGAATCCCTCTCTCTCCGCCATATATCTGTACCTNATGATTTAAGTNGTCNTTGGGTATGAAAATTTTNTTTTNGANNAAAGNAAAGTATTNNAAAAACNTATATAAAATAANTCATTNTAANTATGAATCTTNTAAGATAAGNTAACTTTAAAAAATTTATATGGAACATTTNATTAATCATTTATTTAACGAAGTTGANGGAAATCTTAGAGGTTTTGTATTTGGATTTGTTCACGTAAGTATCATGCTTGTTGGATATTATACAGGTTTTAGTATAAATAGATTTTTAAAGATNNTATCAAAAGGGCATATAGCTGGAATACTGGGAGCTGCTATGTCCCACATAATAGCTGATTTTGTGGCTAGTTACCTTGACCCTCATTTAAGAACGATGATAATAGGAATTGTTGTTGGCGGTTTAATTCCATTATTGTTAATTCCTATTTTTGAGAGATTTGTTGTTAAGAGTAAACATCATATTGTAACTGGGGATCATGAGGATGTAAAAAAAGATCTAGATTCTCATTGAACAAACCTATTAAGTATTGTTAAATGATAAAATTAAATGCAACTAACGGGATCTTTTAAATATAGAAAACTTAAAAATTGTAAATGCTTTAAGATAAGAAAAGCATCTCGGTTAGTTACACAAGTTTATGATAAAAAACTTCAGCCTTTAGACCTCAAAATAACACAATTTTCAATATTATCTTTCATTGCGACTAGTGGTGAAAAAAACCTTATCAAGTTAGCTAACGAACTTTATATGGATAGAACTACTTTAACTAGAGGATTAGAAATATTAAAGAAGAAAAAATATATCAAGAATTTAGGTAACAAAGATTCTAGAAAAAGAATTGTAAGTCTAACCAAAGAGGGTATAGATATTCTTGATAAAGCCATCCCACTTTGGATGGAGGCTGAAGAGGAAATATTTGAAGAATCAAAAAAATATAATTTTTCGATACTATAAGATTATGTACCACAAAATGTGTTAGTTATTTCCTCTGAAGGATTTGGTGGAAGCTCAAAGTATTTGCTATTTTTTTGATGTGTATAGGGTTTCTCAATTAATTCCAGGATTTTTTCTAACATGGTATTACTTTTATTCTTAATTAATTCGTTAATCACCTTTTCCAGAATGTGATTTCTGGGGATATAAATAGGATTAATTTTTTTCATAGATTTAAATACATTTTGAATATCTATTTTTTCCTTATGAAGTCGAGTGTGCCAGGAGTCGAACCACCTTTTGGAAGCTATACTTTCTTTAAATTCAAAGTTGCGGTAAGAAAAATCCTGATTGTTATCAAAGATTAAATTTCTAAAGGATTGTGTATAATCAAGACTTTCACCCTCAATTAAATTTAAAAATTCACTTATTATTTGAGAATCTCCTTTAAACTTAGAAGAAAAACCAAATTTTTTTCTCATGTTATCTAGCCATTTATTCTCAAATAATCTTGGAAAATCTTTTAGTACGTCTATGGCAATACTCCTAGCAATATTTGAATCTTCATCTAAGATAGGAATTAAACTTTCAGCAAATTTTGAGAGATTCCAAAACATTATTTTTCCTTGATTTATATATGAGTACCTTCCTTGATGATCAATATAACTATAGACTTGTTTAGGGTTGTAGTAGTCCATAAAAGCACATGGTCCATAATCAATTGTTTCACCAGATATAGATGTATTATCTGTGTTCATAACTCCATGAATAAAGCCAATAGCCATCCATTTTGCAACCAACTCAGCATTCAGTGACTGAACCATCATTAAAAATTGTTTATACTTATTTTTTGTTTTTTTTATCGATGGAAAATGTCTATTAATTGTATAATCTGCAAGTAGTTTGAGGGATTTTACGTCTTTTCTGTAATTAAAGTATTCAAATGTTCCGATTCTGATGTGGCTGGAAGCAACCCTACTTAACACTCCACAAGGAAAAAAGTCTTCTCTTTGAATAAAGTCATCACTTTTTATTATTGAAAGGGATCGAGTTGTGGGGATTCCTAAATGATACATGGCTTCACTTACAACATATTCTCTTATTACAGGGCCTAGTGGGGCTCTTCCATCACCACTTCGAGAAAATTTAGTTATACCCGCACCTTTTAATTGAATATCAAATCTTTTATTTTTAGGTGTTAAAAATTCTCCAAGAAGTATTGCTCTTCCATCACCAAGGCTCGGAACGAAGTTACCAAACTGATGTCCTGCATAAGCCATAGCAATTGGCTCAGCCCCTTTGGGTAATTTATTACCACAGAGAATTTCATCGATGGAAATNTTATCTANACCTTCNACTTNNAAACCTAATGACTTAGCTAAATTTAAATTAATTTTTAAAAGTTTTGGATTTTTAACTCTTTGAGGTTTTANNCTTTGAAAAAAATGATCGGGTAGATTCACATAAGTATTTGAAAAATCAAAAAAGGATTTTTTCAATTTAATGTACCTATTAAAGAAATAGTTAAACCTAAGGNNAAACCAAATACTCCACCCCATACNACNAGCCANCCNAGGTGNTTATGTATTATATTTTTTATTATAGNTTTNACATCATGAGGACTAAGTTCTTCTAGCCTAATATTGATTAGTTTTTCTATTTTATNATGAAGTTTTTCATCAATATTNTTTANATTACTTAAATTATTTTCAATAAAATCAANAAATATTTCTTTAATTTTTANAATCAAAGGTTCTTTAAGGGGTTCCAAAGCTTTTTTCCCACCAACCATTTTTAACATAGAACCAAGTGTAGACTCTTCAATTGATTCAATAAACTTATCAAAAATTTTATCATAGTTAATCTCTTCTAGAATCTTATTTTTATCAACTACATCGTCTTTAANAAGATTCTCTAATGATTCTTTTTTGAAAAANTCNTCAATNATAAGNTTTTTAATACCAAGTTTAAAGTCTTCGAACCTTCTAACTATTATTCCTGATCCATATAAAAACGGAACTTTTTCAAATANCATNTGAACAGCNAACCAATTTGTTANAGATCCTGATAAGGCAAAAAGACCTGCTGTAAGTATTTGTTCTGAATATAATGGAGAAAAGATTCCAATGATAGTTATACTCAATGCTAATAAATTTGTTGCAATACTTTTATTCATTAAGTTATTCCTTACTTTGTAATAAGATACGAATTTTAAATTTATCCATTGTAAGGTAGTGAAGAATGGTGCAAATTAATTTTTAGCTGATCTTTAATTCTTATAAATCCAAACGTATATTCAACCTTTAGTAATTTTTGTTCACCATCTTCAAAAAAGTAGTTACCCATTGCTAATATGCTACCATTGTAATCAACTATTTTATAGTTTTCAAATTTAATTGATTTCCATTCTTTAATTGCAAAACCACTGTCCTCTTCACATACATTATTTTGACCTAAGAAATACGATTCAAATTCATCCTTTTTTGATCTAAATTGTATTGTTTTAGCCAGAGTCGGTTTGAATAGAACATTGCAGTGGTCAAATGCATATACATCGTGAAGTAAGTTAGAAACCAGATCTTTTACGTCAGCTCCATTTTTGTANGCTTTACTAATCTCCAAAACAATTGAAGCCCATTTTTGTTGTATATCAACTACTAGATTATCAAGATTCTTATCTGACATTTTTCCTCGCTATCCAAGATTTATTTTAAAAAATACCTTTTATTAATACTAAACCCGCAATTGGATTTTTGTTTTATTTATGATAAATATTAATATATGAATTTTTTTTTTTTTTCAATTTATCTTTTGATTAGTTCGTTTGTAAACTCTATGAATCTTTTTGATCAGGACATAAGAAATCCCAAACTTTTTTTCCAAAAATGGGAATATGTAAGTGATCAAGTCATGGGTGGAGTCTCAGATGGAAAAGCCGAAATTATAGATAGCGAAGATTTATTTTTGAGATTATCAGGTAATGTTAGTACTNAAAATAACGGGGGATTCATACAGGTGAGATCTAGCAAAGAAATTTTATCTGATGACTTTTTAGGTATTAAGCTTAAAGTTAGAGGTAATCCGAGTTCTTATTACATTCATCTACGAACAAATTCNCTTATATTTCCATGGCAGTATTATTCAGGTGAATTCTCGGTAGATAACAACTGGAAATATTTAAACATTTATTTTAAAGATTTTAAAAAATCTAATTTCTATCAACCATCAACCTTTTCTTCCTCAGAAATTAAAAGTATAGGTTTTGTAGCTTTTGGAAAAGATTTTGAGGCTCAGCTTGATATTATGGAAGCTGAATTATTTTAGGTAATGTCTGAAAAGAAAAATAATGTTCCAAAGACTAAAGTAAAGAATCCTGAACCTAAAGGATTTACCACTGACGAATGGATTATTTGGGCGGCATGGGCTGATAGAATCACATTCGAAGAAATATTCGAAAAATCAGGTAAACGTGAATCGGAAGTAATTAAAATAATGAGAAGAAGTCTCAAGCCCTCATCATTTAGATTATGGAGGAAAAGAGTTCACACTAAATCATTAAAAAATCGTAAGAAGTTTGAGGAAGAGAGAAAAAGAACTAAAAGAAANTCTTCAGTTTTTTTTGATTAAGTTCTCTGCNGTAGCCTTAGTTTCTGCAACCTCTTTTCCTGTGAGATGAAAAAGGCCTGTAAGATTCCTCATTAGTCCAGATTCGTAGTCGTCAATAATTCCGTCTGAAAGAATTACTTTCCACAAATAGACAAAAATATTTAATATCTCGTCCTTAGTAAAATTATCTTTAATATCTTTTGTTATNGAATAAAGTTCAATATTATCTTGCGANGCCTCTACAGCTTTGTCGAATATGATATTTGTGAAATCCTCATCAAAGTGAAGTTTACTAGAGATGATTTTTTTTATTTTAGAAATTTCTTGNTCATCAAAGGCATCATCTGACTTTGCCGCTTCAACTAATAGTGTCGTAATCATAATGCCCTTTTCTTCATCACTAGCTGATTCAATATTTGTTTTGTTTTCTTTAAGGTTTTTAAAGATATTTAACATAGTAAAGATATAGTGTAACTAGACTAAACTGTCAATTTACACTGTACAAATTAATTATTGACAACCTGTGGATGAAATATAAACTGTAAAAGTATTAGTAAACGGGAAAGGATGTCTATTCACGAAATTTATTATTCATAATATTGATAAAAAAAAAATTAACATGCATAAAATAAATACAATTATTATCGTATCTGCTTTGCTTTCAACTTCGACAACTTATTCACAAGATAAAACTTATGTTGCTCCTGATGTTAATATTATTTCAGTAACTCCAGTACAAGGTTCTGGGCTAAGTATAGATAGAGTTCCAGGTAAAGTTCAAAGCATAAATAGAGAAATAATTGGAAAAAAAAAAAATTTTTCTATAACTGAGACACTTAACAGAGAAGCATCTGGTATTTCCTTATTTAATTTAAATAGCTCACCTATGCAAAATGATATCAACTTTAGAGGTTATGTCAGTGGACCTCTTCTTGGTACAGCTCAGTCAATCGCAGTTTATCAGAACGGCATGCGTGTGAATGAGTCATTTGGTGAAGTTGTTCAGTGGGACCTTGTCCCTGACTTTGCGATAAATAATATGCAAATTTTTACTGGAGGAGATCCTATTTTTGGTCAAAATGCTATTGGTGGTGCAATAACAATGGAGATGAAAAATGGATTTAATTTTGAAGGAGCTAACTTAACTACATCAGGTGGTAGTTATGGTCGTACTAATGAAATTTTTGAATATGGAAAACAATTCGATAATGTTGGAATTTATCTTGGTGCTAACTTCAATTACGATAACGGTTGGAGAGATCAGTCTGAATCATACCTCAACACNGTNTNTGGCGATGTGCGGTATAGGCCAAACGATGACACTGAACTTTTCATAAATTTTGGACAAGCATATACTGATTTGAGAGGTAATGGTGCTGTCCCGTTAACGTTAATGGATATGGAAGGGAGAGATGCCGTCTACACATATCCTGATAACACGCATAACAAAAATTATTATGCTAATTTTGGTGGCAATCATTTTGTAAACGATAAACTTTCAATCCAAGGTAATATTTACTATCGTCATATGGAAAGAAGAAACTATAATGGTGATGAATTTGAGGCAGGGGATTGTGGCCAAGGATATAATACAAGTAGGGGGACGGCTGATAATATTCTTTGTTCTGAGTTAGAGGTTGCAGGAGGTTCAGATGAACAATACCTAGATGTATCAGGTGCACCAATTAATTATGCTTCATTAGGTTTAGAACTAGATGATGATGAAAATGAGATCGAAAGTATTGGCGCTATTAACAGGTCAAACACTAAACAAAACCAAATGGGATTAAATTTTCAGTCAACATATGATTCAGATCTTTTTAATAAAAATAATACACTTATAACTGGATTAACTTATGAA
>NHBS01000031.1 GCA_002167825.1 Pelagibacteraceae bacterium TMED13
CCTTTTATGATGTTAATTCCCAAAATACATTCATTTATGGAACAAGTCTATGGGAGGATACTAATAGACTTGATAAAGTTTTCGAAGGTAGTTTTTATGTAACTAGCTTAAAAAATAAACCTGAGAGTTTCAAAAATGACTTCAAAGAAATATTTTCCAAGGAACCGTTATCTTTCAATTTTTATATATACGACTTAATTGACCTAGTAAATCAATACCAAGATTTTGAGGAAAGTAACAAGATATATTCTGGAGAGTTCAGTAATAGTAAAATTAATTCGGGATTACTTAGAAGAGAAACATTTCTAAAGAAGGTTCTAAAGAATAACGAAGTTATAAATATCTCTAGCTGTTCCTTAAATGAACTCTAGCAAGTTTTTTGAATGCTACGCTTCTATGATCTGAGAGAATCTTTGTACTATATTCAACCTCACCATATGTTAAATTCTCACCAATTGGGATGAAAAAAGGATCATAGCCAAAGCCATTATCACCTTTTGGTGGCCAGGTTATTTTGCCTTTTATTTCACCAATGTAGGTAAATATTTTTCCATTACATAACTTAAGAGACAAACAACTAACAAATTTTGCAGAAAAATCTGGATTTTTTTTTTCTTCTACTCTTGAGTATATTTTTTTCATTGCTTCAGTCCAACCACCATATTTTTTTGCATAACGTGCAGAAAAGATGCCTGGTTCTTGATTCAAAATCTTTACACATAAGCCGGAATCATCAGCAATTGCTACATAATCATTTGGGATAGTTTTAACCTTTATAATTGAATTTTCTTCAAAAGATTTACCGGTTTCTTCTACATCATCTATATTTAAATCCTCAGAAGTCATTATCTGAATGTTATATTTTGAGAATAGAATTTTGAACTCTTCAACTTTTCCCTTGTTGTGAGTTGCTACAACTACTTTTTTGTCTTTAATAAGATAATTATTCAAGTGCACCTTTTTGGATCGCAAAGATTTTTTCTGAAACTAATTCAACTTTTTCCATCATATCTACTAGTTCATCCTTCTGAAATGTATTTTCTTCTCCAGTTGCTTGAACCTCAGAGAAACCGGACTTTTGAGTAATAACAAAGTTTGCATCTACATCAGCGATTGAATCTTCGGAGTAATCTAGATCTACTAAAACCTCATTTTTTACAATTCCACAGGAGATAGCAGCGACATAGTCCTTGATCGGATTTTGAATAGATTTATTTGGACTCATATATTTTTTTATTGCTAAACTTAACGCTACGAATCCTCCAGTAATACTTGCAGTTCTTGTTCCCCCATCTGCTTGGATCACATCACAATCAACAATTATTGATTTTTCACCTAAACAATTCAAATCAATTATTGATCTAAGGGATCTACCAATAAGTCTTTGTATTTCTGTTGTTCGGCCAGTTTGTTTACCTAATTTTGATTCTCTTCTATTTCTTGACGAAGTTGAACCAGGAAGCATACCATATTCGGCGGTAACCCATCCCGTGCCTTTTCCTTTAAGCCAACTAGGCACATCATTCTCAATGATTGCTGTACAAATGACCATAGTTTTTCCAAAGCAAATTAAACAGGAACCATCAGAATTCTCTACAAAATTTTTTTGAATTGAAATTTCTCGCGTCTCAAAATTTTTTCTATTGAATTTTCTCATTTCATATTTTAGTTATAGTCATGTATAATTATTATTATGAAACTAACAAACAATCTAAAAATAGTAAAAAATAATTTTAACAAATCTATCCCATCGCATTTAAAAGACCTAAATGCGAGATCAAAAGAAATTTTTTCTCTAATAGTTGATGATTTTTTAAAAACTGGTAATCCAGTAGGCTCAAGAAGATTATCCTTCAAAATGGGAGAACAACTTTCTCCAGCCTCTATTCGAAATGTAATGTTTGATTTACAAGAATCGGGACTATTAAAATCAAACCACACATCAGCTGGAAGAGTTCCGACTGATCTGGGTTTAAGATTTTTTGTCGATGGATTACTTCAAGTTGGTAGGATAAAGAATGATGAATGTGAGGAAATTAAAAAGACCATAAATAATGAACCAAAAAGCATTGAGGATTTATGTAATAATGCAAGCGAATTACTTTCAGGGTTATCAGATTGTGCCGGTATAGTTGTTGCCCCTAAAATGGGTGGAAGATTAAAACATATAGAATTCGTTCCAGTTAGTAACGATAGAGCCTTAGTAATTCTTGTTACCGAGAACGGTATGATAGAAAATCGAATCATAGAAATTCCTAAAGGTCTTCCAAGCTCACTTTTGATTGAAACGACAAATTACTTGAACTCTATCACTAAAGGAAAAAGCCTTCTTGAAAGTAAGAAGCTAATTAAGGAACAAATAAAAAGTGATAAAATAAGAATTGATAGGGCCTCAAGAAAGTTAATTGACGAGGGATTTGCTTGTTGGGATGATGCGAGTAAAAAAAGTAAATTAATAGTAACTGGAACTTCTAAACTTTTAGAGGATGTTAAGGCATTGGAGCAACTTGAGGATGTAAGGATCTTAATTGAAGAACTAGAAAATAAAAAAAACTTGATGGGTATTATTGAAGAAACGCAAACGGCAGAGGGTATGCAGATTTATATTGGCTCAGAGAACAATCTATTTGGTTTAACAGGTTGCTCTACAATTATAAGCCCCTTTAAAAATCAAGATAAAGAGATTATAGGAGCGATTGGGGTTATAGGGCCAATGAGAATAAATTACGCAAAAATCATTCCTGTTGTAGATTATACAGCAAAACTAATAAGTGAAAAATTTGAAATAAAGTAAGGAGTTTAAGTGATTGAAATGAAAGATATAAAACAAACAGAACAAAAAAAAAAAACAGAGAGAAAAGCCTCCAATAGTTCCAAAGTAACAGATAAAAAAATACAGGAGACTCAAGATACAAAAATAATTGAAGATTTAAAGTTGAAACTTAAAGATGTTGAAGACAAATTGCTAAGGGAGCTTGCAGAGAATGATAATTTGAGAAAAAGACATGAGAAAGAATTAAGTGATAGTCATAAATTCTCAATAAAAAATTTCTCATTAGACATCTTAACAGTCTCTGATAACTTTCAAAGGGCAATCTATTCAATTCCAAAAGATGATTTAGAAGCATCCTCGGTATTGAAAAACCTTGTTGTGGGTCTTGAATCTGTTGAGAAGGAAATGCATGTGGTATTTGAAAGAAATGGTGTGAAACCATTTGAATCAATGGGTGATACTTTTAATCCAGAACTTCACCAGGCAGTTTCTTATAAGAACAGTGATAAACAATCAGGAGTAATTATAGAAGAAATGCAAAAGGGATATAAGATTGCTGAAAGGTTATTGAGGCCAGCAATGGTTACTGTCTCAAAAGGTCCAGAAGGAAAAAAAGAAAATTCTGCTGAATAATAATTAATTAATTGAAAAATTGAGTTTTTTGCTTGATTTTTTCATTGAAAATATATATTAGAATATTAGCTTTATTAACAATTTTGGTGATGCCTTAATGGGTCACTAAAAGTATCTGTCCAAAAACGGAAGAAAAGGAGCGTATTATGACAGTTATAGGTATAGACCTTGGCACGACAAATTCGTGTGTAGCCATCATGGATGGTAAATCTCCAAAAGTAATAGAAAATGTAGAAGGAACCAGAACTACACCTTCAATGGTAGCCTTCACTGAAGGAGAAGAAACATTAGTTGGTCAAGCAGCTAAAAGACAAGCAGTAACAAATCCCGAAAAAACATTATTCGCAATTAAAAGGCTTATAGGAAGAAGGATGGATGACCCATCCGTTAAAAAAGATAGTCAGATTTTACCTTATAAAATAGTTGCAGGTGACAATCAAGACGCTTGGGTTCAGATCGATCAAAAAAAGTATTCGCCTAGTCAAGTTAGCGCAAAAATTCTTCAAAAAATGAAGGAAACTGCAGAGAAATTTCTTGGTAAAAAAGTAACAGAGGCGGTTATAACTGTTCCTGCATACTTCAATGACGCACAAAGACAAGCAACTAAAGACGCTGGGAAGATAGCAGGTATGGATGTTAAAAGAATAATCAATGAACCAACTGCAGCGGCATTAGCATATGGTTTAGATAAAAAAAAAACTGGGACTGTTGCAGTCTATGATCTTGGAGGGGGTACATTTGATGTTTCGATTCTAGAAATTGGGGATGGTGTATTTGAGGTAAAGGCTACCAATGGAGACACAAAATTAGGAGGAGAAGATTTTGATAATGTATTAATTGATTATTTCGTTTCTGAGTTTAAGAAAGAACAGTCGATTGATTTAAAAAATGATAAACTTGCTTTACAAAGGCTTAAAGAAGGTGCTGAAAAAGCTAAGATTGAATTATCTACAGCTCCTCAAACGGAAGTAAACTTACCATTCATAACTGCAGATGCTTCTGGACCTAAACACCTAAATATAAAACTTTCTAGGTCAAAGTTTGAAACACTCGTTGGGGAGTTAGTAGAAAAGACGATTGAACCATGTAAGCAGGCTCTAAAGGATGCGGGTTTGAGCGCTGGTGAGATAAATGATGTTATACTTGTTGGGGGCATGACAAGAATGCCAAAGGTTATCGAAGCAGTTAAGAATTTTTTTGGCAAAGATCCTAACAGAAGTGTTAACCCAGATGAAGTAGTAGCTCTCGGTGCTGCCGTTCAAGGTGGTGTTTTGTCCGGAGATGTAAAAGATGTTCTTTTACTTGATGTTACGCCACTATCACTGGGAATTGAAACACTTGGTGGAGTTTTCACTAAACTAATAGAGAAAAATACAACAATTCCTACAAATAAAAGTCAAACTTTCTCGACCGCAGATGACAATCAATCTGCAGTTACCATTAGAGTATTTCAGGGTGAAAGACAGATCGCAGCCGATAATAAATTACTTGGTCAGTTTGATCTTGTTGGTATCCCTCCGGCACCAAAAGGTACTCCACAAATTGAGGTGACATTTGATATTGATGCAAACGGTATTGTTAAGGTATCTGCAAAGGATAAGGCAACAGGGAAAGAACATCAGATTCAAATCAAAGCTTCTGGAGGCCTATCAGACGAAGATATCGAAAAGATGGTTAAAGACGCTGAAGCAAATGCTGATTCTGATAAAAAGAAGATAGAGGCAATTGAGGCGAGAAATAACGCAGATTCCATAGTTCATAGCACTGAAAAGAGTGTTAAGGAACATGGCTCTAAAATACCTAAAGAGGATAAAGAGAAGATTGAAAAGTCCCTAGAAGCTTTAAAAGAAGTTTTGAAAGATGAAAAGTCAGAGACTTCCATTATTAAAGAAAAAACGGACGCACTTATCCAAGACTCTATGAAATTAGGTGAAATTATATACAAAGAGGCTCAGGAAAAAGCAGAAAAGGAAAAAGCTGAAAAAGAAAAATCCGGAGCTAAGGGAAAAACTGATAAAAAGGNTAATAAATCATCAAAGAAAAAAGATGAAAAGGTTGTTGATGCTGATTTCGAGGATGTGACTGAAAAAAAGGATTCCGACAAAGATAATGAAAAATCGGCCTAGTAATTAAAGAGTAGAAAATGTCTAAGAGAGATTACTACGATGTGCTTGGTGTTCAAAAAGATTCTGACTCATCAACTATAAAAAGCGCTTATAGAAAAATGGCTATGAAATTTCACCCTGATAGAAATCCGGGTGATACTGAGGCTGAAAAAAGTTTCAAGGAAGCATCCGAAGCTTATGAAGTTTTATCTAACAATGAAAAGCGCCAAGCATATGATAATTATGGACATTCTGCTTTTGAACAACAAGGTGGGGGGTCTGGTTTCGGCGGTGGATTTGAGGGCTTTGGAAGCTTTTCTGATATTTTTGAAGATTTTTTTGGAGATATGGGAGGAGGAGCCGCCAGACAGCGGGATCAAAGAGGACAAGACCTCAAGTATGAGGTTGAGGTTGATTTAAGAGAAGCTTACACAGGAATTAAAAAAGAAATATCGTTTGACACTCTTGTGAAATGCGACCCATGTGGCGGGCTAGGTTCGGAAAAAGGTAACGGACTCAAGAATTGTGGTGCATGCGGTGGCTCTGGAAGAACAAGAGCTTCCCAAGGATTCTTTACTGTAGAACGAACTTGCTCAGCATGCGGTGGTGCAGGTCAGGTTATAACTGACCCATGCTCATCGTGTAATGGAGAAGGAAGAAGAAGAAAAAATAGAAAAATTGAGGTGAATATTCCTGCTGGAGTTGAGAGTGGGAGTAGGATAAGACTTGTAGGTGAAGGAGCTGTGGGTCAAAACGGTTCATCAAATGGTGATCTTTATTTATTTGTTACAATGTTAGATCATTCAATTTTTGAGAGAGATGGTGTAGAAATTTTTTGCAGTGTCCCTATATCAATAGTTGATGCAGCTTTAGGAGGTTCAGTTGAAGTTCCCACAGTTTCAGGTGGGAGAGTAAAAGTTAAAGTGCCACCTGGATCTCAAAACGGAGATCAGTTTAGGCTTAATGGCAAAGGAATGCCAGCACTAAGATCAACTTCCTTTGGTGATATGATCATTACGATAATTGTTGAAATTCCGAAGAACCTATCAGAAAACCAGAAAAAATTACTTAAAGAATTTAATGAGGAACTGGACCAAAAAAATAGTCCAGAAAGTTCAGGTTTTTTTTCAAAGGTTAAAGACTTTTGGGATGGCCTAGCTTAAACTAAACTTTATGAAAAAGATAAAGATTGGTATTTATGGCTCTGAAGGCAGGATGGGCAAAGATATTATTTCAAGGGCCAAAAGATCTAAAGAAATAGAAGTTGTATTTTTATGTGAACACCCTAGGCATAGTTCCATAGGGAAAAAAAATTCAGACTTGACTGTTAGTAGCAATATAAAAGAACTCATTAATTGTTCAGATGTAATTATCGATTTTACCAATTCCAAAGGAACACTTAATCTCCTAAGTTTAATTAGGAAGTCAAAAAATAAACCTGCAATTGTTTCTGGAACCACGGGTTTCTCAAAGACAGAGGAGTCTAAATTTTTAGAGTTAAAAAAAGGACTAAAAGTTTTGAGATCGTTTAATATGAGCTTAGGGGTAAATTTGATGAAAAGTATTGTAAAAACTTGCTCAAAAAATTTAGTTGATTTGGCTGANNTTGAGATTGTAGAGATTCATCATAATAGAAAAANAGACATTCCCTCGGGNACAGCAATCACANTAGGTGAATCNATAAAAGAGGGNAATCAAAAATNTAAAAGATTTACNTTNAGAGAAAAAAATAACGANAGAGNAAGGNTNAAAAATGAAATTGGNTTCTCATCNATAAGAGGTGGTNATGTTGTNGGNGAACATNGTGTTTANTTNTTTATGNATGGAGAAACAATAAAGTTAACACACATAGCTAACGATAGAAAAGTTTTCTCTGAAGGAGCTCTTAGAGCTGCAGTATGGATTAAGAAGCAAAAGATTGGCTTTTATTCTACGACAGATATGTTAAAAATATAATTATGATATTAAAGTTTTTATTAATAGCCGTAATCTCCTTAACAGGNCTTGTTTCATGTGAACAAGAGATTTCAGAAAAGGATATCCAAGAATATAAAAAGACGATGGATGTAAGGCTTGGACATTTAGGAAACGCAATAATTATTCAGGGGAGGCTGCTTGATGCATTTAATTTAAGTAATGAAAGGTCAGATGAAGATCACTTTAAAGAGGCAGAGGAGCTTGTGAAAAATCATGTTTCATCTTTTGGTGAACCTGAATCACTTAGAAAATTAAAAATACCAAATTCAAATAAATTAAGACAAATACATAATTCTTTAATAGAGACATCTGAACTCTTAATTGCGGCAAGCAATGCATTAGAAGATAATGCTTGGCTTGGAGGTTCTGTAACTTATGCAGAAATGAACCTAGAAAAAGCAAGAGTTAATTTTCAAAAAGCTGTTAAAACAATCTATGGTGTAGAAGATGATCAAGAAATAAAACCTGAAATGCAGTATGAAGAGTATGATGTTGGTGATGTTCCTGATTCAAAAGATAAACTAAAGTAAAAATTTTTAGTCTTTTTTGTTAACCAACCACCCTGAAAAAACAATTAATAACAATCCAATGAACATGTTAGATGTTACTATTTCATTAAGGAATAATATTCCCCAGAGGGAACCAAAACATGGGATTAAATAATTACTTTGGCTAGCAAAGACAGCTGATTCTTTATTTATTAGTGAGAAAAATATAAAAATAGCAAAGGCAGTACAAACTAAACCTAGTATAGTTGCAGATACAAAACTTTTGACTGAGATGAATGAAAGATTATTAATGTCATAACTTTCTAATACGATGAATTCAAGTGAGACATGAGCAAGGCAGATTATTGCTGCTAATACCGTTGATGTAATTGCAACGTCACTTGGAGAAGAGTCTCTTACCCTCTTTACAACATTTGCAGAAAAAGCATAACAAATAGATGAAAGGATAATCAAAAAATAAAAAATTATTTTATCCTGACCTAATTGAAAATTTGAGGGCCCTATAAATATAGCCATTCCTAAAAAACCAAACAGAAGACCGATAAATCTCAAGTACGTGAATTCAATCTTTTTAAAAATATAAATTGAAAATAAAAAAGTAAATATTGGCATAGTCCCTATTAAAGTTGAAGCAATTACACTATCAACGTAAATTTCGCTATAGCTTATAAGGTTAAATGGAATTACATTGCCAAGAAAGGCAATAATAAAAAT
>NHBS01000032.1 GCA_002167825.1 Pelagibacteraceae bacterium TMED13
ACGTGGCGCTCTCCCAGCTGAGCTAACCGCCCAATAATTGGTAATTAATTTTATAGGATATTTTGATTTTATTTAAAAGATTTATTTTTATTCTTGTTAGATTATAAATTAGATTATTATGATTAATAAATTAGAAAAATTAAATAAAACTATAATAAACTGTAATAAATGCAAAAGATTAGTAGATTTCAGAAAAAAAATTGCCTCAGAGAAAACTAAACGCTTTAAACACCAAAGTTATTGGGGAAGACCAATAACAGGTTTTGGTGATCCTAATGCAAAAGTAATGTTTGTTGGTTTGGCACCAGCAGCCCATGGAGGAAATAGAACAGGTAGAGTTTTTACAGGAGATAAATCTGCAGATTTCTTATTTAAATGTCTTTTTAAAGTTGGATATAGCAATCAACCAAATTCTGATAATATAGACGATGGATTAAGATTGATAGATGCATATTTAACTACTGCTCTGAAATGTGTTCCGCCTCAAGATAAACCGACATCATTAGAGCTTAAAAATTGTCTTAATTTTTTTTGTCAAGAGATAAATGTAGTTAAAAATGTAAATGTTATGGTATGTTTGGGAAAAATCGCCTTTGATACTTGCATTAAATCACTTAATTTAAAAAATCTAGGATTTAAATTTTCGCATGGGAAATTAAACAGAGTAAGCAAGGAATTCTATTTAGCCTCCAGCTATCACCCAAGTCCTAGAAATGTAAACACTGGAAGGTTAACTGAGGATAGTATGATAAGTTTTTTAAAAAAGTTAAAGAATTTAGAAGATCACATCTAATTAAAGATGTGATCATTATCAACATTATTTAATTTAGTGATTCTTTAAGGCTTTTACCTGCTCTAAATTTTGGAACATTAGCCGCTGGAATTTTGATTTCAGCACCAGTTTGCGGGTTTCTTCCAGTTGTAGCTTTTCTTTTAGTAACAAGAAACGTCCCAAAGCCTACAAGTCTGACGTCACCACCACTTTTTAATTCAGATGTAATTGTTTCGATCACAGAATCAACTGCTTTAGCGCTGTCAGATTTACTAAGACCAGTATCTTCAGACACTTTACTAACTAAGTCATTCTTATTCATTTTGCCCCCTTATAAAATATTTAGATTCGATAAATAATTATATTATATTAACATTTAAAGTAGTCAAACACATTTTTATTAATGTCTTAATGTATTTTCCTTAGGGTTTACAGGTTTTTCAGTAATCTTAACTTTATCTTTTTTGCTTGGCTTGTAAGGAATAATTTTAGAGGTAAAAGCTTTCCTAAGTATTTCGTTAGCATTATCAATAAAGTGGATTTCTATTTTATTAAGAATTCCTTTTTCATTAATTTCTACAAGATCTTTTTTATTTTCTTTAGGCACAATGACCTCTTTAATTCCACCTCTTACAGCAGCAAGAAGCTTCTCTTTTAACCCACCGATAGGTAGCACTCTGCCTCTAAGTGTGATTTCTCCAGTCATTGCTATATTATTTTTTATAGGTACTCCAGTGAAGGCTGAAACAATCGATGTAAACATGGCTATTCCAGCAGACGGCCCATCTTTTGGGGTGGCTCCTTCTGGAACATGAACATGAATATCATACTTATCAAAAACTTGGGGTGATATACCAAACTTAACAGCATTTGAAATTACAAAGCTTTGAGCTGCTTGCACTGATTCCTTCATTACTTCGCCGAGTTTTCCTGTATAAAGTGCTTTACCCTTACCTGGCATAATAACAGATTCGATTTGTAAAAGTTCTCCACCCACTTCAGTCCAAGCTAATCCGGTACATACACCAACTAACGGCTTACTTTCGATTTCTCCATACTTAAACTTTTTAACTCCTAAATAATTTTCTATATTCTTCTTGGATATAGAGGAAGACCTTCTTTTTTTAATAATTATATTCTTTAGCACTTTTCTAAGTAGTTTTGAAATTTCTCGCTCTAAACTTCTTACACCTGATTCTCGGGTATAATGCTTAACAATACTTTCAAGTGCAGACTCTGCAATTTTTACTTCACCAGTCTTTAAACCTGTTTCTTTGATTTGTTTTGGTAGTATATATTTACTAGCTATTTTTAGTTTTTCACTCTCTGTGTAACCTGATATCCTGATCACCTCCATTCTATCGAGCAGTGGTTGAGGAATGTTTAGTGTATTAGCTGTAGTAATGAACATTATGTTTGATAAATCATAATCAACTTCTAGATAATGATCATTGAAATTTGTATTTTGTTCTGGATCTAGCACTTCCAACAATGCTGAAGCTGGATCACCTCTCCAATCTGCACCTACTTTATCAACTTCATCTAATAGGAATAGGGGGTTAGAATATTTACATTTTTTTAGATTCTGAATGATTTTTCCAGGCATTGATCCTATATAAGTTCTTCTATGACCTCTAATTTCGGATTCGTCTCTAATGCCACCAAGAGAGAATTTGATAAAAGGTCTACCTAGAGACCTTGCTATAGATTTGCCTAATGATGTTTTGCCGACGCCAGGCGGACCAACTAAACAAAGTATAGGGCCTTTAGGCTTATTTACTCTTGACTGAACTGCCAGATACTCAACTATTCTTTCCTTAATCTTATCAAGACCATGATGATCTTTATCAAGAACTTTTTGTGCCTTACTCAAATCTATTTCGGATTCGAGTTTGTTGTTCCACGGAATTGAAAATAGCCACTCCAAATAGTTTCTTACAACAGTGGCTTCAGCAGACATTGGTCCCATACTTTTTAATTTTTTAATTTCACTTTTGACTTTTAGTCTTGCTTCTTCAGTAAAATTAATTTTCTTAGCTTTTTCTTCAAGTTCCGAAATTTCATCTTTAGCGTCAGTTGTATCACCCAACTCTCTTTGAATGGCCTTGATTTGTTCGTTTAGATAATATTCTTTTTGAGTTTTATCCATTTGTTTTTTTACTCTGCTTCTTATCTTTTTTTCAACTTGAAGAACCCCAATTTCCTGATCAATAAATTCTATGATTTTATTTAGCCTGTCTTTTACAGAGGATGTCTCTAAAAGCTTCTGCTTATCAGATAATTTGATATTTAGGTGTGCTGACATTGTATCAGCTAGTTTGCTATAATCATTAATCTGGTTAAGACTTACAAGTAGCTCTGGTGGTACTTTTCTATTAAGCTTAACATAATTTTCAAACTGACTCATTGCTGTTCTGGACAATGCATCAATTTCTTTATCTGAAATATGTTTATTAGGAACATGGTCAATATAAGCTTCAAAAAAATCTTTATTCTCAGTAAAATGGGATGTCTTAGCTCTTTCTAGACCCTCAACAAGTACCTTTACCGTTCCGTCTGGTAATCTTAATAATTGAAGAATCGAAGCAACGGTTCCAAACTTATAAATATCTTGGATGTTAGGTTCGTCGGTATTCGCATCTTTTTGAGCAACTAAAAAGATTTCTTTTTCATTTTTTTCTGCAAAATCTAATGCCCTGATTGATTTGGATCTTCCAACAAAGAGTGGGACTATCATATTTGGGAAAACAACAATATCCCTAAGGGGCAATACGCAAAATGAATCTTTAAAATTTACCATCAGGCCTTTTTATTAATAATTTTACTAGGCTTATCGTAAATAAATAAAGGTTTAGAAGCTTTTTCAACAGCTTCTGCNTTTACAACCACTTCATTCACGCCTTCCATACCTGGTAAATTAAACATGGTATCTAATAAAATATTTTCAAGAATTGATCTCAAACCTCTTGCACCAGTGTCTCGTTCAATTGCCTTATTTGCTATCAAAGATAAAGCTTCTTCTGTAAAATCTAGCTTTACATTATCAAAGTCAAAAAGTTTTTTATATTGTTTAATAAGTGCGTTTTTTGGTTTAGTTAATATTTCAACTAAGCTTGATTCATCTAAATCATCAAGCGTTGCAATTACAGGCAATCGACCAACAAACTCCGGAATTAAACCAAACTTTAATAAATCTTCAGTTTCAAGTTTTTTTAAAATTGATCCAATATTTTTTTCTTTTTTATCTTTAACTTCTGCCTCAAACCCTATGCTTGACTTATCACCTCTTCGTGAAATTATTTTATCTATGCCAGCAAAGGCTCCACCACAAATAAACAGTATATTAGTTGTATCAACCTGTAAAAAATCTTGTTGAGGATGTTTCCTTCCACCTTGAGGTGGAACAGAGGCTACGGTTCCTTCCATTATTTTAAGTAATGCCTGTTGAACACCTTCTCCTGAAACATCTCTAGTTATTGATGGATTATCTGACTTTCTGCTAATCTTATCAACTTCATCAATATAAACAATACCTCTTTCGGCACGTTCAACATTATAATCTGCTGCCTGGAGTAACTTTAGTATTATGTTTTCTACATCCTCTCCAACATATCCTGCTTCAGTAAGTGTTGTTGCATCTGCCATTGTAAATGGAACATCAATAATTTTGGCTAAAGTTTCAGCTATTAGTGTTTTGCCTGAACCTGTTGGTCCAACAAGAAGTATATTTGATTTTGATAATTCAACATCCANACTTGGAGATGAGTTNTTAATTCTCTTNTAATGATTNTGAACAGCNACTGATANAATTCTCTTAGCATCTTCTTGACCAACAACATAATCNTTTAACAAATTATAAAGTTCTTTAGGTGTTTCGACATTATCAGATTTNGGAGATGAGATAACTTTGTTTTCTTCTTTAATTATATCCATNCATAGCTCNACGCATTCGTCACAAATAAATACGGTTGGACCAGCTATGAGTTTTCTTACTTCATGCTGACTTTTTCCGCAAAAGCTACAAAAAAGGGTATTTTTATTATTTTTTGACTCTACCATTACCTGCCTTATAATTTCAGAATATTTTAATCACTGCAACCTTTATTCCAAAATAAAAATAATTTTTTAATTTTTTACATTTGGTCTTTCAGAAACAACTTTATCAACGATGCCAGATTTTTTTGCCTCNTCAGCATTCATAAAATAATCTCTATCCATCATTTTTTCAATTGTTTCAAGTGACTGACCGGTATGCCTTTCATAAATTTTATTTAAACTTTTCTTTAAATTAATTATNTCTTTAGCATGTATTTCTATATCTGAAGCCTGTCCTTGGACACCACCAGAGGGTTGGTGTGTCATCACTCTAGAGTGTGGAAGACAATATCTTTTNCCTTTACTTCCTGCTGCCAATAACAGAGAACCCATACTTGCAGCCTGACCNATNCAAACTGTTGAAACATCAGGTTTAATATATTGCATTGTATCNTATATTGCNAAGCCTGAAGAAACCACACCACCAGGTGAATTAACATAAAGAAAAATATCTTTTTTTGGATCTTCTGACTCTAAGAACAAAAACTGTGCACATATAACACTTGAAACCGCATCATTTACTTCACCAGTTAGGAAAATTATTCTTTCTTTTAATAATCTCGAAAAAATATCATAGGATCTTTCTCCACGATTTGTTTGTTCAACTACCATTGGTATAAGAGAACTCATAATTATTTATCTCCTTTATTTTGTTTGATTAGCTCATTTTCTTCTTTAAGAAAATCAGATTTAAATAACTCATCTATTGTACATTCTTTATCTTTCTTTTTACAACTATTTACTACATAAAGCATAACCTTCTCTTCCATAGCTACGCCTCTTAAATTTTGCATTAAATTTGGGTTCTGTTTATAAAACTCAACTACTTGCTTTTCTTGCCCAGGATATTTACTAGCTTCGTCCGCTACAGCTTTAGTTAAATCTGAATCCTCAACTACTATATTATTTTTATCAGCTATAGAATTAATTATTAAGCCTAGTTTTACTCTCCTTTCAGCTAATTTTTTTGTATTNTTTTCATCTATTTTTTTATCATTTGAATTTGATTTGAGATAACCAAATTCGGANTCNATCATCTTAGAAGGAATATCAAATTTTGNAGATTTTAGAAGAGTTTCACNAGCCTCNCTTCTCATTTTCAAATTTGATAGNGTTTGGAAATCAGTTTGCATTTTTTCCCTAATTTTATTTTTTAAATCATTAAGATTTTTTTCTCCAACTTCAGTTGCAAGCTTGTCATCAATTGGTACCTTTTTTACTCTTTCCTGGATATCCTTGATCTTGATATCAAATATAGCATCTTTACCTGCAAGTTCTTTTGTTCGATAATCTTCTGGAAATTTTACTTTTACAGCCTTTGCTTCACCTACATTCAAACCAACCATTTGGTCTTCATAGCCAGGAATATATTTATTTGANCCTAGNACAACGGTTTCATCATTACCTGAGCCNCCAGAAAANACTTTATCTTTGATTTTACCAACGTAGTCAAAAAGCACTAGATCACCCAAAATTGATTTTCTTTTCTTTGTGAGAGGAGTAAATCTTTCATGTTTTTTTGAAATATCTTCTAAAGAATTTTTGATATCATTTTCAGTAATTTTTAATTTTGATCTTTCAATGGTAAACGATCCAATATCTATATTACCAATTTCTGGCATAAGTTGAAAACTTACATTTAAACTCATGTCACCGCCCTCTTCGTATTTATCAATATCTACTTTTGGTTGTATTGCAGGCTTTAATTTCTTTTCAAGAATCGCCTTAGTTAAATTTTCATTAATTACTTTATCGGTAACTTCAGGCAAAACATTTTTAGAGTATCTATCCTTAATAATGTTTAAAGGAACTTTTCCTTGTCTAAAACCAGGAATTTTCACATCTTTTTGGATTTCGAGGTATTTTTTATCAAGTTCAATATTAATCTCGGGTGCAGGAATTGTAACTTTCCATTCTACATCGAGATCCTTAGTTTTTTTTAATTCTTCTATCTTCATATCATTTCTCTGGTGCGGGCGGAGGGACTTGAACCCACACGACTAATGTCACTAGAACCTAAATCTAGCGCGTCTACCAATTCCGCCACGCCCGCTTTTAATATTTATAAAAAACACCATAATTACTTTTAAATCAATTACTATTTTTTATTAAATTAAGTGTTTTTGGTATTAATTCAATAAAGTCTTCAACTATAGTTTTATTTTTTTTGCGTGAAATTTGGCTTTGTAAAAAAATTGAGACTATTACNGAATCCTCAATTCCNACACCCTGNGAAATCATACCCGCAATCATNCCNCANAACATATCNCCAGTNCCTGCAGTTGCTAATGAGTTTTNTGATTCAATATCNACATANACTTTACCATTAGGAAAGCAAACAANTGTNTCATTTCCCTTAAAAACAATNGTATTTTTTATTAATTTTGAAGCATTTATACAATTTTCTATTTTAGATTTTTTNTTNTTATACNTAAAAANACGGCANAATTCNCCATGGTGAGGTGTAAGTATAACATTTTNTTTTTTCTTCANNATTGAATAAANCTNATTCTTATNATTTTCAAAAATACTTATCGCATCAGCATCAAGAATTACTGGCTCTTTAACAGTTTCTATGAGTTTACATATTTTACTCTTNTTAAAATCCTTTCCTAAGCCGGGTCCAACTACAAAAATATTTTTTTTATTTAATGAGTGATTATTCAATGTTTCAACTATCGTTCCAACATCAGTTTTTGTGTAATAATNAAGATATTTTTTTTCNACAGAAATTGTAGACAAACCAGCNCCGATTTTCCTTGAAGCTCTTGCAACAATTCTAGAGGCACCTGCCATTTTTCCACCAATTATACAAACGTGNCCTTTATCATATTTATTGATATCTATNTCATGGTCCAGTTGGACATTTTGAGNCATTTTTTTATTTATTATNTTGATATTGGGCTTTAAATTTTTTGGTAATTTTAAATCTAAATCAANAACTTTNACTTCTCCNACAAATTTTTTTGCTGGTAATAGAAAATGCGCTGGTTTAAAAAANCCCATNGCAAGTGTACAGTCTGCCTTTATATTTCCNCCAAAATTNCCTCCAGTATCAGGATTNATTCCACTTGGTATATCAATGGAAATTATTTTTTTTTTTGAAAGATTAATCATNTTTATAATTTTTAAAAANATTTCATTAAGCTTTCTGTTNAACCCAATACCAAAGATACAATCAAAAATTANNTCACATTNATTAATTTTATTTCTAAGTTTGTTAAGATTNGAATCTATTTCTTTATTTATAAGAAAAACAGANGATTCTCCAGGGTTAAGTAACTTTTGGGTTTTGATTCCATCAAGACCATTTTTACCGGGCCCACAAATAAATAATATTTGCTTATTAGTAATATTTGTTTTTATGTAATCTTTTATTTTTTTTGTGGCTAAATTAAAAAGTTTTTTTTCAGAATTCTTTGATATAAACTCTTTTTCTGAATCGATCACTTGAGAAATTTTTAAAATTTTATATTTATACATTATGAACTTTTTCTATTTAGTAACTTTACTTCTTTTTTCTACGAGTATTCAAGCGAATGTTAAAGTTAATTCTATTATTAAATTAAAAGAGAATATACCTGAGGAGTGTGGCCTAAGCTTCTCTAATCAAAAAGAAAAATTTACAGCTGAACTCACTATTAAAAAAAACGATACAAACAATACTTTAACTTTCTTTAAAGTAAATTCTAAAAGTATAAATATCAATCAGGCTAACTTAATAAGTTTTTCAAATGATATAGGTAATATCCTTGATATAAAACCAACAATTAATGATGAGTTTACTTTGACTAATATCACCAAAAATGACGAAATGACTATGTTCTTCCAAGAGATCCTAATAGGAAATAGCACCTTGATTGTTAATAATAAAAACTATGAAATTAAAGGACCTATTGATTCTAAAGTAAGGTTAGAGTATCTTTTTTGTACTGGAGAAATGTTTCTCCCGAACTATGAAAAAAAATGAACAAAGTTTCTCTGAAAAAAATAAAAGAAATTTTATCTATGCCGTTAAACGACTTGATTTTTAAAGCTCAGACGGTGCATAAAAGTTCATTTCCAAAACTTGACATACAACTTGCTTCACTCTTATCAATAAAAACTGGTTCATGCCCGGAAGACTGTAAATACTGTCCTCAATCTGCACATTACAATGTGGATTTAAAAAAAGAAAAATTGATTAATATTGAATTAGTAGAACAGGCTGCCATAAGGGCAAAAAAAAATGGGGCTGACAGATTTTGTATGGGTGCTGCATGGAAAAAACTCAATAACGGTAAAGACCTTGATCTTGTTGTAAAGATGATAAAAGCAGTTAAATCATTAGATCTTGAAGCATGTGTTACACTTGGTTCAATTACAAAGGAACAAGCTTTAACTCTTAAGGAAGCTGGTTTAGATGCCTATAACCACAATATTGATACATCTCCAGAATTTTATAAAGAAATAATTTCAACAAGAAGTTTTGATGAAAGGTTAGAAACTATTCAAAATGTTCAGGAGGCAGGCATTAGTGTATGCTCTGGGGGAATAATCGGTATGGGTGAATCCTGGCATGATAGGGCAAAAATGTTGGAGGTACTTGCAAATTTAACACCACAACCTGAGAGCATTCCTATAAATTCTTTAGTACCAGTAAGAGGCACACCCCTTGAGAATAGAGATAAAGTTGACTCATTAGAAATGGTAAGAATCATAGCTTCAACAAGAATTATTGCTCCAAATTCAAGAATTAGATTATCAGCAGGAAGAAAAGACTTATCAAAAGAGGCACAACTATTGTGTTTTGTAGTTGGAGCTAATTCAATATTCTATGGGGACACACTTTTAACAACTGAAAATAACGATATGCTCAATGATAAAGATTTGATTGCACAATACAATAACCACCATAAAGATATTCTTAATTCGAAAGGTTTATAAAACCATCTCTATTTGGCATAATGATTCCAGATAATTTTTTCTTATCGATAACTTCATCTTCAAATAGATCATTAATTTTTAAAATATATCCAGTAATAGAATAAACATCTTGATCAGAAAAGTAGTCATCATTTTGATTTCTTTTTGCTCTTTTTATATAATCAAAAATCTTGGGTGCATAAGGCCAGTAATTTCCTACAGTTTTTGAAACATTTTCACCAGATAATTTTTGACTTCCAACTAATTCTGGTGCAGTTAATCCCTCAGCAGAATAACCGTGGCACTTACTACAATTTTTTTCGAAAATTTTTTTACCTCTTAATACTTCGCCTTGAGTTTCTGGTAAATTAGAACCATCTATTTCAATCGTTGTTATTTCATTGCAAATTACTGACGAATAAAATATTAAACTAAATATAAGTATGTTCAACATCGCCATTTGCTTTAATTTTCCATGAAGTAATTCCGTTAAAATGATAGGTAGCATTTTTTCCCATTTTTTTTAACACTTGCTCTCTTGTGGGTTGAATTCTTTGTCTTTTATCTATACATCTTGACTGAATTATAGTCTCTTTTCCTTTCCAATTAAAAATATAGTTAAATCTTACAACTGAGATATTTTCCGAATATATATCAGTTTTTTGCCATGATTTCCCTCCATTTATTGAAATTTCTACTTTTTCAATACTAGAAGATCCAGACCATGCATAACCCGAAATTAGAACTTTACCTTTTTTTAGTCTATCACCGAAAGTAGGTCGGGTAATTACTGATTTCAAATCCATTACAAAACTAAATTGTCTTGCCTTACCGTTACTTAATAAATCTGTATATCTTGATGTCTCATTTCTCGTATAAGCAGGTCCTTTTCTAAATTTTATCTCTTTAAGCCACTTT
>NHBS01000033.1 GCA_002167825.1 Pelagibacteraceae bacterium TMED13
ATGGACCAGACACTTCTAATTTTATTGAAGGTAGTCAAGAAATTATAGGATCAAAATATACCGGAACTATGCCATATATCCCTAGTCATCCCCATAACTTTATATTAGAGATTATTTTAGACACTGGATTAATTGGGCTAGTTGGTTTTATATTTTTTATTTTTTATTATAATTTTAAAATCTTTAGAAAATCAGATGATAAAGGAAAATTTTTACTCATTTTATTCTTTTTTTATTTTTGGGGTTCATCTTTAGTTAATTTTTCTTTCTGGCTTGGATGGTGGCAAGTAAGCTATTTCTTTATAACTTCGTTAATAAGCTCATTTAATTTATCCAAAAACCAAAAGACTTGAATTGAATAAACTTTTTTTATCTATTTTGTCATAAAATTTTAAAATGTTAATATTAAATAACATTTCAAAATTTTTATCGTGATGAAAAAAAATTTGATTACTTCTCTCAACTCGATTAATTATATTAATAAAATCTTCTAACGTTGGTTCTCTTTTCTCTTTTGAACAAATTCCTAATAAAATCATTTTTGAGATAGTTGCTAGAAAAATTGACATATAGAAATTATACTTGATAGATGAATTTTTATTTGTAACTAAATGTGCATAACCTAAAATTTCATTTAAAAAAAAGTTTCTATATATATGACTATTCTTATGTTCAAACTTAAAAAAATATTTCTGATTGATTTTTTTTAAATTATCAATAGCTTTATCATCATTATCAAACCTACCAACCAGTTCATGATAACTATCTTCAATTAAGTTAATTAATTTTTGAGTATAAAAGTTATTACTAGTATGTTTTAAATTATTCTGATTAAAAATGTTGAAGATATTAGCTAAAAATAAAATTTTAAGATTAGAATTATCAAATGTTATGATATTAATTTCACAAAAATTTTCAAAAAAAAATTTATAAATCTCATCAAATTGTTCGTAATTCTGTGAAATATTTAGTTGTTCTTCTAAAAGTTTATTAAAAATAACCAAAGAATTAATATAACTTATCTTTTCATTTTGCAGTAATTCATACACTTTATTAGTTATTAGGTTACCAGTATTTGCAAATGGAGTTTCAATTTTCTCCGACACCAGATTAAACTTTTTTTTTTTATAAAATTTATCCTCATAAATTTCCATTGAATTTTTATTTGATAAACAAAGTCTTGCGGCTTCTGGACAAGCAACACTCAATGTTACCAGTTTATTTTCTTTAAAATTTATATTTTTTCTTGGGAAAGTGTAACAAGTATGAGATAAGTAATTCTCTCCATATTTCTTTTGTATACTACATAACCCATCATTTCCTAAAAATGAGCAGTGCCCATCTTTTTTTAATTTAATAGATGAAAAATGTTTATCAGTTGGATTATCTTTTTTTTGCAAAAGGTTAGGTATATTCTTAATACCTTCTATTTTTACTTTTTGATATTTAGAATGAGTTTCTTTATCTATGTCAATCATCATCCCATGGCAACATGTTTCAGGGCATTTTGAACCAAGGCATGAGAATTTATTTACGTATTGTGGAGAATAATTAACCATACTTTATATATTCGCAAATCGCATGCCAATTTTTTGAAGATAATAAATTTAATTTGGTCTAAGAATTGCACCTGAGAATTGCACTAAAAATTGCTAAAGATTATAGTATGTTAAGAAAAGAAGAAAAATTAGATTTAGATTATCTCAGTAATGATTCTTTATTAACTAAGGAATTTTGGGTGGATCTCAATCCATGTTTGAATATTGAAAATATTGTTTATGATAATCAATCAATCATTTCATATAAAAATTTCGTTCAAGATAATAATCATCTAATAAAATTAGGATATTTACATAAAAAAAATTCAAATTTTAAAGTTCCAATATCATTAATGAAAAAATCTATAGCCAATATAGTTAATTATAAATTACCTCCTGTTTTTGCATTCGTTTATGATGAATTCTGGTATATTCAATTTCAATTGCGAATGTTACTTGAGAAAATTCTAAACAAAAATTATAAACAACTTCCTGATTTTTGGGCATGGCATGTAGGTAATGGTCAATCGGGATGGACGCCTCACAGAGATAAAGGTGAAAGATCTTTATTTAAAAATAACAAACCAAAATCTCTTACAGTATGGATCCCCCTCAGTAAAGCCTCACCAAATAATAGTTGTATGTATATACTTCCAGCGAATAAAGACAATTTTTATAATAAACCTAAATTGAATTCAGCTAACTTTCCAGGATCCGTTTCTGATATTAAAGCACTTCCTGCTGAGGCTGGTGACGTTTTAATGTGGACACAAGAACTTTATCATTGGGGTTCTAGTTCAGGTGAAGATGGTCTTAATGAACCAAGAATAAGTATAGCATTTGAGTTTCAGAGATCTGATATTGCACCATTTAATAATTTTTTACTAGAACCTAATTTGCTACCTACATTTAATGAACGCTTAGTCCTAATATCTATGCAAATTTTACAATACACACATATGTATGGTTTTAAAAAAGACTTAGTATATTGGGCACAGAGTTATATAGAAAAATATAAAAAAAAATTGTCTTTAGTATAATATTTTTATATTTAAATAATCTCTTAAATGATAAATAAGTTTGTAACTTAATTAATTCTAATAATCAAAATGTACCTTTCTATTATTGTACTTTTCAAAAAAGTATGTCCATCCATATATTGATGATAGCTTATAACCATTAGAAGTAAAAAATTTATAGATTTTATTGTTAGTTGGAGGACATTTTTCAGAATGTATTTCAATAGATACTAGTTCCGGAGAGTATTTTTTTATAGCAAAGCCATCAAGTACATTTTCTTCATTTCCCTCAACATCAATATTTAAATAATCAATTTTATTAATCTCATGATTTTTAAGGATAGTGTTTAGCCTAAGCTGTTCTAATCTAAGTATAGTTGGCTCTTTATTTACACTTTTTTTTGTATATTCTTTAAATTTTTTATCAACTGTATTCATTGAGCAATTATCATAAAAAATATACGCGTCTATTATAGATTCATTTTTTCCTACTGAAATATTTAAATTTATATCTTTCGATCTAATCAATTTATTAAGTTTTATTGACCTAGGGGATATATCAACTTTGACTCCTTTCCATCCTCTTTTGTATAAAAGATATGTTAGTGATCTACTTTTTGGAAGATTGCAGCCTATGTCCACATAAAATCCCTTTTTTTTTTTGCTGAAAAAAATAGTCTACAAAAAGATCTTCACCAAAGCTTTCGGCATATGATTTATTATATTTACCAAACGAATTAATTATTAACTCATAGAAAAATGATGATTTAATTTTTTTTCTAATTTTTTTAAACATTTATTATCTTATTCAAACTCTATAGTTCCTGGAGGTTTTGAAGTATAATCGTAACAAACTCTATTTATTCCTTTGACATTATTAATTATCTCTGTTGAACAGTTTTGTAAAAATGATTTATTAAAAATATAGGGTTCAGCTGTCATTCCATCGATAGAGGTGACCGCTCTTATTACACATATTTTTTCATATGTTCTATTATCCCCCATAACTCCGACAGTTTTAGTTGGTAATAAGACACAAAAAGCCTGCCATATTTTATCATAAAGCTTTTTTTGTTTTAATAACCTTATAAAAATATCATCAGCTTTTCTTAATATCTTCAAGCTTTTTTCATTTACTTCACCTAAAATTCTTATACCTAGACCTGGCCCTGGAAAAGGGTGTCTTTTTATGAATTCATCAGGAATCTTTAATTCACTTCCCAAAATCCTGACCTCATCTTTGAAAAGCTCTCGTAAAGGTTCAACCAACTTAAGTTTCATTTTTTTTGGTAATCCACCGACATTGTGGTGAGATTTAATGGTAACAGACTTGTCTTCCATATTGGAAACAGACTCAATTACATCGGGATAAAGAGTTCCTTGGGCAAGAAATTCAATATTTTTGTCATCAAGTGAATACTTCTCAAATATTCTAATAAATAGTTTTCCAATAATTTTCCTTTTTTTCTCTGGATCAGTCATTCCTTTTAATTTTTTAAGAAAGGTTTTTTTTGCATTAATTACTTTTAAATTTATTTCATAAACTTTAGTAAATAATTCCTTTATAGTTTTAACCTCATTCTTTCTCATTAAACCAGTGTCCACTAATATACATTTAAGGTTTTTACCAATTGCTTGATCTAACAAAATAGCTGTAACTGTTGAATCAACACCGCCTGATAAACCACAAATAACTTTTTTGTCATTGATTGTATTCTTTAACTTTTGAATTATTTCAGTCTTGAAAGATTTCATATTCCATGTTTTTTTACACTTACAAATATCAAAAATAAAATTACCTAATATTTTTGCTCCTCCGACTGTATGTGAAACTTCTGGATGAAACTGCACTCCAAATATTTTTTTTTCTATATTTTGTATAATCACCGAACTACAAGATTGAGTTGACGCAATTCTCTCAAAATTTTTTGGAAGATTTTCGACATGATCACTATGACTCATCCAAACCTGTGATTTTTTTCCTTTNANATAAACATTTTTAATCANTGGNGAACTTTTNGTTANTGATATTTCTCTTCTTCCNAACTCTCTATCTTCNGATAANCTTATTGTNCCCCCAAATTTTTTNGCAANTAATTGAAGNCCATAACATATACCNAGAATNGGNATNGANNTNTCATAAATANAATTAGGTAATTTTGGNGAATCNTTTNNATTNACAGATCTTGGNCCNCCTGANAAGATAATNCCTTTNATANTNTTACTTNTNAANANNTCTTTTNNNANTTNAAAAGTANGGCANNANNTCACTNTAAANNCCTANNTCTCTGATTCTTCTNGCAATNAACTTNGTNACTTGNGAACCAAANTCTATNATTANNANTTTATCCATTATTTNTTTGTTTGATAATTTGGTGACTCTCTAGTAATTGANATACTATGNACNTGNCTTTCGNTAAGTCCNGATGANGTNATTCTAACAAATTTNGNTTTTTTTCTNAATTCNTCNANATTTTTATTACCAGTATAACCAANTGANGCNNTAACNCCACCAACNAGTTGNTCTATNATNTTTTCNAATGCACCNCGATAAGGNACCCTNCCCTCAACNCCTTCAGGAACAAACTTATCTGAATCNGTTATATCTTCNTGAAAATATCTATCTGCNGANCCCCTNCCCATTGCNCCAAGNGANCCCATACCNCTATATGATTTATANGTNCNNCCATTNGANAGAAANACTTCNCCNGGTGCTTCATCNGTTCCNGCAAATANCGANCCTATCATNACNACNTCNGCTCCAAATCCTAATGCTTTTGCAATNTCACCAGAATATTTNATNCCTCCATCAGAAATAATTGGAATTTTNTTTTTTNTNGCAATACTAAATACTTCGGAAATAGCATGTAACTGNGGCACACCAACACCNGCTACAATTCTTGTTGTACAAATAGAGCCTGGACCAATTCCAACTTTCAAGGCATCCGCACCACTTTTAATTAAATCTTTAGCAGCCTCTGCTGTGGCAATATTTCCAACAATTACAGGTAGATTAGGATTCATTTTTTTAATTTTAACTAAAGTATCAATAACATTTTTGGAATGTCCATGCGCTGTATCTATTGCTATNACATCAACACCTGNTTTTTTNAGNAANTTGACCCTTTCNATTCCTTGNTCATCNCCAACCCCTANNGCTGCACCAACCATTAATCTTCCTAAACTATCTTTAGTAGCTAATGGAAATTTTTTTGCTTTATCGATATCTTTTACCGTAATTAGACCAATACATCTATATTCGTTATCAACGACAAGTAGCTTTTCAATTCGNTGTGTATGTAATAATTTTTTTGCACTATCCATAGAAATATTTTTTTTTACGGTNATTAGATTCTCTTTAGTCATAAGAGAATTAACTTTTTGTTTAAGGTTATTTGCAAACCTTATNTCTCGNTTAGTAAGAATTCCTACTAACTTTTTAGTATTTTTCTCAACTACTGGAATACCAGATATATTATATTTTTCCTTTAACTTTATAGCATCCATCAAAGTACTTTCTGGATANATAGTAAAAGGATCTACAACCATACCTGATTCAAATCTTTTTACCTTGAGAACCTCATTAGCTTGCTCTTTAAAACTTAGATTTTTATGTATAAAACCTAAGCCACCCATCTGTGCGATTTTAATTGCCATAGACGATTCTGTCACAGTATCCATCGCAGCTGATACCAGAGGAATGTTTAACTTTATATTTTTAGTTAAGGAAGTATTTAGATTCGCTTTATTTGGTTGGATTGACGATTTTCCTGGTACTATAAGAACATCATCGAATGTTAATGCTTCTTTTAAATATTTCATAGAATAATTTAAACGATTATTTTAATTTATTAAATAAATAATTATTTTTTTTTAGCAATAATATATGTTTCAGGTGATTCCTTTCTTGAGGCTTGCGGTTTNAAATATTTTATAGATTTAAAAATTATAGATATTCTATCCATTAGTTCTCCTTGTGCTCCTCCTTGGAAAATTTTACAGACAAAAAATCCATCTCTTTTTAGAAATAATTCTGAAACTTCCAGAACGCTTTCGATTAACGAAACAATCTTCAAATGATCAACACTTCTATTTCCAGAGGTATTAGGAGACATATCATTCAGTAAAATATCTATTCCTTCTCCAAAAAAGCTCTTTATCTCTTCTATCGTCTTATTTTCAAAAATATCTTTTTGCAGAAAATTAACACCATCAATCGGATCAATTGCAAGTTTATCTATTCCCAGAATCTTATTATTTTTGTAATTAGATAGTCTTTTTATCACTTGTAGCCATCCTCCAGGGGCGCAACCTAAATCAAGGATATTTAAATTATTTTTATTAAAAATTTTAAATTTTTCATTTATTTGAATTAGTTTAAATGATGATCTAGATCTGAAACCTTCTTGCTTTGATTTTATAAAAAACTCATCATTCATATGACGATTTAGCCATAGTGAACTTTTATGACTATGTTTTTTTGTAAGTTTAATTTTTTTCAATGCAAATTCTCAATCATTCCACCTGTAAGTCCACTCTGACTTACTAAAATTTGTTTTATTGGAAAATTTTCTAAAATTTTTTCTAAAATATCAATTCCATTTAATAGGAGTGGGTACCTTTTTCTTATGCAAGGATGCTTTAACATTTCACTTATTTTAAGGTTTTTAAGGTTGTTAATAATTTTCATTATTTCACCTACATCTAATAATGAACCCTCAATTTTTTTTTTTATCAAAAAATGTCAAGTTTTGATAGATAGCTGATAATGTTGACATAGTACTGCATGAGCCAAGCGAAAAACTTGGATCAATTTTATTTGATAAATCGGCGTTCAAAGACTTAAAATGTCTATTCATCTGAGATATAATTTTACTTTTACCATGTATATTAATTTTTTCTGATAAGTTAATTACACCTAACGGAATCGAACTTGTTTCAAACTTTTCACTTGTTACGTTAAAGAACGATATTTCTGTACTCCCCCCACCAATATCAAATAGTATTCCCTCATTGTTTGTTTCTTGAAAATATTTTTTACAACTTTGAAAACATAACCTCGCCTCTTCATTTACTGAAATTATTTCAACAGATAAACCAGTTTTATTTTTTACCTCTTCTGTAAAGAAATCTGAATTTATAACTTGTCTGCAAGCCTCAGTTGCAACACATCTGTAGTCTATAACATTATATTCTAACATTTTTCTTGAGAACATTGTAAGGCAGTTAACAGTTTTCTTAATATTTTCATGAGTAAATTCATTACTATATGATAAATTTTTAATTAAATTAGTTGGTACAGAAATTGTTTTTAAAACCTTTATTTTAGGGGCATTATTAACAATTATCATTCTACAATTGTAGCTTCCTATATCTATGGCTGCTGTTATTTTATTAATCAATTTACTATGCTCTAAACCTACTAGATAATATTGTATAAATAATTAACAAATTTATCAAATAACCTTATATATACTATAATGAGAATTTATATACTTATAGCTATACTTTTAATTATCTCTGTCGCTTTATTTTTTAAGAAGGATACTCCCAAAGATACATCATCTGTTAAAAAGATAGAAAAGACTGTTGGTGTAAAGTTGTTAAATAAAAAAAACTATTCAAAAGTTTTGAAGCTTAGAGGTTTCACAGAAGCCTCAAGAATTGTTACAATTAAATCACAAGTAGAAGGAAGAATTAGTGCAAAATTTTTTAATAAGGGAAGTTTTTACAAGGCTGGTGAGCAACTTCTTTTAATTGATCCTGAAGATAAATTAGCTAAGGTCAAAGAAATGGAAGCTTTACTGAACCAGAGAAAAAAAGAATATGAGGTGGCTGAAAATTTATTTAAAAAAGGTTTCAGATCTGAAATTAAATTAAGTAAATCTAGAACAAACTTTGAAAATGCTCTTGCACTATATGAAAAAAGTCAAGTCGATCTCAATAATACGAAAGTACTCATTCCATTTGATAGTATAATTGATGATAGCTTTGTTGAGTTAGGAGATTACTTAAAAAAAGGGGATTCAATAGTTAAAATAGTAGATCTTGATCCTCTTTATATTAATTTGACTGCTAATGAGAATGATATAAATAAAATTAAACTTAATCAAACAGCAAAAGTGATTGTCGGTGAAAACAAAATTAACGGAAAAGTCAATTTTATTTCTAAAACATCCGATAAAGAGACGAGAAATTTTAGAATACAGGTGGAAATAGTAAATTTTGATAATAAAATATTTAGTGGACTCTCATCTGAGATAGAAATCAAACTTAGCCCATTACCTGCATTTTTTATCCCCTCTTCTTTAGTCACATTAAATGAAGAAGGAAAACTAGGAATAAAATCTGTAAATAAAAATATAGTAAAATTTCACCCTATTAATATTTTAAGTGATAGTGGGGATGGTTATTGGATAGATGCTAGACAATTTTCATTTGATAAATTACCAATTATAAATAAAGGTCACGAATTTACAGTTGAAGGTGAAGTNGTAAAGTTTTTAGAAAATGATTGATAATTTTTTAGAAAAAAGAAAATTAATTCTTACTTTTTTGTTTTTCTTTATATTTTTTGGACTACAAAAATATATAAGTCTGCCGAAAGAATCAGATCCTGACATAAGTATACCTGTAATTTATGTTTNACTTTCACATAANGGTATATCACCAGATGATTCTGAAAGACTTTTGATNAAACCTATGGAAAAAGAATTAAAAAATATTGAGGGTGTAAAAAAAATCTCATCAAATTCTTACAATGGGGGAGGTAATGTAATTCTTGAATTTGATGCGGGTTTCGACGCAGATAAAGCTTTATCCGATACTAGAGTAAAAATTGATCTAACTAAAAATAAACTTCCAGAAGATACTGAAGAACCAGTTGCATCAGAAATAAATTTATCACGGTTTCCTGTTTTAGCTATTGCAATTTCTGGAAATGTTGAGGAAAGAGTAATTAACAAATACGCTAAAGTTTTAAAAAACAAAATTGAAAGTATATCAGAAATTCTGGAGGTCCAAACATTAGGTGATAGGGAGAGAGAAGTTGAAATAATTGTAAATCCTAAAATAGTAAAAAACTATGGTCTTACGGACGAGGATGTTTTAAATTCAATATCCAAAAGTAATATGATGATTCCTGCTGGTGCACTCACCAATCGAACAGGTAGTTTCAATGTAACAATTCCAAGTCTTATTGAAAACAAATCAGATTTATTAAATTTACCGATTAAAAGTAATGAAAATTCTGTGGTTTTTTTAAAAGATGTTGCAGACATCAGGGATTCATTTAAAGAACGCTTGGGTTTTGCCAGAAATAACGGTGAAAATGCAGTGATTCTTGAAGTTTCTAAAAGGACTGGAGAAAATATTATTGAGACAATCTTTAAGATAAAGAAACTAATTAACGAAGAAAGAAAATATCTTCCAGAATTTNTAGATATAAATTTTTTCCAGGATGAATCTGANAAGATTAAAAGTCAAATCAANGATCTNGAAAATAANGTTATTTTAGCTAGTTTAATTGTACTTCTAATNATNGTAATTTTCATGGGTTGGAAATCAGGTTTATTAGTAAGTATNTCAATACCAACATCNTTTTTATGTTCNATGATTATACTTTCATTTTTTAANGTAACAATAAATGTTGTTGTTTTGTTTTCACTTATATTATCAGTTGGAATACTTATAGATGGNGCAATCATNGTAGTTGAGTATGCTAACCGNCGTTCAAATGAAGGTTTTTCAAAAGNTCAGGTTTTTANATTATCAGCANAAAAAATGTTTTTACCNGTTCTTGCTTCAACNTTAACTACTTTAGCTGCTTTTTTNCCNCTTATTTTTTGGCCTGGTATNGCTGGNGAATTTATGTTTTTTCTTCCTGTTACACTGTTAGCAGTTTTAAGTTCATCTCTACTTGTNGCNTTAGTTTTNATACCAACANTAGGTGGTGTTTTTGGAACCGATAAAAGTATATCTNATGCATCAAAAAAGAATCTTAATTTACTNGAATCTGGNGATCTNNGGAAAATAGGTGGTATGCAAGGNAAATATATTATTTTAATGAAATATTGNTTAGAAAACCCNAAAAANCTNATTCTTCTNACTTTAGTTTTTCTNATTTTTATNCANCTTGTATANTCNAAACTTGGAAAAGGNTTTGAATTTTTCCCACCAATTGANCCTGATTATGCNGAAATTGTGATTCATGCAAGGGGAAATTTNTCTCCAGTTGAGAAAGATCANATAGTAAAAGATGTAGAAAATGAAGTTCTTAAAAATATTTTTATANGAAATATCTACTCAAGAAGCGGAACTGTTAAAGGGAATAAAAGAAATGAAGCTGAAGATGTCATAGGCTCAATTAAAATAGAATTTACTGATTGGAAGGATAGNCCGAGTTCAAAAAATATAATTAATGATTTAAAGATGATTACTGAAAAATTTGTTGGTATTTATATTGAATTTGTTGAGAAAAANGATGGNCCNCCAAAAGATAAAGATATNGAGATTGAAATTATAAATGTCGATAAANANAAGTTAANAACAGAAACCNAAATCCTTTNTGAGTTTCTANAGAGTCAAAAATGGGCTAAAAATATTGACAGNGATTCAATATCAACTGGAATTGAATGGGAGTTNTTAATCNATAGAGAAAAGGCAGATAAATATGGTGTNNATCTTNTCTCTGTTGGTAATTCAATACAAATGTTNACACANGGATTAAAAGTTTCTGAATTCATGCCGGTTGATAGCGATGAGGAAGTGGATATAGTNGTCAAATACGANAAAAAATTTAGAACATTAGATGAACTAGATAGTATTCTCACTGAGGGAGAGAATGGATCAATATCTATGAATCTTTTTGTTGAAAGATTACCTAAAAAAAAAGTTAGCAAAATNACTAGGTCAAATTCAATAAGATCACAAAATATTAAACTTGATGTCAAAGATAATNTTGTTAGTAGTAANAAAATTTTANAAATTAAAAAATGGATAAATGAAAAANNNATTGAATCTTCAGTAATTTTTCGTGGACAAGAAGAAGATCAAAATGAAGCCAAGGAGTTCCTTACAAANGCATTTTTTATTGCNATATTCTTAATAACTATAATTCTAATAGCAATTTTTAATAGTTANTATTATTGNCTTATAATNTTAACAGCAATCATCTTCTCAACTATTGGNGTGATGGTAGGGCTNCTTATTTCNGAACAACCATTCGGAATAATTATGAGTGGTATAGGAGTGATTGCACTNGCTGGNATTGTTGTAAATAACAATATTGTATTATTAGATACTTACAAACANCTCAGAAAAACTGGAGAAGATATTAAAGATTGTATAATAAGAACTGGTGTTCAAAGACTAAGGCCAGTTTTATTAACAACCNTAACTACCTTCTTTGGNCTTATACCTATGGCAATAGGATTAAATATTGATTTTATTAATATGGAAATTAANTTTAATAGTCCTACCTCCCAATGGTGGACTCAGCTATCAAATGCNATGGTTTTTGGAGTTATGTTTTCTTTTATACTAACTTTAATAATAACACCTTGTTTAATATTTATTGGGGAGAATTCTAAGTTTTTAAAGANACTTTAGATTCATAAATTGCAAAAGGAATACTCAAGAAATAAATNATAATTAGAATAATCATAGCTAACCATAANTCCGTAAGTAGTAAGTAGATAAAACTTGCNAAAAGAATAATTAAAAAAGGAATTAATTTTTTTTCAATTTTTATACCTTTTAAAGAATATGTTGNAAGATTGGATATCATTAATATTGAAGGTAAAAAAAGATAATATTTAATGAAAGTTTCATAGCTAAAAACGTCAAGTTCGAATCTAAAATTAAACATCATTGGAAGAAGTGAAAGACCTGCAGCTGCTGGGGTNGAAATACCANNAAAAAATCTTAGGTCGTCTTTACTTTNATTTTCATNACTTAGTACATTNAACTTTGCTAGNCTTGAAGAAGAACAAATNGCATAGAAGATTACAATTGCCCANTTTGTATCAAAAAAGAATGTTTTCGACCATAAGTATATAACAATTGCTGGTGCAACACCNAAACTTATAAAATCTGCTANTGANTCTAACTCNACTCCAAAATTNGAATTTGTTTTTAGNAATCTAGCTAATTTACCATCAAGGTTATCAAGAAAAGATGAAAATACTATTAAGGTAACTGCAACTTCCCATCTTTGATCAATTGCAAATTTTATTGCTGAGAGACCAAGGGTGAGTGATATGAATGTTATCAAATTTGGTACTAATCTTCTAATAGATAACTTTTTCATAATAAAAATTTATTTTTTAGAGTCGGGTATGCTTTTCATATCAGCAACAATTGTTTCTCCACCTATTGTTGTTTGCCCCTCCATAACCTTTATATTGGAATTCAGGGGTAAATATAAATCAACTCTACTACCAAACCTTATAATTCCAAAGCGTTCTCCTACAGAAACATTTTGATTTTCATTCAAATCACATTTAATTCTTCGCGCAATTAAACCAGCTATCTGAACCACATATATATAGTTATTTTTACTAATCTCTATTTTGATTACCATTCTTTCATTATTTTCACTGGCTTTATCTAACGAAGCATTAAAAAAAGTTCCTGGCACATATTTAAGCCAAACTATTTTCCCAGACATTGGAATTCTATTAACGTGTACATTAAATACGTTCATAAAAATAGAGACCTTTCTTAACTTTTGCTTTTTATTATCACTAAGAATTTCTGGTGCATCAGTTTCTAAAATCTTAAGTATTCTTCCATCAGCAGGGGATATAAAAGAGTTTTTATCTAAAGGTGTAAATCTTTCTGGGTCCCTAAAAAAATATACACACCAGAATGATAAGATAATGCCAACCCAGCCAAGAAAGTCAGAAAAAGAAAAAACTATAAGGGTAACAAAAATAAAGATTCCTATGAATGGGTATCCAGCTTTATTTATGGAAAAAGATTTTTTATTAAAAAAATCTGCTTCTTTAAAAAAATCCCCTAGTTTGTCAAAAAAATCTTTTTTCTGAGTCATTTTAAGATTTTACTATCAAATGAGTTGTAAGTTTTTTTAGAGTTTAACAGCTGTGAAATTGAGAGAGATTTTGAGTTTTTAATAAAAATTTCTGAATAAAGATAATTATTATCAGAAATTTTTCTAGTCAACCTCCAGGAATTGTTTTCTTTAACAAAATTAATCGATGATGTCTTTAAGATATTTTGTTCTAACTGATTTAAACTTAGTGGCAAATCTATATGAAGTTTTATACTAGCGATAGTTGCTGATAATTTTAGATTTGAATGCTCAATATTTATAATTTCTCTAGATGAAAAGTTCCAATTACCATAAAAATCACTTACAACACTACCTAATAGAATATCATTTGCAAAAATATTGACATCTGTACCTATAGGGGCCCTGCCTGATATTGTAAGTTTCTTTTTAGGATAGTAGTTCAAAATATCTAGCGTAAGGCTATTATCGATGTATTCTGTATTATAAATATTTATATCATCTAAGTTTCTTGAATCCAGCTTTAAAACCATTGGCTTTACCGAGGACTTTTTATCACCTAGAACATATATTTCTTGACTTGATTCAAATTCTTTACCCACGCCATTAAAACATTTTATATTAAATATCTTTAAACCTTCAGTTAGTGGGTTGTCGCTTATCCATACCCACTCCCCATTAGCATCAGAAAAAAAACTAGAAATCTTTTTTTTATTTTCGAACAAAAAAATTTCTACATTGGGTTCTGACTTTCCAGCCATAATAGTATCACCATCCTGACTTATTCTTATGATATCAAAAGTTGCAGGTGTAGCTGGGTTCTCAAATTTATTATTCTCATTAACACCTAAATTAATGTCCTTGTTCTCTTTGAGCTGAGGTACTGCAGAATCAGTTTGATTGATTTCTGGTATAACGTTCAAAAGAGCAATTGCAACTCCTAATAAAAACATTATTGATAGTAATTCTTTTTTCATTTTGTTAATCTATTACCATAATATATCTAAAATATCTTTTTCCAATTATTTTTATAAAATTAATGAAGTTAAATATAGGTTTTTTTTTAGGGTCAAAGTTAGGTAGAGGAAATAACTATTCTATTCTAACTAAAAATGTAGCAAAATGGTTGAATCAAAGTAAGCATAATGTTGTTTTTGGTGGGACTGAATCAGGTATTATGAGAGATCTAGTAGTTAATTTAAATAGAAAAGAATTAAAAGTGACCGCAATAATTACAAAAAGTTTGATGAAGGAACATAATGAATGTAGCTATTTTAACGAACTTATACTTGTCGAGGATTTAAAAAAAAGAACAGAACAGTTTCTTTTAAGATCTGATGTTTTTTTAGCACTACCTGGAGGAATTGGAACTCTCTTCGAAGTTGTTGAGATTTTTAATAAAAGAGTTTTAGGTGAAACATCAAAAAAACTATTTATTATAAATGATTTTAATTATTGGAATCCTTTAAAAAATCTTTTAGAGCATATGATAAAAGAAAATTTCTTAGATAAAAAGACCGTTCTTAAAAATATTGAATTTATAAATTTTTGTGAAGTTAAAGAAAGGCTTGATGATGTCCAAAATTCTGGTTAGAAACCCAGTTGTTGAAATTAATGGTGATGAAATGGCCCGTGTTATGTGGGAGAAAATTAAAAAACAGCTTATTCTTCCCTATTTAGATATAAAATTACTTGAGTACGATTTAGGAATTAAAAATAGGGATAAAACTAACGATAAAGTTACTATTGAAGCTGGTAAGGCTATTAAAGAAAATAATGTTGGTGTTAAATGTGCGACCATCACCCCAGATGATAAAAGAGTAAAAGAATTTAATTTAAAAAAAAAATATCCTTCACCCAACGGTACTATACGAAATATTCTAAATGGGACGATATTTCGAGAACCAATAATTATAGAAAAAATACCAAGATTCATAAAGCATTGGGGTGAGTCGGTAGTTATCGCCAGACATGCCTATGGAGATATTTACCAGTCTCAAGAAATAAAGATTAAAAAAAAAGGGAAGCTCTACCTTAAGTTTGAAAGTGACGATAAAAAAACTCTTATAGAAAAAGAGGTTTGTAAATTTAATTCGAGTGGAGTTGGTTTATCTTATTTTAATAATAATAAATCAATAGAAGATTTTGCTTATTCATGTTTTAACTTTGGACTAGACAGAAAAATGCCTGTTTATTTATCTACCAAGAATACAATTTTACAATCTTATGATGAAAGCTTTAAGGAAATATTTGAAAAAGTATATAATAATAAATATAAATTAAAATTTCAAAAATCAGGAATTTTTTATCAACACAGATTGATTGATGATATGATTGCGTGTTTAGTTAAATGGACGGGTGGATTTCTGTGGGCTTGTAAAAACTATGATGGAGACGTGATCTCTGATTTAGTTGCTCAAGGGTTCGGTTCATTAGGTTTGATGACATCTGTTTTGCAAAGCCCTGATGGAAAAATAGTCGAAACTGAGGCTGCACACGGAACAGTAACTTCTCATTTCAGACAACATCAAAATGGACTGGAAACATCTACCAACCCAATCGCATCAATATTCGCATGGACTAGAGCGCTTCTTCATAGAGGAAAAATTGATAAAAATAAGGATTTAGAAAATTTCTCTAATAAAATTGAATTGATTTGTAAAAATTTACTGAACAAAGGAATGATGACAAAAGATTTAGCTTTAATGATAGGGCCTGATCAAAAATGGTTAACGACTCAGCAACTAATTGATTCAATAAGTTATGAATTAAAAAATTGACTAACTAATTATTTTTTTTATTGAATCTTTTAGTTGATAAAATTTCTTGCTAAGAGGAGCTCCACCTTGTGCAAGATCTTTCCTTCCGCCACCCCCTTTTCCATCAAGAAAGTTTACTATCTTTTTTACAATTATGTTTGAATCATACCTTTCAAATAAATCATTCGTAATACTAGTTACAATTGAAACTTTGTTATCTGATACACAAGTTAAAATAATTATACCAGAATCTATTCTTAACTTAACGCTATCAGAATTATTTTTTAAATCTTTAGGATTGGAATCTATGTTTTGGTAGTAAATTTTTGTATCACCAAAATTAATGTTATTTTTAACGGAAAAAAAATCTTTTTTATCTAATTTATTTTTTTTCAAGCTAGTGTTTTCCTCTTTTATATTTTTTAGCTTTTCTAATATATTATTATCGTTAGCTTTTAAAAGAGATTTAATATCATCTAACAAATGAATTTTATCATAGACATGTCGTTCTGCTTTATTTCCGGTTACTGCCTCAATTCTTCTAATTCCAGAGGAAATAGAAGTTTCATTAATTATTTTAAAAAAACCAATTTCTCCTGTAGAGCTAACATGTGTTCCACCACACAATTCTACTGAAACAAAAGGGTTTGTATCATCATTACTTTTTATTGAGAGCACTCTAACATTTTCAGGATATTTCTCACCAAACAAAGCAACAGCTCCACTTTGCATTGCCTCCTTTAGTGGCATATATTTAATTTCTGAGACAATATTTGACCTTATAGAAGAATTAACTATAAATTCAATTTTTTTGATTTTATCCTCAGATAAAGGTTCATTAGATGTATAATCAAAACGAAGTTTTTGATCATTTACTAGAGATCCTTTTTGAGAAACATGATTACCAACAACTCTTCTTAATGACTGGTGAAGCAAATGAGTTGCCGTATGATTATTTCGAATTTTTTCTCTTCTTTCGATATCAATTACTAATTTATAATTTTTGTCAGATTGCAAATTTGAGTGAAGCTTTCCAATGTAATGAACATAAATTTTATTAAAAACTTTCGTATCAGAAATTTCTGCAACTAATTCCTTATTTTCATCATAAATAAAACCACAATCTCCAACTTGCCCCCCTGATTCTGGGTAAAACGGTGTTTTTTCAAACACAAGACTTATATTTACATCTTTAATATTTGCTTGGTTCCTAAATTCGTCATTAATAATTATTTTAGTTAATTTTGATTTACATTGAAAATTTTCGTATCCACAAAATTCAGTAGACCTACAGGTTTCGTCAAGCTCACTGAAAAATTTATTTGTCTTTTGCGTATTTGCGTTAGATACAAAACCTTTCTGTTGGTTTTTACTCTCTTTAACAATTTTGTCGTAAAGATTACTATCAAGGTAAATTTTCTTTTCTGACAAAATAGCTTTTGTCATATCAAAAGGAAATCCATAAGTATCATATAATTTGAAAGCTACCTCAGGTGAAAATTTATTGTCTTTAATAGAACTTATTTCTTTATTAAGAAGTTGCAGTCCATTTGATAAAGTTTCTGAAAATTTTATCTCCTCATTTTTAAGATTCTTTTCAATAAAACTAAATGCCTTAGGTAAATTAAAATAAACATTGGAATATTCATCTATTACATTCTTTAATAATCTACTTAAAATAATTTCATTATTATTTAATTTATGACAATGAAGAGCCGCCCTTCTTATAATTCTTCTTAAAACGTACCCTCTACCCTCGTTTGAAGGTAGAATTCCTTCTGACATTAAAAAAGTTATCGATTTTATATGATCCGAGATAATTCTAAAAGATGATATATTTTCAGCATCTACTTTTTTTTTTGTTAACTTTTTTATTTCTTCTATAATATTTATATATAGGTCTGTTTCATAGTTATTTACCTTATCATTTAGAACAGCAGTTAAACGTTCTAGACCCATGCCTGTATCAACGAATTTACCCGGAAGCTTTTTTAGATTAGATTCAGTTTTTTCAAATTCCATGAACACTAAATTCCAAATTTCTAGATATCTTTCACCATCCTGTGTTTTGGTTCCAGGTAGCCCCCCAGATAAACCAGACCCATTGTCATAAAATATTTCACTACATGGCCCACAAGGACCAAAATCTCCCATTGACCAAAAATTATCATCCGTAGAAATTTTTAAAATTTGTGAATTAGTAAATCCAGTTATTTTTTTCCATAAACTAAATGACTCATCATCTTCTTTAAATACTGTAATTATAATTTTGGACTTATCTAGATTAAATTCTTTTGTCAGTAAATGCCATGCATGAAATATTGCCTCTTCTTTGAAATATCCGCCAAAAGAAAAATTACCTAACATTTCAAAAAAAGTATGGTGTCTTGGAGTAAACCCAACATTATCTAAGTCATTATGCTTACCACCTGCCCTTAAACACTTTTGGACAGTTGCAACATTCTTATATTTTGGCTTGATCTCACCAGTAAACCATTTTTTAAACTGAACCATACCGGCATTNGTNAATAAGATTGTGTTGTCATNTTCTGGTGCAATNGATGAGGAATCTAAAATTTTATGNGAATTATTATGAAAATAATTTNTGAATTTATCTCTGATTNTACTAGATTTAGAGTGNTTNGTCATAATGAATATTTTTAGTTTTATTCATTATAATTAAAAAAACCACAATCAATCAACATTGATTTCTTAATTTCCTTTTTTGTTATCGTTAATATCTGTGGAAATATCAGCAATATCCTCTTTATCTTCTTTATCCTCTTTATCCTCTTTATCCTCTTTATCATTGTCAGATCTAATCTTATTCTCAATCTCTAGTGCTGTTTCGGGGTTTTCTTTCAAATAGATTTTTGCATTTTCTCTGCCTTGCCCAATTCTTTCGCCGTCATAAGAGTACCAGGCACCTGATTTTTCTACTATACCAACTTTTGAAGCTAAATCTAAGATCTCTCCAGTTTTGGATATACCTTCGTTATACATTATATCAAACTCTACTATTTTNAATGGGGGGGCTAATTTATTTTTTACAACCTTNACACGTGTTTGNTTACCAACAATCTCATCCTTGTCCTTAATAGGTCCAATTCGTCTTATATCCANCCTTATCGATGAATAAAATTTAAGCGCGTTTCCTCCAGTTGTTGTTTCTGGGTTTCCAAACATCACACCAATTTTTTGTCTGATTTGGTTAATGAAGATCACTAATGTCTTTGATCTTGATATAGATCCAGTTAATTTTCTCAAAGCTTGGCTCATCAATCTAGCATGAAGACCCATGTGTGAATCCCCCATATCTCCTTCAATTTCTGCTCTTGGCACTAAAGCTGCAACTGAATCTACTACCAAAACATCAATTGCATTAGAGTTTACAAGTGTATCTGCNATTTCAAGTGCTTGTTCGCCATTATCTGGTTGAGAAATTAGCATTTCGTCTGTATTAACACCTAATTTCTTTGAATATATAGGATCAAGGGCATGTTCTGCATCTATAAAAGCACAGGTTCCACCATTTTTTTGGGCTTCAGCAACAACATGAAGTGATAAAGTTGTTTTACCTGAACTTTCTGGACCATAAATTTCGACAATTCTTCCTTTAGGTAATCCACCAATTCCAAGAGCTATATCTAGGCTAAGTGAACCAGATGGAATAGTATCTATTTCAACTACCCCTCTTTCACCAAGTTTCATTACTGAGCCCTTACCGAAATTTCTCTCGATCTGGCTGATTGTTGATTCTAATGATTTTAATTTATCCATTTTGTTCTATTAATGTTCTTATTGTAACATTACAGTTTTAAATTACAACTAAGAAATTAATATTCCTTCTCTTTATAAATTTTTTCCGATTTTTCGTGCATTTCTTGAGCTTCAACTGAGAGGGTAGCTATTGGTCTGGCAACTAACCTTTTGATTGAAATCGGTTGCATGGTTTCTTCACAGTATCCATAAGAACCATCTTCNAGCTTTTTGAGAGCTTTATTAATTTTACTTAGTAATTTTCTCTCTCTATCTCTAGTTCTAAGCTCAAGGCTTCTTTCAGATTCAATGGAGGCTCTATCAGTTGTATCTGGTTTGTTTGAAGATTCTTCTTTTAGATGATCAATTGTACTAGAGGAGCCTTGTATTATTTCGTTTCTCCAACTTGTAAGAACTTTTTTAAAATATTCAATCTGCTTGGAACACATGAACTCTTCTTTTTCTGAAGGAATGTATGACTCTGATATTTGAAGTTTTTTCTGTTTCATTGATTTAGTAATCGAATTATGCATTATATTTATATTCGAAAAAAAATGAATCAAGCTAAATTTAAAAAAAAAAATAAAGCATGTTTTTTTGACAGAGATGGAGTTTTGAATAAAGATATTGGTTATCTATACAAAAAAGAAGATTTCCAATGGATTGAAGGAGCAGTAGAATGTATTCGCCTTCTAAAAGAAATGAAGTATAAAGTCATCGTTATTACAAACCAATCTGGTATAAGTAGAGGTTTTTATAACCATGAGGATGTCGAAAAGCTACATTTGTGGATTAATACACAATTAAAAAGAACTATAAATACCAGTATTGATCAATTCTACTATTCTGATGAAATGCCTAATACTAAAGTTAATTCTAGAAGAAAACCCTCGCCAAATATGATTATTGAAGCTTTTCAAGACCATAATCTAGATCCTAAACAATGCTTTTTAATTGGAGATAAAAAAACTGATATGGATGCTGCAAAAAATGCTAAGATAAAGGGTTTTTTATTTGAAGGTGGGAATTTATTGGTTAATATAGAAAAAATTTTAAAAGTTCTTAACTTTTAGCTAAGTTAATTACTATATATACAATATGCTTGATAAAACAAAAAAAAATAATTTCTATCCTAAGGGAAGGAATATCGATGAGAGTGCTGTGACTGAGGTAAAAAACTTGATCGGTAAGCTTCCTGTTCAAAGGGATCTTCTAATAGAATACCTTCACCTCATTCAAGACAAACATAAACAAATAAGAAAAAAGTATTTAGCTGCACTATCATATGTTCTTAAAATTCCATTTGCTGAAGTTTATGAAGTTGCTTCTTTTTATGCTCACTTTGATGTTATTGAGGATGATACACCATCTCTCCAAGATGTTACGATAAGAGTTTGTGATAGTATTACCTGCGAAATGTTTGGGTCGGAAAAATTGATTAACGACCTTTCTAGCGGGCTGGATAACTCAAAGGTTCGAGTTTTAAGGGCTCCATGTATGGGTTTATGTGATAAAGCCCCAGCATGTGAGGTTGGTCATCGACATGTAACTAATGCATCATTGGATTCTGTAAAGAATATTATCGACTCAAAAGATCTTCACCCTCAAGCAGTTTCTGGCAAATCAATAGAAGAATATATGAAGGAAGGTGGGTATGAGATCCTCCAAAAGTGTTATAATGGAAAAATGGATATTGAAAAAGTTATTGAAGAAATGAATTTGTCAGGACTTAAAGGCATGGGTGGAGCAGGATTTCCATCAGGCCAAAAATGGAAATTTGTACGTTTAGAAAAATCTCCCCGACTTATGACCATTAATGGTGACGAAGGTGAACCCGGTACTTTTAAAGATAAATTATATTTGGAAAATAATATTCATCAATTTTTTGAGGGTATGTTCATTGCAGCATGGGCTGTTGAGGCTAAAGACATTTATATATATATGAGAGATGAATACCCTGAAATCAGAATAAGAATGATAAAGGAGCTTGAAAAAATAAAGTCTAAGAAACTAATTGATCCTGAAACNAATGTTCATNTNAGAAGAGGTGCTGGCGCTTATATTTGTGGCGAAGAATCAGCAATGATTGAATCAATTGAGGGAAAAAGAGGGCTTCCGAGACATAAACCTCCATTTGTATCAAAAGTAGGACTGTTTGGAAAACCTACTCTAAATCATAATATTGAAACGGTTTTTTGGGTTCCGAANATTCTNTCTAAAGGTCACGAATGGTTNAGCAAACAAGGAAAGGANGGTCACAAAGGTCCACATAGCTTTTCTGTATCTGGTAGAGTNAAAGAACCTGGTGTTAAACTCGCGCCAGCTGGTATATCTATGAATGAGTTACTTAATGATTATTGTGGAGGTATGCTAGATGGTCATAAATTTTTAGGTTATTTACCTGGAGGNGCATCAGGAGGAATTTTACCTGCCGAAATGGCCGATATACCATTAGATTTTGGAACATTAGATAAATATGGGTGTTTTATTGGATCCGGTGCAGTTGTTGTTTTTTCTGATCAAGATGATATAAAAAAAGTGGCTATTAATCTTTTAAAGTTCTTCAATGATGAAAGCTGTGGACAATGTACACCCTGCAGAGTTGGAACTGAAAAAGCTGTAAAGCTTATGGAAAAAAATATGTGGAATAAAGATCTTATGGATGATTTAGTTAAAACTATGAGTGATGCATCAATTTGTGGTCTTGGACAAGCAGCTGGGAACCCTATTTCTTGTGTTCTTAAGTATTTTAAGGATAAGTTATAAGTATGGTTGATTTTTTTATTAATGATAAAAAAGTTAAGGCTGAAAGTGAGGAGTCAATTTGGACAGTAGCCAAAAAACAAGGTGTTATTCTTCCACACCTTTGTTTCGCAGACAAACCTGGTTATAGAGCTGACGGAAACTGCAGAGCTTGTATGGTGTCAATTGAGGGAGAAAGAGTTCTTGCAGCTTCATGTATTAGAAAGCCTACTGAAGGAATGAAAGTTTACACAAATGACGAAAAATCTTCTAAATCCAGGCAAATGGTTTTAGAACTTCTTGTNACCGATCAGCCAGAAAAAAGTGATTGCCACGATCCAGAATCTCATTTTTGGAAGATGGCTGAAAAAGTAAATGTATCAGAGAGCAGGTTTGATAAACGTCAAACGAATGAAGTACCTTTAGCAGACAACTCGCACGTAGCTATGGCAGTAAATCTTGATGCTTGTATTCATTGTAATTTGTGCGTAAGGGCTTGTAGAGANGTACAATCTAATGATGTTATCGGAATGAGTAATAGAGGCCACTCATCACAAGTTATTTTNGANTTTNATGATCCAATGGGTGACTCAACTTGTGTGAGTTGNGGCGAATGTGTTCAAGCTTGTCCAACGGGAGCACTCATGGANTCAAGTTTACTTGATGAGTATGGAAAAAAAGTAGTGAAACCAGAAAGAAAAGTAGATTCTCTTTGTCCGTATTGTGGGGTAGGCTGTCAATTAACTTATAATATCAAAGATGAGAAGATCGTTTCAGTTGACGGGAGAGAGGGACCAGCAAATCATAATAGACTTTGTGTTAAAGGAAGGTTTGGCTTCGATTACGTTCACAACCCACAAAGACTTACAAAGCCTCTTATCAGAAAAGATGGCGTGCCAAAAAATCCAAAAGAAAGAGTTAACCCAGATGATCCATCAACACATTTTAGAGAAGCGACATGGGAAGAGGCATTAGATTTAGCTGCAAAAAAACTAGCTAGAATAAGAGATGAAGATGGAAGTAGATCCTTAGCCGGTTTTGGTTGTGCAAAAGGATCCAACGAAGAAGCGTATTTATTTCAAAAGTTAATTAGAACTGGTTTTAAAAATAATAATGTGGATCATTGTACAAGAATGTGTCATGCATCGTCTGTTGCCGCATTGATGGAAACCATTGGCTCTGGAGCAGTTACGGCACCAGTTTCAGAAATTAAAAATGCCGATGTAGCAATTATAATTGGAGCGAGGCCAACTCAAAATCATCCTGTCGCTGCAACCTTTATAAAAAATGCAATTAAANANAATGGTTTAAAACTTATTATTATGGATCCTAGAGGCCANGACTTATCAAGATTGNCNGAAAAAAGTTTGCAATTTAAACCAGGTACAGATGTAGCACTTTTGAATGGTATGATNAATACCATTATAGAAGAAGGTCTTGTTGATAGACAGTATATTGAAAAAAATACAGAAGGATATTTGGAGCTTGTAGAACATATTAAAGATTTCACACCTGAAGAGATGAGNAAAATTTGTGAAATTTCGCCTAATGAAATTAGAGAGACTGCCAGACTTTTTGCAAACGCTAAATCAGCAATGATTTTTTGGGGTATGGGAATCTCACAACATATTCACGGNACTGATAATTCAAGATGTTTAATTTCATTNGCATTAATAACNGGTAATGTTGGTAGATCTGGTACTGGACTTCACCCATTAAGAGGTCAAAATAATGTTCAAGGGGCATCAGATGTTGGCTTAATACCAATGGTGCTTCCGGATTATCTTCCTATTTCAGATCCAAAAAATGTCGAATTTTTCAATAACTATTGGAAAACTGAAATTGATCCCACTCCAGGGTTAACAGTAGTTGAGATAATGGAGGCAATTTACGAAAGACAAATTAAAGGACTTTATATAATGGGTGAAAACCCTGCAATGTCAGATCCAAATGCAAATCATGCAAGAGATGCTCTTGCTAAACTAGATGCCTTAGTCGTACAAGATATTTTCCTCACGGAAACTGCTTATTTAGCAGATATCGTACTTCCAGCTTCTGCTTTTCCAGAAAAAACTGGTACCTTCACAAATACTGATAGAAGAGTCCAACTAGCAAGAAAAGCAATTAATCCACCAGGTGAGGCAAAACAAGATCTTTGGATAATTCAAGAGCTTGCCAAAAGACTTGGTTTAGAGTGGAATTACAATGGGCCAGACGAAGTTTACGAGGAATTAAGAAATTGTATGGAGTCTATGAAAAATATTTCTTGGGAAAGACTAGTAAATGAAGGTGCAGTTACGTATCCTTGCGATGGAGATGATAAACCTGGCAATGAAGTTATATTTGGCGAAGGGTTTCCAACTAGTAATAAAAAAGGAAAATTAGTTCCAGCCAAACTGGTATCACCTGACGAAACTCCGGACCATAATTTTCCATTAGTATTAACAACTGGAAGATTATTAGAACATTGGCACACAGGTTCAATGACANCGCGCTCTNAAGTATTAAATACAATAGAGCCTCAACCATATGTTCATATATCNAAGAATGAAATGAAAAANTATGNCTTCGACCAAGACGAAACAGTAGAACTTTCTACTAGAAGGGGAAAAGTCAGAGTCAAAGTTAGGTTTGATAAAATGATACCAGACGGTATGGTATTTCTTCCTTTTTGCTTTGAGAATGCACCAGCCAATCTTCTTACCAATCAAGCACTAGATCCAGATGGTAAAATACCTGAACTTAAATACTGTGCTGCAAAGATTCAAAAACTTTCTGCTTAGTGAAATCTCTTTTAATTTTTCATATGATGTTTTTTGTCAACAGGACCGATAAGCCAGTTAGAAATCCAAGCAATCGCTAGTAATCCAGCCATAGCAAACATTGTTGTGTTATAAAGTGTTGCAGATGGGTTGACAGTCCCCTCAGGCATATGTTGCATTAAATTCGATATTGTAACCGTTTTCTGCTTTACTAAGATAGCTAAGTTATCTATTGAATCACCATAGATCTCCATAAATTTTTCTGGACTCAATTTATTAGCTAAATCAAAGATTGCACCCTCAAGTGAGTTTTGGCGTAACTGTGTTATAGCTACTGGGCCAAGAACACCAGCAGTAGCCCANGCTGTAAGTAATCTACCGTGTATTCCACCAACATATCTAGTACCAAAGATATCTGCTAAATAAGCAGGAATTGTTGCAAANCCTCCCCCATACATTGTGAATATTATCATTGATGCACCATAAAACATTAAAAGATAAGTAACAGTAGGATCAATACTCACTGCTCTTGCACTATAAGGAATTGAAAGGTAAAGAATTATACCTAAAGTAAAGAAAATGAAATATGTTGTTTTTCTTCCGATATAGTCAGACATTGAAGCCCAAAAAATCCTACCAATCATGTTAAAAACACTAATCATCAAAACATAAGTTCCTGCAAAACTTGCTGTAACAATACTTGGAAGACTAGGAGTAAATATTTCTATCATCATCGTTTTTGCAACTCCAATCACACCAATTCCTGCAGTAACGTTAAAACATAGAACAACCCAAAGGAAATAAAACTGAGGCGTTTTAAGAGCTTGATCNATGTGCACATNATTTTGCGTAATCATTGATTTTTTTGAATCTTTTGGAGGAGTCCAACCTTCAGGTTTCCAATTTTCTGCAGGGACTCTATAAGAAAAGGCGGCGATTGTCATTACTATAAAATACACAATTCCAAGGAATAAAAATGTTTCTGAAGCGCCACTTGATCCAGTTCCAACTATGTACACTCCAGGGTCACTTGGCACAATCATTTTAGCAAAGTCATTTGCTGTTACAACAACAACCTCAGTCAAATTTCCAGAGATCTCCACGAATCTTCTACCAGCTTCTGTAATTAAATCTAANGAACTTGCCTCACCTAAATATTCGGGTGCTTTATAAAATTTTTCTAATAGTTTATCTATAGAGAGTTTTGCTATCATTGCACCACCCCCAAAACCCATTATGGCCATTCCAGTGGCCATCCCTCTTCTATCCGGGAACCATCTGATAAGTGTGGAAACAGGCGATACATAACCCAAACCTAAACCAATACCACCAATCACACCGTAACCAAGATAAAGTAAATATAAACCTAACTGAAGCACAATTGGTTCACTACTTAACATCGGTAAAGATAGTGATATCTGAACACCTAACTCTTGCAAGTAAATACCTAATGCTCCAATTAAAAAACCTCCACCCCAACAACATGCTGAAACAAAACCTACCATTCTCGGTCCAACCTCCTCTAACCATTTTCCTGCGTAAGCAGCTGATAGACCTAAACATACAATTGCGACTGAAAAAATCCACACAACTTGGCNAAGTGACCAATCATCACCAGAAGAAGTAACAACGCCTANTATTTTAACTAGAGCAGGGTTAAACATACTCCAAGCGTAAACTGATCCAATACAAAGATGTATAGCTATTGAAGCCGGAGGAACTAACCATCTGTTAAAACCAGGTTTTGCAACAATATTTTTTTTATGTAATGTGTCGTAAAAGCTCATATATCTCTCTCTAAGACTCTAGATTCAGCAGTATTTAAGTCTTCTTCTGTATTAATGTTAAAGAACGGATCATATCCAAAATTTTCAAACTTTACTACCTTAGTTTTTTTTTTTCTTGTAAATTCATCTATTTTTCTTGTTCCATTTCTTAAGGAAAACTCAAGCTCCTCCTCTAGTTTAAGATCCCACAACGAAAAAACTGGATGATTTCTATTGCTACTATTTGCTGAAATTATTTGGTATTTATTTTTATAAGTACTGAATTTAAAAACTATATCATTTGGAAAAAAAGGAGAATCAACAGGAAAACTCATTAAGTGTGTAAAATCCCTATTTTTTTCTTTTAACCATTTCATACCCGTTAGAACTCCAACCAATGGGCCTAGGAAGCCATTCATACAATCTTTAACCACATCAATTTTCATACCCTTGAAATTATATTGCTCAAGATTGTTAGAGTTTATAAAAACATAATCAAGTTGTTCCATTGATTTTGATAAAACTATTTCAATTAAAGGTATATTATTAATTTTCTTCAAAGACTTATCAGATTTCATTCTTCGTGATTTACCTCCGGATAATATAACACCGCCTATCTTCATTTTATCTAATTCTTTTTTCACCACTTAATACTGTAAACCTTTTTCCTTTTGCCCTTCCAATTAAAGTAAGATTAGCTTTTCTTGCTAATTCTACACCAGAGGCTGTAAATCCAGATCTTGAAATAACAATAGGAATTCTCATGTTGACCGACTTAATAACCATTTCGCTAGTTAATCTTCCAGTTGTATAAAAAATTTTATCATTTGGTTTAATTTTTTTTAAAAACATATAACCAGCAATTTTATCAATAGCGTTATGACGACCAACATCCTCCATGTAAAGTAATGGTATATTTTTATGACATAAAACACATCCATGTATAGCCCCAGCTTTTAAATAAAGACTTGGTGTATTATTGATTTTTTTTGATAGATCATAAATCCAATCTTTTTTAATAAATGTTCTTTTATTAAGCTTTACTTTGTCAAAATTTTCCATCACATCTCCAAATAAAGTTCCTTGTGCACATCCCGAGGTAACAGTTTTTTTTCTAAGTTTAACCTCAAAGTTTGTTTTTTTTTTGGTTCTAATAACTACTACCTTTAAGTCTTCGTCATAATCAATAGCTACTATTTGAGTCTTACTTGAGATCATATGTTGATTTAATAAATAACCTATTGATAGAAATTTAGGGAAATCATTTATTGTCATCATTGTAACAATTTCTTGATCATTTAAGTATAAAGTTAAAGGTTTTTCTTCAATAACATTAATTAATGTTTTTTTTAGATTTTCATCATATCCAAAAATTTTTTTTGTAAGATTTGTGTCATTAATTTTTGGTTTTATTATCATTTTTTTGAATTTTAACTTATTATGGACTAAATATATTAATTAATCAGTAATTTTAATAGTGATTTTGTAAAGTTATGCTTGATAGTTTTGGTAGAAGAATTAATTATGTAAGAATTTCAGTGACTGATAGGTGTGATCTGAGATGTAATTATTGTATGCCTTTGAATAATAAGAATTTCATTAAAAAAGAAGAAATTCTTACTATTCAAAATCTTATGACTATTTCAAAAGGTCTTATAAATTTAGGGATTAAAAAATTTAGAATTACTGGAGGAGAACCATTAATAAGGAAAGGAATTAAAGATTATATTGAATTTCTAAATTATCAGAAGAATAAAGGGGAATTAGAGGAAATTTTGTTGACAACTAACGGAACCCAACTTTCAAAATATGCTGAATTTCTTTTTAAAAATGATGTGAAGAGAATCAATGTATCAATCGACTCGCTTGACCCTAATAAATTTTGTTTAATTACTAATGGTGGAATTTTAGAAAATGTTATAAATGGTATAAAAAAAGCAAAAGATTTAGGTATAAAAATAAAAATCAATACAGTTTTACTAAAAAATGTTAATGATGACGAGATTATTAAAATGGTAAAATGGTGTTCATCAAATAACTTTAACCTCAGTTTCATAGAAGTAATGCCNATAGGTGATATATCGAAAAAAAGAAAGGATCAATACCTATCTGTTGAATTTGCAAAAAAAATCATAGAGAAAAATTTTGGTTTAACTGAATCTAATCATACAACTTCTGGTCCATCTAAATATTTTGAGTGTAAAGATATTAACTTAACAGTTGGATTTATTTCACCAATTTCCAATCATTTTTGCTCAACATGTAATAGATTAAGAGTCACTTCCAATGGTAAAATTTTTCCTTGCCTGGGTGATAATGGCTCAGAAGATCTAGTTCCATTTTTGGGGACAGATCAAGAAATTCAGCTAAAAAAAATTCTATCTGATGTGATTTTTAATAAACCAGAAAAACATTATTTTGATGTTAACAAAAAAAGTTATATCAAAGAAAGATTCATGAATACCACTGGAGGTTAGAATGACTAAGATTGCCTTTGTTTCCTCAGAAAGACCTGAAGCTAAAAATTCTTTGAAGATACTTAAAAGGATGTATACAAATGTTTCTCCAGAAAAAGCAGATATAATCGTTGCACTTGGTGGTGATGGAACGATATTAAAATCATTACATAGTTTTTTAAAAAGTAAAAAACCAATTTATGGCATGAATAGAGGAAATGTTGGTTTTTTAATGAATCAATATTCTGAAAAAGAATTACATAAAAGATTATCCGAAGCTATTTCATATAAACTACATCCACTCAAAATCAAAAGTTTTCACGAAGACGGAAATGTTCAAAATTCATTAGCATTTAATGACATTTCAATGATCAGGAATAGTTCTAAAATAGCAAAAATAAAAATTCAGATAAATAATAAAATCAGAATTAAAGAATTTTTAGGTGATGGATGTTTGATTTCAACACCAGCAGGAAGTTCAGCTTATAATTTATCATTAAGAGGACCTGTTATACCAGTTGGCGCTCAAGTTTTAGCTTTAACTCCCATAAGTCCATATAGACCAAGAAGATGGAGAGGTGCCCTATTAAATAATGACGCTAAAATAACTCTTTCCGCGATTGACTCAAAAAGACGGCCAGTAAAAGCAGAAGCTGATTTCATGCAACTTACAGATATAATAAAACTTGAAATCAGACTTGAAAAAAAATTGTTTATGAACCTTTTATTTGACCCTGGGCATAACCTTGAAGAGAGGATAATTGCAGAACAATTTGATAATTAAAATTTAATATGGAAGATATTCTAAAAAAATTAATTGAGTTTCCTACAATTAGCGAATCCAGTAATGAAAATATCATGCGCTATATAGATAAATATCTTGGTAGATTTGATGTAAAAGGAAAATTAATTCGAGGGGAAAAAAATCAATTTAATTATCATTGTATGATAGGTCCTAATAAAGATGGTGGTATCATTTTCTCTGGTCATACAGATGTTGTTCCTGTTGAAGGACAAAATTGGTTGTCGGAACCGTTTAAATTATTAAAAAAAAACGACAAATACTACGGTAGAGGTACGTGCGATATGAAAGGTTTTATTGCTGTATGCTTGTCTTTAGTTCCTGAAATTAAAAAAAAAAAACTAAAAAAACCAATACATTTTATTTTTTCATATGATGAAGAAATAGGATGTGTGGGCATAAGAAAACTAATTCCATTCCTTAAAAAATTGAAACCTAAGCCAGACTTTTGTTTGGTAGGAGAGCCAACCGAAATGAAAGTCATCAATCAACATAAAGGTAAAAAAAACTTTTTAGTTTCGTTTCAGGGACATGAAGCTCACTCATCCTTAACTGAAGATGGGGTTAACTCTATAGATTATTGTAGTAAATTTATTAACTATTTATCAGAAATTCAGAGTGAGCTGATTAATAAATATAAAAATAATAAATATTCACCTGCCTACCCTACTTTAAATGTTGGGAAAATAAATGGCGGTTTAGCTGTAAATATTATTCCAAACAAATGTGTGATGGAGTTTGAAATTAGAGATACGCCAGAGATGGANAGTAAGTTATTTATCAATAAAATAAAAAGATTCCTAAAAGAATTAGAAGTAGATATGAAAAAGAAAGTTAAAAACTGTAAAATTGAATTAGAGGTTAAAAATAACTTTCCACCTCTTTTAACAGATAANTCTTCTNATTTTATATCACTATGTCTACAGGCACTTAAAAAAAACTCAACNTCTGCCGTGAGTTTTGGTACTGANGCTGGTATTTTTAATGAAATTGGCTTTGAAACAATTGTCTGTGGACCTGGGAGTATTAAGCAAGCCCATAAGCCAAATGAGTTTATAGAAATCAAACAATTAGATAAATGTAGGGATTTTATTCTCAAATTGATTGAACTCCAATATTGATATGAAATTAGAGGATTTAGACTTTGAGATAAATAGTGACTTAATTGCGCTTAGACCCAAGAAACCAAGGGATGAATCAAAATTACTAATTTCTGAAGATCCGTTAAAAATAATCAAATTTAAGAATATAATTGAAACTTTAAGACCAGGTGANGTCTTAGTAGTAAATGATACNAAAGTTATNAGATCTGATATTACAGGNTATATCAATGAATCGAAAGTCTCAATAAATCTTAACAANATAGTTGATAAAAAAAAAAAAATTNTGGTCTGCATTTATTAGATCTAATAAAAAAATTCAACTAGAGCAGAATATTTATTTAAAAAATAGTATTTACTGTAAAGTAATCGAAATTAAAAAAGAAAAAAATTACGTAAGCTATATAATCAAATTTAGCCTAAGATACTTAGATCTAATTGAATTTTTGAACTCTCATGGTAAGATTCCCTTGCCCGCTTATATAAAAAAAAAAAGACTAATTAATCAGTCAGATATTAAAAATTACCAGACAATTTTTGCAGATAAGATTGGAGCAGTTGCTGCACCAACTGCAAGTTTACACTTTACAAAACGATTGATAGATAAAATTAAAAAAAAAGGAATAAATATTATTACACTCACATTGCATGTAAACGGGGGAACATTCCTACCAATAAAATCAAATGTTGTTGAAGATCACTTGATGCATTTCGAAAAAGGAGTCATTACTCAAGAATCAGCCAGCAAAATAAATTATTTTAAAAAAAAAGGGGGAAGAATCTTTGCAGTTGGAACAACAGTGCTTAGACTTCTTGAATCATCNAAAGATAATCAAGGAAGNATTAAAGCNTTTNATGGNGAAACTAATATTTATATAAAGCCTGGTTGGAAANTTAATACTATTGATGCATTAATNACAAATTTTCATACTCCAAAATCAACTCTTCTACTTCTTATTTATNCTATTTTNGGNAAAAAAAGAACTCAAGAAATATATAGTTTTGCAATTAAACATAGNATGAGATTCTTCTCATACGGGGATGCTTGTCTTATTTGGAATAAAAATGAATAATCTAANGTTTTCAATCCTTGCAAAACAAAAAAAANCTAGAGCTGGAGAAATATTAACTGATCANGGAACAATCAAAACACCAGTTTTTATGCCAGTTGGAACTATTGGTTCTGTAAAAGCTATTTTTCCNAAAGAATTGAAAAAGCTANATANTGANATTATCCTNGCNAATACNTACCACTTAATGCAAAGACCAGGAGATAAGTTAATAAAAGAAATGGGTGGCTTACAAAAATTTATTAATTGGCAAAAACCTATACTAACTGACTCAGGCGGCTTCCAAGTATGGTCATTATCAAAACTAAAGAAAATAAGCAAAGATGGAATTAATTTTAAATCTCANATTGATGGAANACAAATTTTTCTAAGTCCAGAAAAAGCAATTGATATTCAATTTAATTTAAATTCTNATATTTCAATGGTTTTAGATGAATGNACTGAATTTCCTGTTTCATTNGAAAGAGCTNAGGANTCNATGGAACTNTCAATGTGCTGGGCNAAAAGATGTAANAATANTTTTANACCNAGAGATGGNTATGGATGTTTTGGNATTGTTCANGGTGGTATGTTNGAAGAGCTTAGAAAAAAAAGTGCTANTGAATTATGTGAAATAGGATTTGATGGTTATGCACTCGGTGGACTATCTGTAGGAGAAACACATNACCAAATGATTAATGTAATTAAGTCTGTTATTGATTATTTAGATGAAAAAAANCCNAGATATGTAATGGGAGTTGGAAGNCCTGTTGATATAATNAGATCGGTTGAANAAGGTATTGANATGTTCGACTGTGTNCTTCCAACAAGGTTTGGAAGAAATGNTAGNGCATTTACNATGGCGGGTGANNTAAACCTNAGAAACTCTAAATATTCGAATGATGAATCACCGCTAGATAAANATATTNATTGNTTTGCATCTAATGAATTCTCAAAATCTTATATTCATCATTTAGTTAAAAATAATGANATACTCTCNTCAATGATTCTAAGCTTACATAATATAGCATTTTATAAAAAAATGATGTGTGATATTAGAGAATCAATATTGACAAATACATTTGAAAAAACTAAGAATCTATATTTAAANGAAAATGAAAAATTCAAAAAAACCTAAATACTTGGGAAAAAAGACAGTATTGAATCAANATAATCCTGACAAATTTGTTTTGGATCCGGTAGATAATCCTCATCCTGATAAAAACTATTCTGTGAGATTTTCTTGCCCTGAGTTTACAAGTATTTGTCCAATAACTTCGCAACCTGACTTTGGAAATATTATTATTGATTACATTCCAAATAAGCTTTTATTAGAAAGTAAATCTCTGAAGTTATTTCTTTTCTCTTTCAGAAACTATGGCGGATTTCATGAAGATTGTACAATAAAAATTGCAAAAAAGATTATTCTTTACACNAAACCNAAGTGGATAAGGGTTGTATCANTTTGGAATCCAAGNGGTGGAATCCCAATTGATGTTTNNTTTGAGGAAGGTGTGATTCCAAAAAANGTTTTTGTTCAAGATATTAATANAAATATTTATAAAGGAAGNTAAAACCTNAGCCTGAATAAATACAACCTCCAACTCTTGGTCTATAAATTTCTATACTTTCAAGATTTTTAATTTCTTTCTTCAAAATTTTCCAAATCCATTTAGCAATGTTCTCACATGTTGGGTTTTGCAACCCTTCGATGTCATTAAGTAAAGAATGATCTAATTGTTTTAAAATATTTTCAAGATAGGGATCTAGTTGATCAAGGTCGATAATCCACCCAGTTTTTTTGTTAACCTTTCCAGAAAGTAACACCTTTAATTCATAACTGTGACCGTGAATCCTTCTATTTTTATGCCCATCCTCAAAATTTGGGATATAGTGGGCTGCATCAAAATAATATTTTTTATATAGTATCATTAACTAATCCTAAGCACTTTATGAATCTGAAAACTTGGGAACCAATTTTCATTTAATTTACAATAATCTAACGTTTTAACCAGATTTACCCTTTTTAAAGCATCATATTTTGGTTGTAGAAAAAAAAATTTAAAATCTAGCTTTTCTAAATTCTTAAGATTAAATTTATTTTGTGGATATACAACTTTAAGTTCATCACCGTTTTTTAGCTTCCATATTGAATTTTCTTTTGGGCTAACACAAACCCAGTCAAATTTAATATTTGTGCATAATGTTCCATTAGTTTCTAGTGCAACATAAAAATTTAAACTTTTAAGCTCATTCACAAGGGATTGATTTACTTGAAGCAAAGGTTCACCTCCGGTAAAAATAACAAACCTTTTCTCTTTAGAAAATGTTGAATTCCAAACCATATTAATTTTTTTTACCAACTGGTCTAAACTATATTTTCCTCCATTCAATCCATCAGTACCAACAAAGTCAGTGTCACAGAAATTACATATAGCATTTTTTCTCGAATAAATGTTCCCATTCCATAGATTACAACCTGAGAATCTAACAAATACTGCATTTCTTCCCACATGATAACCTTCACCTTGAATNGATTTAAATATTTCCTTAACTTTATATATCAATTACTTTCTCCAAAGNGGATCNTCAATTTCNGCTTCTTCAAACCCTTTTTTCCTCAGTAGACATGAATCACAACGACCACAGATTTTTCCATTAATTGGATCATAACAACTNGATGTATNAGAAAAGTCNACTCCNTTTTCAAAACCAATCTTAATTATATCNTTTTTTTTTAAATTTATAAGTGGAGTTTCAATAATAAATTTTTTATTNNCTAAGCCTTTNTTAGTTGAAAAGTTTATTAAATTTTCAAATCCATCAATAAATTCCTTTCTNCAATCAGGNTAGCCTGAATAATCNACTGCATTAACTCCNAGAAAAATTTTNTCTATATTTTTNTACTCAGCANAACCTGAAGCNAAGGATAANAANATTATGTTTCTNCTTGGTACGTAAGTATTTGGNATCCCGGNATCAATATTTTTTACNTTTTTATTTTTTGGNACATCAATATTATCAGTCAATGATGAGCCTCCAAAAAAATCAAGTTTAAATATTCTATGTGATATACACTGNAAATATTCAGCTTGCCANTTTGCACAATTTAATTCAACTTTATGTCTTTGGTTATAGTCAAACGTAATAGCATTAACCTCATAACCAAGTTTTTTACAAATGGACAATACAACNGCNGAATCTAACCCTCCACTNAGAAGTANTACTNCTTTATTTGATTTTTTGATCATCTTAGATNTATAATATTTATAAAATANNAAAAATGAANGATTTAAAAAATAAAATTTGTTTAAAACTACAAAGCTTNNGTTTTGATGTTGTTGGTATAACAAAACCAAAGGTGAATAAAGACACNATNGATAATTATNATCTNTTTTTAAAAAAAAAATATCANGGTGATATGTATTGGTTAGAAAATCATCAAAAAGCCAANNAAAATCCNTTTAANATATGGAATGAAGTNAAGACTNTTATAGTTTTAGGACTAAATTATTCTCCAGGCTNTAANCCACTTGTANATAATAATGAAATAAATTNTGCAAATATTAGTGTTTATGCACAAAATGAAGATTACCATACTATNATCAAAGANAAANTAGGAATNTTTAAAAAATGGTTATCTAGTGAANATAANCTCGATTCTAGANTATTTGTCGACACATCACCGATTTTTGAAAAGCAACTAGCNCANTCAGCTGGTTTAGGTTGGCAAGGNAAACATACAAATTTAGTTTCTAANAAATATGGATCATGGTTATTCCTTTCAGAAATATTTCTACCTATCNATATTCCTAATGANATNGAAGAATATAATCATTGTGGTAGTTGTGATGATTGTATAAAGGTCTGNCCNACTGATGCAATACTTAAAGAAAATGTNATAGATGCAAGAAAATGNATATCATATTTGACTATCGANCATAAAGGACCTTTTCCACTAAGTTTNCGAAAAAAAATAGGNAANAAAGTATACGGGTGTGATGACTGCCTTTCAATTTGTCCATGGAATAAGTTTTCTTCNAAAACTGAAGAAAAAAAACTNATTGGGGATGATCNTAAANAGCTCTCATTTTATTTGAATTTGAATGAAGATGATTTTANTACTTTTTTTNATAAATCNCCAATCANAAGGATTGGGTGGATCAGGTTTNTAAGGAATGTNATAATATGTNTNGGGAAATAGTGGTAATCANANTTTNATAGATAANTTGATNAATTATTTATACCATACTGAACCAATAATTAGAGGAGCTTCTGTTTGGTCTTTAGGNCAGCTTCTTTCAAGAAATGATTTTAAAGTTTTAAAAAAAAAATTACTTAAAACAGAAGTTAANTCCTACGTAATTTTTGAGTTAAATATTATTAACTAATTTATTTAATCCCTGAAGCATAGTATTTATTATTCCCTCATCTGAAGATGAGTGCCCTGCTGTGTTNACAAAAACTAGCTCTGAAGATTTCCAATTCTTAGACAAATTATAGGCATTTATTGGTGGACAAATTAAATCATATCTTCCTTGAACAATGTAGGATGGAATATCTGATATTATTTTTATGTTTTTCAAGATTTCATTATCCTCCATAAAGAAATTGTTTTTTATATAATGTAACTCCATAAAAGGTGAGTTTGGTAGCCCACTTCTTCTCATTATTTCTTCTTCATTATCAAAATAATATTTGTCTGGATTTATTTGTGATAATATTCTCTCGTAATCATGCCAGATCCATGAATGTAATTTAGAATTTTCAATTACTATCTTTTCATAATATGATTCAATAAGGTTTTTGCCTTTACCGAATAAATCACTAAAACTTGCATAAAGGTTAGGTGCAAATATTTTTGGACCATCAATAAATGCCCAATCTATCTCCTTCATTGTACCAAGAAAGACAGATCTTAAAAGGATTCCAATAACATTGTTTGGAAACTTTTGTGCGTACTTTATTGAAAGAGTTGATCCCCATGAACCTCCCACAATTAAGAATCTATCAATGTTAAAAAAAACTCTAATTTTTTCAATATCATCTACGATAGATTCTGTATTATTTTTTTCTAGTACTCTGTAGGGGGTGCTCTTACCACAACCGCGTTGATCGAAGATTATTGATCTAAATATATTTGGATCAAATAAAGAATGGTGCTCACTTCTACATTGTCCACCTGGGCCTCCATGAACAAATATAACAGGTATACCTTCTTTTTTTCCACTCACCTCAACATATAATTTGTTATGCTTATCTACTTCAATATGGTACATTTCAGGAAGAGATTTATGGGTAAATAATTTGTTTTTCATTTGATAAATACCATTATGGAAAAGTTTGAAAATATAAATGAGTTAATAGTAGCATTACTTTTATGGATAACAAGTCATACCGAGTACAAAAATCCAATTAAATATCCATCTATAGAATTTATTGAACAAAAAGAACTTTCTCAGTTAGCATGTAAAATGGATTGTGAAATTCTAGCATACACACCTATTGAGCCAAAATATAAGATTTTTTTATCTAATACACTTGACCCACTTAATGATGTCTGCCACAGAGCAATTTTAATGCATGAGATAATCCATGTTTTACAGGAAGAGCAAGGAGTTTTTTCTGATTATGAATTAAGAACAAAAAAGCATATGAGAGAAATGGATGCTCTTGTNAANCATAATATTTTTCTCAGTCAATATGGAAAGAAAATATTATANAGCAATGGTTTCGCTGCAAAATTTAAAACAAATACAAAAAATAATNTATATTGTTAATTNATTTTATTNAGCAATTCATCAGCTGGCACATAACCAAATATTATTTNATTACCCACTACAAAGGCAGGAGTTCCTCTAAGCCCTANCTTATTNGCCAANTCAACATCCATTTTTANTTTTTTTTCCAANCTANTATTAACTTGCTCATNATTNAGTTCATCTANATTCACACCAANTTTTTTAGTAATTTCAGATAATTTTTCTTTACTTANACGCCCTTTATTTTCNTTAANCATTTTATAAAACNTNTTAAANCTATCNATATCTTTNTCAGCAATAAATATTCCTAATTTAGCTAAAAAGACTGAATTCTCTGATAGTATAGGAAAATTTTTATACACAACTTTNATATCTTCTTTTTTAAGTANCTTTTGNATNTCAGTGTGCGCTTTTTTACAATAAGAACAATTNTANTCAAAGAACTTCACNATTANTTTTTTNGAGNTTATATTTCCGTCATACAATCCNTTACTANTATCTGTCAAACTATCTANATTTTCATTAATTATCTTTTCNTTAGTTACTTCCTGTTCTTTAGCTTTTTTTTCTTCAAAATTTTGNAAAGATTTTAAGATAANTTCTGGATTTTCAAGNAAGAACTTTTCTATCTTTTCTTCAAGTGCCTGNGANAAAGCANTNAGAGATAAAAACANAAAAATAGTNACTGATAAAATTTTAATTCTNAACATAACAATAATGGTGCGAGCGGTGGGACTTGAACCCACAAGGGTGTTACCACCCGCAGGATTTTAAGTCCTGTCTGTTTACCAATTTCAGCACGCTCGCAAGTCCTACTAACTGGGAATTACAGACGATCTTTAAACTTATAAATGTGATTGAAGTCAAGCTCATTTTATCCGTTTTTCCCTAGTAATTTTATTAATATTGAATCCTTTATATCATAATGAATAATGAATTAAACAAGAAACATAACTGCCTTTTAGAAATTTTTATAAATTCAATCTAAGGTTTGTGTAGGTGATTTTCAAATAAAATAGAAAGGCATTTAGAAGAAAGGTGATTTTGGAGTGAAGAAAGTCAAAAAACTCAAGACTATAAAAAATATTTTTTTAGATGATTAAGTTATCAACTTTATAAAAAATTTATTAATTTGGTAAAGATTTTAAATCCTATTTGGACAACGATATAAACACGTTTAAATAAAAACTAATATACAAAAGGTTTTATCTTAAAATTTAAATTTTAAAGTTAAATAATTTTTACTTAAATAAATCCTTTATTTCTTTGTGAAGAATATCCCTTGTAATTTCTTTTGCATTTTTTTCAAGCCAATTTTCAACTATTGATTTTATCATATCTTTTTCTTTTAAATCATCAGATAACTCTTTATCATCTGTGTTTTTAACTTTTGAAATTTTCGAACCTACCGACTTTCTTACTTCATCAATAATATCAGAGTTTTTTTTTCTCATATTCTTTTGCCTCTATTAATTCTTTTATCAACAGCATCGATTAAGCTATCTATACTTTTCTCTCCAGCAACATCCGAACTTACTTTTACTTTTAATTTTACTTTTGATTGTATATCTTTTTTAAGCGATTCCATAACTATTTTTTGTTGAAAGCGTGGAAGCGAATCGAAATCTTTTCCAAAAATATCCTCTATTCTTTTAATTATTAGCTCAATTTTTTTTTTATATAAGTTAGAATCAATTAATTCTTGTTTGTACAAATCTTTAAGTACTATCAATATCTCTTCGTACTTTTTTAAAACATCAATATCAACATTACGTTCAATAGGTTCTTCTTTTTCGACTAAATCTAAAGGTTTTTTATCTTTATTTTTTCTTAAACCTAATAAAATAATGAATAAAATAGCACCTATAGCCAAATAAGAAAGGTTCTCCTCAAAAATTTTCAAAATATCCATAAAAGTCAAAATAAACTAAGATTGTGAATTATTAAAATTTAAGGTTATTATATATTAAATTTTTAAAAAAATTTATAAAATGAATAAAAAAAGAAAAATTGATGATGTTCTTGAATCTATTTTCAATCTAATTCAAGACGCACATAACGAATTAGAAGACTCTGAAAAAGGTAATGAAATCAAAAATAATCTTGCAATAGAAAAGAAAAGTTCAATTGACATTAATAAAGATTTAATTGATGAAAAGTTAGATTTTAATTTAAATAGTAGGACTGGTGATTGGTCTAATCTTGAATTCAAAAAGATTGAATCGAATAAAGTTCATTACGTTAATAAAAATAGTGAATTAAAAAGAGACAATCCTAAAAATAACTTTTCTGATGATTATATTAAAAAAATTTTTCTTGATTCATTAAATAATTGGCAGAAAAAGAATTTAAAAAATTTAACAGAAAATATATACCAAGAATTTATAAAAAAAAGCTTAAAGGATAAACTAAAATAACTGAGGCCTTCCGTTTTTAATTTTTAGATACTCAAAAACCTCAAGGCATGACTTATTAATTAATTCTTCATTATCACCAATAAAGACAATCGAAACTCCAAATGCATTTTTTTTAAAATATGGATAACTACCTATCTCTAAATCTTTATATTTTTTTTGTGTTTCACTCAGATAATCACCAATTACTCCTTCTGATAAAATAGTTGAAATTGTTTTTTTGTAAAATAAAGCCTCGCTATCTATTTTCTTAAAAAATTCGTCTATCATTACCTCTAAAATCTTTGGAACCCCAGGAAAAACATGTATGTTTTCAATTATAAAACCTGGAGCTATACTTACTGGATTATCGATTAACTTTGAACCTTTAGGCATGTATGCCATTTTAAGTCTTGCCTGAGTAAAATCTTCATCTGAATAATGCTTTTCCAACCTATTTCGAGCTTCAATATTTATCTCAAACGGTAATTTTAAAGCTTTAGAAATAGAGCTTGATGTTATGTCGTCGTGTGTCGGGCCAATTCCACCAGTGGTAAAAATATAATCATTAGATTCTTTTAGTTTATTTACTTTTTCAATTATAACTTTTTCATCATCTGATATGATATTTATTGAGTTACATTTAATACCTTTCAACCTAAGTTTTTTGGCGATATAGTTAGAATTTGTATCAAGTGTTTTACCAGAAAGAATTTCATTTCCTATGATAATTATACTTGCGGTTTTTCTTTTTGTTTTCATTAAAATTTTTACTGTAAGTTTTCATCATTATATTATAAATTAACATCTTGAATGACA
>NHBS01000034.1 GCA_002167825.1 Pelagibacteraceae bacterium TMED13
TATCTATTTGCGCTTACAACATTAATGTTTTTATCACTTATATCTTTTGAAATTTATAATAAAAAAATNAAATGNTCTGANTTAGNNNACTGTTGTNATGAAGATGANTGTGATGATACTAAAAGAAGAATTAAAACAAACATTNTAATNGCNAGNTTNCTTTATNTTTTGAATAGTTCTNTNTTTTTATCAGAAACTATNNTNTAGTTAATGATNTATAANTGTAANAAAATAGATAATNTAAACGACTTGAAATTAAGAAAAGGTCAAATAGCTATATTTGAGCGCAAAGTTCCAAAAGNTTTTGATACTTTTTTTAAGAATATTTATATGTCACCTTTTTCTGTAAGAGGAATTGTAAATAAATATACAACTGAAAAAGATATAAAAAAAATACTTAATCCACAAATATCTGAAAGATTACAAAAGACCGAATTTTATAAAAATTGGTTATTAGATATGAGTAATATATGCAAAGTATTCTGTAAATTTAAAGATGATAAAAAAATAAGCTTTTGGCTTGGAACCCAGAGAGGTTGTAAAAGATATCACGTAGATATGGTTCCATATAGACTTTTAGTTACATATGCTGGTCAAGGTACCGAATTACTTCCAAACGAAGGTGCAAATCGAAAAGCATTCATGGAAGGCAAATCAAATCAAAGAATTATAAAAAACAAATCTTATTTGAGTAATTTAAACAAATGGGATGTTGCAATATTTCGTGGTGGTCAAGAAGGGATACTTCATCGAACACCAGAATCTGCATTAAAAGGTGACTCGTCAATTCTTATGAGATTAGACGATAAGTCGTTTTATAACGACATTAATAAAATTAATCATACTAAAAATTTATATTTAGATTCCTAAGAAAATTTAAACCTTACAATTATGTTTACACCAAATTATTAATGTATCTATCAGTAATATGATTTTCAAAGTATTTAAGATTAAGAGCTTCACCGGTGGTTAACTCTAGCAAAGGGTTAATTTTATGAATACTTCCTTGACTATGAATATTGGATTTAAGCCATNTTATTATACCTTTAAGATTACCATCTTCTAACAAAGTATCATAGTTGGATATGTCTTTTCTTATTTTTGCTGCTAATTGCGCTGCAATGAATGCGCCAATGCTATAGGTAGGAAAGTAACCAAAATCCCCTCCATACCAATGAATATCCTGTAAACAACCATTTGAGTCATCAGTAATCTCGAGATTCATAATTTTTAAGAACTCTTGGTTCCATAAATCAGGTAAATTTTCTATNTTTTCACTTTCTTCGATAATTTTATATTCAATGTTAAATCTATGAATGATGTGCAAAGGATAGTGTACTTCATCTGAATCAACTCTAATGTAATTTTTCTTAACTAAATTACGAATTTTATAGATTTCTTCTGAACTCCAAAGTTTTGAATTTTTATTCAATTTATTTACTAGTGTTTTATAAATAAAATTACTCAAATGCCTAGATTTTACTATTTGCATTTCAATGAAGAGTGATTGACTTTCATGTAAAGACATTCCACCGGCGTAACCTAGAGGTTGATGTGCCCATTTACTTGGTAATCCTTGTTCATATAGAGCATGCCCAGTTTCATGCATCAAAGCATCGAAACAAGAAAATGAGTCTTCTTCGTTAAACCTTGTTGTAATTCTTATATCATCTGTACTTCCTCCACAGAAAGGATGAAGACTTTTGTCAATTCTACCTTTTGAAAAGTCAAAGCCTAATTTCATCATAAAGATTTTTGATAATTCAAATTGATCGTTTTCTGTTAAGAAGTCTTTTAATTGATAATCTTTATTCATTTGCTTTTTTTCAATTAAAGGTAATTTTTTTTTTATAAATTTTTCTATTCTATAAAAAATTTTAAATAAATTTTTAGATTCAAGTGATCTATCGTATTTAGAGAGTAAACAGTCATATTTTTTTTTATTTTTTATTTGAGATAATATTTCTGATTCTTCTTGAATTAAATTGACAAGTTTTTTTAAAGAACCTTTAACAAGGTTGAAATTAGATTTTTCTTTTGCCTCTCTCCAATTTCCCTCGCATTCAATAGATAATTCAGCTTTTTTTTTAATCATTTCAGCAGAAATAGAATTAAAATAATCAAATTTATCTTTCATTAATTCAAAATTTAATTTATCTAATTTACTCAATTTTGATTTATCTACTTTTTTAAACAATTCATTTTTTTTTATTTCATTAAAAATGTTATCTTTGAAATCGTATAACTTTTTAATTTGTTTAACTCTTTGTTTTCTAGATTTTACTGGCATATATGTAGCCATATCCCAACTTAATAATCCATTGATATCGTTTATTAAGCTATATTCTTCATAGAGATTCTTTAGTTTTACATACGACATAGAACTATTAATGATGATTTATATAATATACGTAATAAGTTATTGAAAATTAATTATCACCAACGAATATATGATTCTTAAATAATCCTTTTTCTTTTGTTCCATCTTTCTTAATCATTTCACCAATTCCGTTAAACATATTATTTTTAAATTCTCCTTCGTATTTATCACCATTTTGATAAATAAGTACTCCCAACCCTTCTTTAACACCATAACTAAATTCGCCAGTAAATTTATCTCCATTTGAGAAAATTTGGGTACCTTTACCATGGGGAAGATCATTTTTATATTGTCCAATATATTCTTCTCCATTAGAGAATTTTGCCTGTCCCACACCATCAAACAAACCATCTTTAAAAGTTCCTTCGTACTCGTCACCATTTGAAAATGAAAATTTTCCTTTACCATTTTGAATTCCATTACTGAATTCACCTATGTATATATTTCCATTTGAATAAAGATATGTACCTTTGCCATGATATTTATAGTTTTGAATTTCACCAACATATTTTTCTCCATTTTTATGGATAATGGATCCTGAGCAATGTTTACTGTAATCACCGTTACATTTGGGTAAATTTGTACTATTACTATGATTTATAAAAATGAAGAAAAATAGTATAAATTTAAAAACTAAAGACATATAATTAATCTAGTAAAGCTTTCGTAAAAGTCCATAGGTAGTTATAACTGATTTCAATAATAAATAAAAAATTGCAGACTTAACATATAAATTTTAAGTTAAGTAGTGTGATTAGTTTTATAAATTTTGATAACATGTTACAATTTAACAATTATGAAACACAAAAGTATTTTACAAATTAAAAATTTAGAATACGAGGTTGATAACCAAAAAATTATTAAAGGGAATACCTTTAATATAAATCATAAAGAACATCAACTAATTTTAGGGGATTCAGGTTCGGGTAAAACTACACTTTTGAATCTAATGTCAGGTTTATTAAAACCTTCTAAAGGTGAAATTTTATTTGAAGGGTTAAAATACTCCACTTTAAGTGAAAAGGACTTGGATAGTTTACGAGCAGAAAATTTTGGCTTTATTTTCCAGAAATTAAATCTTATAGAATACTTAAGTATTAAGCAAAATTTAGCTTTAGTTAAAGATAAATTAAATTCTTATGATGTTGATAAAATGATTAGCGAACTNGGTCTTTCTGGAAAAANTAACCAAGAGGTTAAAAATCTTAGTTTTGGAGAGGCNCAACGTGTAGCAATCGCNAGAGCAGTNATAAATAATCCAAAAGTAATATTTGCTGATGAACCAACTTCAGCTTTAGATGATTCAAATACTGAGATAGTAATGAAAATGATTTTCGAACATGTCAATAAAAATAATTCAACCTTAGTTGTTTGCACTCATGATGATCGAGTTAAAAANTTTTTTTCAAACGNAATGGTGATCAAATAATGAGCGATTTAAATTTNGTATTNNTATCATTGAAGTCAAGGTTTTCAAGCACAATTCTNGCTGTTTTATTAACAACCTTTGGGATATCAATAAGTATTATTTTAGTTCAATTTGAAAATCATATTAAAANTAGACTTAACAATGATGGAAAAAAAATAGATATTGTTGTTGGAGCAAAAGGTAGTCCTCTGCAAATTGTTTTATCCTCTATTTATCACATAGANCTTCCTACAGGNAACATNCCCTTTAGTTCTCTAAAAANAATATCNNAAGATCCGCTTGTTGAGAAAGTTATCCCTTTAGCACTAGGTGATAATTGGAAAAATAATAGAATTGTNGGAACTACACATGAATATATAGAACATTATGGTGCAAAATTAGANAAGGGAAGAAATTGGCAANAAGTATTTGAGGTTGTAGCAGGTTCATCAGTCAAAATAAATTTAAATCAAAAATTTTCTGGATCTCATGGATTANTAGATAGCAATGATGTGCATGANCATGGAGAATACANAGTTGTTGGNATTTTAAAACCGACAGGTACAGTTTTAGATAGATTGTTATTGACATCCGTGAAGTCAGTATTACAAATTCATGGNCAAGATATTAAGGATAATGNACAACATAATCATNANCANGAGCATGATAAGCATGAACATGAGAAACANGAGCATCAGCTANACGAAAATAAGCANAAAACTGATAATCATGATCATCACANTGAGCACATGGATGATTATNTAANTAATAATCAAGNCTTTATCNAACCAGAAATNACATCATTATTGATCACTACAAAAAGNCCTATAGCTAATATTAATCTTCCAAGATCAATTAATAAAGAAAGTCAATTACAAGCTGCTAATCCAGCTTTCGAAATCACAAGNCTATCTACTATGTTAGGATTAGGTTCTAAGAGTTTTAAACTATTATCAATTATAATCATGCTAATAGCTGTATTGAGTATATTTACTGGACTAGCAAGTAATTTTGAAAATAGACTTCGTGATTTNGCGATTTTAAGAGCCATTGGATATTCAAAAGCACGAGTTTTTAAAATTATTTCTCTTGAAGGANTTATAATAGTAATTTTTGGAATAATAATTGGTCTTTGCTCAAGTTTTTTAGTGTTCAACTTCCTTGTGGATATGATTGCTCCATTAAATAACTCTAATGCGAAATTTNAATTTTCATTTGANNTAGNGATTATAATTTTTCTAGTANTCTTAGCTGGACTTTGTGCTGCCTTTTTTCCTGCTTACAAAGGATCAAAAGTAAGTGTTGCAAAACAATTAACTCAATAATAAATTATATTATTATACAAACTTACTAAAAAGATTTTTGAATTGATTCACAGATTTAATTTAATTTTATTTACTTTTTTTCTACTACCTTTTTCCACAAATTCTTTGGATCAGGAAAGTATTAATGAAGATTTTATAGAGCAACAAAATGAGTTATTAAAGTATGTTGATGATTTTATAACACTCCCAAAAGGTGGTACATCTTGGAATATTTTTGGTGAGACTGAAATGAATGAATATTCATTCAATGATGAGGATGGTCANGAGTATATTGGTTATCGTCCCTTATTCTCAGACAAAATTCTAAAACTGGACTCTCAAGATATATTAGTTCAAGGTTATATGTTTCCATTAGAACAAAGTGATGAGCAAAGTTTATTTTTATTAGGGCCTTTCCCATTAAGTTGTCCTTATCATCCTCATACCCAATCGAACTTACTAATTGAGGTTCATGCAAAAAAACCAGTGCTTTTTTCCTATGATGCCGTAAATATTAAGGGAAAGCTTGAGTTAGTAGCTAAAGATGATGAATATAATATGTTTTATCGATTGAAAAATGCTGAATTAGTTAAAAATTAGTTGATCTTTGAACTTTTCATCCTTTTTCTTTCATTTGAATCTAAATATTTCTTTCTTAATCGAAGATTTTGAGGGGTGACTTCAAGTAATTCATCGTCTTTAATATTTGAAATCATTTCTTCGAGACTCATTTTTAACGGTGGGACAAGAATAATTGCCTTATCAGTTCCTGAGGCTCTAACATTTGTGAGCTGTTTCCCTTTTAGGACATTGATTTCTAAATCGTTATCTTTATTATGTTCTCCAACTATCATGCCTGAATATACTTTAGTTTGAGGTTCAATATACATGACACCTCTGTCTTGTAAGTTGAAGATTGCATAAGCAACAGCTGGACCAGTTTCAGTTGAAATTAGTGAACCATTCTTTTTTTCTAGTATTTCACCTTTAAATATCTCATAGGAATGAAAAACTCTATTCAGGACACCTGTTCCTTTTGTTTCTGTTAGGAATTTACTCTGATAACCTATTAANCCTCTTGAAGGAGCTTTAAAAATAATTCTAGTTTTAGCAGAATTAGATGTTTTCATTTCTATCATTTCTGCTTTTCTTTTATTCATTGAATTAATCACACTACTAGAAAATTCTTCATCTAAATCGATGGTAACTTCTTCTATTGGTTCATATTTAGTTGAATTTTCTTCTCTTATCAAAACTCTTGGCCTAGATACTGACAACTCAAAACCTTCTCTACGCATTGTTTCAATTAAAACTCCAAGCTGCAATTCCCCTCTTCCACCAATTTCAAATGAATCCTTTTTTTCATTTTCTTTGAAAGTTATAGCTACATTAGTTTCTGATTCAGCAATTAGTCTTTCCCTTATAATGTTTGAGGTAACTTTTTTACCTTCTTGGCCAGCAAAAGGAGAGCTATTGACTGTAATTGTTATAGACATTGTTGGGGGATCTATCGGAGTAGATTTAATGGGTTTGTTAATAGATAAATGTGAAATAGTATCTGCAACAGAACATTTTGTTAATCCTGCTATACAAATTATATCACCAGCTCTAACCTCAGTTACAGGAACCCTTTTATTACCCTCAAAGGTTAATAGTTTTGTCAATCTACCATTTTCTAAGACATCGCCTTCAAGGTTTATAGCTTTAACAGAATCATTAACTTTCGCTGAACCGCTCTCAACTTTTCCAGTTAAACATCTTCCTAAAAAGGGATCTGAGTCTAAAAGGCTTGTTAACATCGTAAATGGTTCATTAATATTTGAATTCGGTGGAGGAACGGTTTCTATAATTAAATCTAATAATTGTGATAAGTTTTTTTTTTCTTCTTTTATATCCTTCACACACCAACCATCTTTACCTGATGCATATAAAATTGGAAAGTCTAGTTGTTCATCAGTTGCGTCTAAGGATAAAAATAAGTCGAAAACTTCATCTAACACTTCATTGGCGCGACTATCTCTTTTATCAATTTTATTAATTATCACTATAGGTTTTAAGCCTTGAGAAAGTGCTTTACCTAATACGAATTTTGTTTGGGGCATAGGTCCCTCAGAAGCATCAGTTAATAAAATCACTCCATCGGCCATACAAAGTACACGTTCAACTTCTCCCCCAAAGTCAGCATGACCTGGTGTATCGATAATATTTATTTTTGTATTATTCCAAACTACGGATGTTGGTTTTGCTAAAATTGTAATTCCTCTTTCTTTTTCAAGATCTCCGCTATCAAGAAGTCTTTCCTCAACTTTTTCATTAGTTCTGAAGATTCCACTTTGTTTAAATATAGAATCAATCAAAGTAGTCTTACCATGATCTACATGTGCAATAATAGCAATATTTCTAATCTGAGAATTCATTTTAATTTAAAAATTAATAGTTTTTTATTGAAGTTTTATAAAAGNTTAAGATTTATTTATTCNTTTTTAATTTATTCTTACTCTTTAATCAATTCATTCAAAATTTTTNGGACATTTTTTTTCAGTATTCTGAAAAATCAACTCATCCTGTCCATTAATTGTATTGTAAATACATATTTTTTGGTTATTTTGCACATAGGATTTAGCTAGACCCATTCCCATGGGACCAGAAAATGTTTTAACATTCGAAACCTCCTGCTTTTTTTGTANGATATTACCTTTAAGAAGGTTCCAAAAATTCTCATAATCCTTCNTTTTGAAGTCACGTAGACTAACAAACTTAGCATGTTGATCTTTATTTTTAGAATTTATTTTTATACCCCACAGTGATTTATAGTCATATGGTAGTGTTCCGTACCTCAAATCAGCAATTACATCATCGAAGTCTGGATGTAAAAAAATATAATCTTGTGAAAAATACGAAAACCTTCTTATATCTTCTCTTTGTTTTGAATTTTGATCTAATTCTGGATAAATAGTTTCCTTGTTGATTACTTTTATTTTGGTTCCATTAATTATTTTTGCTTTTGAGAAGATTGGCTTATAAACTCCATCAATAAAATAGTATCCATCAGATTGATAGATAGTTCTCCAAAGTATATTATTCCCGATAGTTGGGTTAAGTAAGATACGTTCAATTTTATGTCCTCTATCTTTTGAATTACTAAGTACAAAAGATTTTATTTGATGGTATTGGATAAAACATAGAAATAAGTAGGAAAAAGATAAAGTAAGTCCAATTTTCATAAATTTTATCGACTTAGAAAAGATGCATAAGAAAAAAAATGTAATAATTATAGATGTAAACACAGGGTCTATAATTGAAATTATATTCCATGATATCCGTATATCAGAAACTGGCCATAAAAGTGAAGTGCCATAGCTTGTACAAGCATCTAGTAATCCATGAGATAAAACACCAATAGTTGAATAAATATAAATTTTTTTAAATGGAAGATATTTCTTAAAGATTGGAAACAATAAAAACGAAATTAATAAACTTATTAATGGAACAAAAAGTAGTGAATGGGTAAAATGTCTATGATACTCAATTGAAAGTAGTGAATCTTCTTCAGATCTTATTAAAATATCTAAGTCTGGAAGCAACCCTCCAACCAGTCCACAAAAAGCTGCAGTTTTTAAATTTTTCTTATTAGATATAACTGAAGCAAGACTTGCTCCTAATACCCCTTGAGTAACTGGATCCATAATAACACCTTAAATATAATTTAATTTATATTATTATTCTTTAAAGCTTAAAGATTAACTTTAAATAATTAGAGGGTCATGAAAGTTAAAAATATAAAAAAATAAAATTCCAATGATTCCAGATAGTAATAAGTAATAAATTAGTGGTATGATTGTAATACGTATAACATCACCCTCTTTACCCACTAAACCAACTGTAGCAGAAGCAGCCACCACATTATGTATGGCAATCATATTACCTGCTGCCGCACCAACACTTTGTAAGGCAACCATCAATGCACCAGATATTCCTAATATTTTTGCAGTCTCAAATTGAAATTGACTTAACATTAAATTACTAACTGTATTTGATCCAGCAATAAAAGCACCGATAGCTCCAATTGTTGGGGAGAAAAAAGGATAAATTTTACCTAAAAAATTTGATACACTTTGAGCCATAGCTATTGGCATACTTACCAACTCATTAGAATTAACTCCAGAATTAATCATTATTCGGACTAAAGGGACTGTAAATATTAAAACAAAACCTGCACTTAATAAACTTTTAGATGAATCTTTAATTGAATTTGAGATTTGATTTAAAGTCATTTTATGCATAAAAAAAGTAATAATACATACAAAAATTAAGATACCACCAGGTAAATATAAGCCTGCAAAACTGGCATTTATTTCCAATTCATTAAAAATATCATTGAATTCAAATTTAACGGATAAAAGAATGCTTTTAACTTTCTCATTCATTCTAGATAATACAAGTAAAATAGCTAAAAATATATAAGGAGCCCAAGCATTAAGACTACATATATTCTTATCATTTCTTACTTTTTCTTTAATAATAAAGTCTCCATTCCATCTATCTGGCCACTCAGAACTTGTTGGGAATTTCCAGGTATCTTTGGGAAGAAGAAACTTTTTATTTGCAGCAAATGTAACGATTATTAATCCTATAAAACCTCCAATTATTGAAGGAAACTCTGGTCCAAGAAATATTCCAGATAGTAAGTATGGAATGGTAAAACTTAATGCTGCAAAAATACAAAACTTAAATATTGACAGCCCTTCAGTCCATGACTTGTTAGATCCAAAAAATCTAGTCATTATAATTACGAGTATTAACGGCATTAATGTGCCGCAAATTGCATGTATTAAAGCAACCTCTGATATGATAATATCAAAGAATAATTCCCAAGAAGATCCTAATTCATTTAAATTTTGTGTTAAACTTGATTTGTCAAGGCCACCTTGAACACCCACAATTAATGGAGTGCCTACTGCACCAAAAGAAACAGGAGTTGATTGTATCATCATTCCAAAAACAACAGCAGCTAGTGTTGGGAATCCAATAGCAACCATTAAAGGTGCTGCAACAGCAGCAGGTGTTCCAAAACCGGATGCTCCTTCAATAAAACAGCCAAGTAGCCAAGCAATAAGAATTACCTGAACACGTCTATCATCGCTCACACCGCTGAAATTCTGACGGATTGTTTTGATAGCTCCAGAATATTTAAGTGTATTAAGAAGCATTATTGCACCAAAAATAATCCAAAGTATATTAACNGTTATAACTAATCCTTGAAGAGAAGAGGCTAATATACGATTTAAGGTCATGCCCCAAAAGTAAAACCCAATGATAAATGTGATGATATAAATGATGGGCATAGTANATTTAGCAGAAATTTTAAATCCTACTAATAGAATTCCAGAAAGAAGAATAGGTAAAAAAGCTATTAANGCAAATAAATTTATANTAAAAGTATTTTCCAANATTAAAAAAAATTAAGATTATTAGCCTTAATTTAACAATTTAAANNTATAAATGTCTAGCATTAGAAATTTAAAAAAAAATAAAAAAACTACATCTTTTTTTTCGCATTATTTCTCAATTTTTTTTTTTTNAAAAATGNTTTTTTACTATTAGTTGTATCTTTTTTAAAATTTTTCTTCTTATTCTTAAACTTCTGAGAATTATTCTGGTCAGTTAAACTTTGATTCTCTTTAAATGAAAAATTTCTTTTTTTTTCATTTTTTTTAAGGAAAGATTGCCTTTTTTTGTTCTTTTTAGGATTATTTTCATTCGATTGTTCATCGCTATCTATTAATCCTTTTTTTATTTTTTTTGTTCTAAATTTAAATCTATCATTGGTTTTTTTATTATTATTTTTTTTTTTTAAATGTTCAGTTTTAACTTCTCTATCTTCTTTGTATAAACTTTTATTTGATTGAAATTTATTTTTAGAATTTTTTTTATTTTTTAAATATTTAGTTTTAGAACCTTTTTTTTTAAAAAGTTTAATTTTAGGATTATTTTCTTCATTCTTCTTATATTNTTGATTNTCTGTNTTCTCTGGATTTATCTTTTTATTAATAATTTTCCAAAGTTTCTTATCTTTTTCTGTTACAAAACAAATTGCGGCACCAGATGACCCTGCCCTTGCAGTTCTTCCAATTCTATGAATATAATCCTCTGAATTNTGAGGAAGGTCATAATTTATTACATGTTTGATATGAGGAATATCCAGACCTCTTGCAGCAACATCTGTTGCAACTAAAATTCTATATTTTTTCTTTCTAAAATTATTTAAAATACTTATTCTTTTACTTTGTCTTACATTTCCATGAATTGCATTAACAGACAAACCATATTTTTGCAATTTTAAGCACATCTTTTTCGAACTATGTTTGGTTTTCATAAAAACTATAATACTTCCTGATCTTGAATCAATTTCTTCGAGTAATTTATCGTATTTCTCACTAGAATTTAGATTAACAACATTATGATCAATATTTGTTAATATTAGTTTATCATCAGGTATTGATATTCTTATTGGATGCTGAAGATATTCTTGTGAAATTTTTTCAATATTATTCGGAATAGTTGCGGAAAAAAGAAGAGTTTGCCTCTTTTTAGGGAGATATTTAAGTATTTTTTTTATTTGAATTGAAAATCCTAAATCTAACATTCTGTCAGTTTCATCCAAGACTAAATAACCCACTCTATTTAGATCTAAAGTACCTTTGTTTAAATGATCACAAATCCTTCCCGGCGTTCCAATTATTAATTGAGGTTTATTTCTAATAAATTTAATTTGCTTCTGGATAGATTCTCCTCCAATTATAACTAATGACTTAACTTTANTATTATTTCCCATTAAATCTTTNAGATGTTTATCAACTTGCAGNGCAAGTTCTCGGGTTGGAGTGAGAATAACTGAAGTAACCTGTTTATTTTCGTGAAGTTTTTGAATCAATGGAATACCAAAAGCAGCAGTTTTTCCTGTTCCTGTTTTAGCATTAGCAAGAATATCTTTTCCCTCTAAAGCAGGAANAATNGCTTCTTTTTGGATTGGGGTTGGATTTATTAATCCTAAATTTNTAAGATTAAATAGTATTTCCTTGGAGATACCAAGAGTATTGAAATTTGTCATATATNATAGATTNNTTTTNTTTATTGAATAAGCACATATTAAAACTGAATAAGCAAGTTAATTTTAAACTTTATATTTTTTTCTTTATTATTGATTTTTTATAAATTGTTAATTAATCTTTTTGAAATAATTTTTATTCATGAAAAAAATTACTAGATTTTATAAACAAATATTATTTAATTTTANAGATAAAATAAATTTAGATGAATTAGNATTAAATAAAGACTATTCNTTAAATGANTTTTTTAATTATTTTGGNACAGATAAAGGAACTGATATATTTGATCCTTATNTAAATAACTCAAAAAAAATAAAAGGACATGGATTTGCTAAGTTTTATGAAAAAAAATTAAATAAATACAGGAGTAAAGAATTCTCAATTTTAGAAATTGGAACATGGGAAGGAGCATCAACAGCATCTTTTCAAAAATTTTTTCCAAAATCTCAACTTTTTGCGCTAGATAAAAATTTTAAGTTTAAATTTAAATCCAAAAGAGTTGAATTTGTAAATTGTAATATAAACAATAAAGAAAATTTAGATATATTTGAAAAAAAATTTAGAAATAAAAAATTTACAATAATTATTGATGATGGTTCACATTTTCTAAAAGATATGATTAATAGTCTGAAATTTTTTCTAAAATATTTAAATAGTTCAGGAATTTTTATTATTGAAGATTTTAATGCTCCAAAATACTTCAAAGAACTAGAAAATTCTAATGGAAAAGAACTTTTATTAGATGAAATATTAAGAAAAATTAAGAAAAAAGAAAATTTTAAATCGGAAATACTATCAACAGCTGACCAAAATTTTCTTTTTAAAAATATTAAAAAAGTTGAAACTTATAAAGGAGATACTAAAATTTCAGATATTGCATTTTTAAGTAAATAAAACTATTTAGTTATCTCTTTTAATCAAGTGATATCCAAATTCCGTTTCTATTGGCTCACTTAATTCATTAACTCCAAGGGCAAAGGCGGCCTCTTCAAATTGTTTAACCATCATTCCTTTTCCAAACTCACCCAAACTTCCTCCATACTGTGCTGAGGAACAACTTGAATGTTTTATAGCAAGATCCTTAAAAAGGCTAAGATCTTTCTTTAATTTTCCATGTAAATTGTTGGCAAGTTTTAGAGCTTCATTTTTTGAAAGCTTAGATTCACTATTTCTTGATTCAGTGTGCATAATTAAAATATGAGATGCTGATATTTTTTTATCTTTTGCCATAAATATGAGATATATAACTTATTGTCATTATAATAGTAAATAGTAAGTATAATACATTATAACTAATACTAAAGTTAAGAAAAGCATAAAATATCATCGGGATAATTATAATTAATGTTGAGGTGATTAAATTAAATGAATTAAATTTAAACAATTCATTTTTTAATTTTTGCCTATCAAACTCAATGACAAATAAACATAGTGAGAAGCTAGAAAAAAGAGATAAAAATAGCTTTGCTAAATCTATGCTATAAGAAGATGAATGTTCAAAGAAAATACAACAAAATGATATAACTATAGATGTTATGAAAAAGAATTTAATTGATTGTTTTTTTCCTATCAAATTAGATAAAGGAATTATGAAGATAGTAAGCATTATGGTTAAAAATAAAAAGACAAAATCGTATTGCAAGAACTGCATATTATTTGGATTGGAAAATTTAGGTAACCACTCAGAACTAGCAAATAACACAAATGAAAAGAATGGTATTAAAAGATGAATAATTTGCAATAACTTTACTGCTTTATATTTTTTTGTATTATCAATTAATAACTGATTAATAGTATCTAACTTGAAATATTCATTTTTGAAAAAAAACATAAATGTAGCAAATATTAGTATTAAATTGAATAAATAAATAATTTTCCAAGCCCAATTGTTTAAATCACTATTTGAAAAAGTTTCATTAACTAAAAATAGAACAATTGAACCTAAAATTAGACCCAACAAAAATAAAAACCAATATTTTAGTTTTTCTATTCGAAAAACCTGATTACTTTGGGATAGATAAGTCAAAGCAAAGCAATTACCAATTATGAACCTTGACAAAAGAAATATAATTATTGATAAAATACTTAATTCGCCTGATGGTGCTATTATTACCAATAGATAAGCAAAAAACAAATATAAACTAATATTAATTTTCTCAATCTTTTTTTTTAACAAATGTAGATATTTTGAATATAAATAGTTTGGAAAAGTATGAAAACAAAGCGAAAGAAGTAACTATTAATATTGATAATCTTAGCTCTATTTCAGGAAGAAAGTATGAGCAAAGATAAGTAACCAAAGATAAATTGATAAAAAAGTCCACCCCTTCAATTAAAGGATAGATATCATTTTTAGAAAAAGTATTTTTTTGTTTATTGATTGTTGTATTCATTTTAAATAAAAATTAGTTTTTATAAATTTTAAAAATTTTTTTAAATCTTTTACTTTTTTTATTTTATCACAATTTGATCTAAATATAAGTTTTGATTTTGGTTTGAGTTCTAAAATAGACGGATTTGACATTGCATATTCCAAGATTTTTGAAATATCTAAATTTGTATTACTTTTAAACTCTAAAACAAACCCTACATTTGTATCATCAATTTTTTTAATTAACAACTCTTTTGCCATAATTTTTATCTCAATAACAATTAAAAGATTTTTAAGATTTTTTGATAGAACTCCATATTTATCAAGTAAGGAAATTCTCATGTTTTCAAGTTGATCTGAATCTTTAATACTTGATAATTCTCTATATAAGGATAATCTTTGATTGGAATCCTTTATATAGTTATCGGAAATATTAATTGAAAATCCAAGATTTATATTCGGTGACCATTCATCAGAATCAGGTGATATATTTTTCAATTCATTTATGGTCTCTTGTACCATTTTATAATATAATTCAACACCTACTTCTTTTATATGGCCAGATTGTTCAGAACCGATAATATTTCCAGCTCCTCTTATACTTAAATCATTTGATGCAATACTTAATCCTGCACCTAGTTTATCAATTTTGGAGATAATTTTTAATTTTTTCACTGCATCCTCGCTTAAACTTTGTATATTTTTAACTATTAAGTAAGCATATGCCTGAATAGAAGAACGACCTACTCTGCCTCTTAATTGATAAAGTTGTGATAAACCAAATAATTGAGGTTTTTCAATAATTATAGTATTGACATTTGAAAGATCTAAACCAGATTCAATCATTGCAGTTGAAAGAAGTACATCAATTTTTTTATTAAAAAACTCGCTGTAAATTTTTTCTATTTGAGAACTATTTAATTTTCCGTGAATACAAGCTAAATTAATATTTGGAACACTTTTAAGGATTTTTTTTTTAATGCTATCTAGATCAGATATTCTAGGGGCAACATAAAAAACCTGTCCATTCCTATTAATTTCAGTAGAAATTATTTTTTTAATTTCCAACAAATCCTCAATCATCAAATAAGTTTTGATATTTAATCTATTAACCGGAGGTGTTTGTATTAGGGAAATATCCTTAATTTTGAAAATTGAGGATTGAAGGGTTCTTGGAATTGGTGTTGCTGTTAATGTTAAAACATGACAACTAGGTTTAAATCTTTTAAGTTTTTCTTTTTGCTCTACACCAAAACTTTGTTCTTCATCAATAATTATTAAGCCAAGCTTTTGAAATTTAACATCATTAGCAAAAATTGCATGAGTTGAAATCAATAAATTTATTTTGCCCTTTGTTAATTCTTCTTTAATTTTTTTTTTTTCATTATTACTCTCAAATCTAGAAATCTTTGATATTCGATAATTAAATTTGTTAAATCTTTCACTAAATGTTTTGAAATGTTGATTTACTAGTAAAACTTTAGGACAAATCATTACAACTTGATATCCAGCAGATAAACACATAAACGATGCCCTCATCGCTATTTCAGTTTTTCCAAACCCAACATCCCCACAAACCAATCTATCCATTGGTTGACCTGAATACAAATCCTCCCTTATTTGATTAATTGTTTTGATTTGATCAGATGTTTCTGTAAATTCAAATTGTGAAGAAAACTTTTCATATTCAAATGAATTTAAATCAATAACTTCACCTTTATCTAAAGCTCTCTTTGCAGCTACATTAATTAAGTCATTAGCTATATCTTTAATTTTATTTTTAATTTTAGCTTTTTTCTTTTGCCAATTACTTAAACCAAGTTTATCTAAAGTTACTTTACCATCTGAGTCTCCATATTTAGATATTAATTCAAGGTTTTGGATGGGAATAAATAACTTATCATTTGAATGATATAGTATTTCAATAAATTCATATTCAATTTCATTTAATTTTGTAGTTTTTAGACCAATATATTGTCCAACACCATGATTAATATGGACAACCAAATCTCCAGATTTAAGTTTTGAAAAATCCTTAATTATTAATGAGTTATCTGTTGGAGTTTGGGTTTTTTTTTGAGTAATTTTTTCAAATATATCTTTATCTGATATAAAATTAATATCAATATTTTGATATTTGACTTTAAAACTTTGATCTATTTTTAAATTAAAATAATAAATATATCCAAAAGATATTCTGTCCGTAAAAAGATTATTTATTTTTATTAAAGGTTTTTTAGCCAGGCTTGCAAAATTTTTAAACTTTACTTCGTTAGTAATACTGTCAAAGCAAAAAATGACTATGCTTCCTTTAGTGTTAATTAATCTTAGAATATCTTCTCTTTTTTTAGGAAGGAGAATTTGATCTGAAAAATTTAAAATATTTTGTGTATAAATGCTAAAATCTGAAACAAAATTTAAATTGAATTTTTTTAGAGATTTATCAAGATTTTGAAAGTTAAATAAATAACTTGATTCATTAAGAAAATATTTTTTATTTATTCCGTATTCACTCAATTTATCTTTATAAGCTTTATCAAAATTTATTTTATAATCACTGTAAAAAAAAAGTTTGAAATCTACTATATAATCAGTTAATGGAGAAAGTGATTTATTTAATATAGGAAAGAATTGCTCTGATCCTTCAATTATGTTTTTTTCAGATATTGATTGGTAATAATCATCTTTATTAATTAATTCTAGTTCTCTAAATTCCTTTCTAAAGTGACTAATATTTTCATCATTAAATATAAATTCTGAGGGTGGACAAATTTCATACTTATCAATCTCAATTGATGTTTCTTGCGTGTTAATTGATATTTTTTTAATTTTTTCTATATTTTCAAAGTGAAAAAAGACTCTAACAGGATAGTTACTCAAAGGTGAAAAAATATCAATTATTTCACCTCTTTTTGAATATTCTCCAGCATTAGTTACAAAGTCAACAAGTTCAAAGTTATTTTTTTTTAAAAATTCAATTATTTTAGTATAATTAATGTCTGAATTAACACTTAAAACTAATTCAGAATTAATGAATGATTTCTTTGATATTGTTTTTTCTACCAAAGACTCTAAAGAAGAAATAAGAATCATTTCTTTATTTTGATACAGATTATATAAAGTTTTAATTCGCTGTCTTTTATTGTCAATGGTTGGTGACAGATTTGATAAAAAACTACAGTCAAAAGATGGAAATGTACAAGTTAAAATATTGGTATTTAATGATTTAATAGATTGCTCAATTTTCTCTACATCTGAATTACTCTTTGCAAAAAAAGCTATTCTTTTTTGTGGAGATTTTAAATATTTTAGTACTAAAAAGAGGGATATTGATGAACCTTCTACTTTAAAGCTATTAAATTCATCTTTAAAGGTGAAGTCTTCAAGACCATTCATAACTAATTAAAATTAAATTTTTTAATGTTTTACTTTGTAAGTTGGCAGGAATTATTTCTTTTCCTAATATAATATCTAATAATAATTGATCTGGGAGACTTAAGATTCTATCTAATTCATAAAATTCATCATCCAAAAGTTTTCTACTATACTTTTTTACAAATCTATCAAAGATGATATCTAATTCTTTAATACCTCTATATTTTGCTCGATGTAGTATTTTTTTCTTAAAATGATCAGACATATGTTTTATTATTTAAAAAGATAGTAAATGAAAGATTTAAAAAGTAAAAATATTTTTAGTAGTTTTTTATATGAAAGAAAAAACTTAAGTATAAGCTATATCATTAAAAAGTTTGGTAGTAGAATTATCGATGTATTGATAACATTCCCACTATCTATCATTAAAGAAAATTTAATAAAAAAATTAGAATTAAAGTATATTGATAGCCTTGTTACCTTGGATATAAAAGTTGTTGATTATATAAAAAAATACAATAGGAGATCACCATTTATTGTTATTTGTGAGGATATGTATAAACAGAGAATTCATATTCTTTATTTTAATTTATATGAGAATCAAATAAAAAACTTTCTTAAAAAAGGTAATACTTATAGAGTTTCAGGAAAATTAGAGGTGTCTAAAAGTTCGTTCCAAATAATCCATCCATTAAACATCATAAGTAACGAAAGTATCAATAAGTATGAAAATATTTATCCCGAATATGATTTATCAAGAAAAAGAATTAATAAAAAAATCTTTAGAAATGTAATTAATAATAATATTAAATCATTCTCTAACAATAATTTTCCGCAAGAATGGATTCCAAGAAGAGTTATAGAAAAATATGATTGGTATTCATTTAGAGATTCATTATTAAATATTCACAAGCCTAATAAGGTGTTTGATAAGAATGAATTGAATACGTTTAGAACAAGAATAGCTTTTGATGAGTTGTTATCTAGTTATTTAACATTTTATGAGTTAAAGAAGAAATTTAATTTTTATAAAAATGATATATCAATTAAAGATTTTTCTTGCTCAAAAGAAATTATAAAGAGACTGCAATTTAGATTAACAATTGACCAAATCAAAGCTTTAAATCAAGTTCAAAGCGATCTTAAGCAAAAATTTAGGATGTATAGACTTATTCAGGGTGATGTAGGGTCAGGAAAAACAATTATTGCATTATTAGCTAGTGTGGACGTAATTAAGAATGGTTTTCAAGTAGTATTGATGGCGCCAACAGAAATTTTAGCAAGACAACATTATGAATATTTTTGTGAGCACCTTCCTGAATTTGCCAACCAAATATGCCTGCTTACCGGAAAAACAAAATCTAAAAAGAATATCTATGAATTAATTTTAAATGACGAAATTAAAATTTTAATTGGAACGCATTCGGTTTATAATAACGAAGTAAAATTTAAAAACCTTGGTCTAATAATTATTGATGAACAACATAAATTTGGTGTAAAACAAAGAATAAAGCTTCTCGATAAATCAAGATTTTGCCACACTCTTATTATGTCAGCAACACCTATCCCTAGAAGTTTGTCTTTCGTAATCTATGGAGAAATTTCCATTTCAGATATTAAAACAAAGCCCAAAGGAAGGAAAAAAGTTATTACAACAATTATAAATATTGAAAAAATTGAAAGTTTAATCGAAGGTATTAAAAGAAAGATTCAATTGAATGAGCAAATTTTTTGGATTTTACCAACAATTAATAATGAAGAACTTAATTCTAAAGAAACAGTGACAACTAGATTCCAGTATCTTAATAAAGTTTTTAACAATAAAGTTTCAATGATTCACGGAAAGATGAAAAAAGAGGAATTAAATAAAACCATGAATGATTTTAAAAATAAAAAAATTTCGATTCTTGTATCTACAACATTAATTGAGGTTGGAGTTAATATACCATCAGCAACATTAATTGTAATCGAAAGAGCTGAAATGTTTGGTTTGGCCCAGTTACATCAGTTACGTGGCAGAATAGTTAGAGGTAATTTACAAGGAAATTGTGTGCTAATCTTCAGTGATAATTTATCCGAGGGAACTTTACAAAGATTATCAATACTAAAAAGTTCGGAAAATGGATTTAAAATAGCTGAAAAAGATCTTGAAATTAGAGGTGCTGGTGATTTTTTTGGAACTAATCAATCTGGAATTCCAGTTTGGAGGTTCTTCAATCCAAGTTTTGATAAAAAATTGATAATAGAATCAAAAGAAGTTTCTGAAGACTTAGTAAGAAATTATAATCAAAATAAAGAGAAAATTGATTTTTTAAGAGAAGTTTTTTATCGAAATGAAAACTTTATGAACTATTTTTCTGTTTAGTGTTTAGTTCTATAATACCTGCTGATACAATTGTTTTGATAGCTTCATCTACACTTACATCCAGATATTTAAGATCATTTTTTGGTATCATTAAAAGAAAGCCCGAGGTTGGATTAGGGGTTGTTGGAATAAAAACATTTACTAGATTATTTTTAAGTTTTTTTTTAACCTCTCCTTTAACTTCTCCAGTAGTAAAGCCTATAACCCATGCACCTTTTCTTGGGTACTCTACCAAAACCGCATCCCTAAATGCCTGTGAGTTAGTTTTTAGAATTGTTTCTAGAATCTGTTTTATAGTTTTATAAAAAGTTTTTATCAAAGGAATTTTTGATATAAATGTGTCTGTCTTTTTTAAAATCCATGAACCAAAAAAATTTGCAGTAATTGCTCCTACGAAAACTAAAAAAATTATTAAAACAATAAGTCCCAAACCTGGAATATCTCGTGGTAGATAAGTGTTGGGGTTTAAATAAATTGGGATCAGAGGTGTTACTAACTGATCAAAAAGTTTAACTAATGAAAATACAATCCAGAATGTAAGTACAACAGGCCCAGTTACGAGTATTCCGGTAAAAAGATAATTTTTTAATCTGGCAATCATTTTTTCAGTGGTACGCCCGATGAGGTTCGAACTCATGACAACTCCCTTAAAAGGGGAGTGCTCTACCAGCTGAGCTACGGGCGCACAATTGTTATATTATTTAGGATATAATAAAATTCAAAGGATTTAACAACAAAATAATTTTTATTTAACTCTGATGGTTAATATTTTAGTTGGGTTACTCAAAACTTGACCATTTTGCCCTCTTCCTTCAGGTATTCTATCAATATAATTCATCCCACTAATAACTTTTCCCCATACAGTATATTTTCCATCTAAAAAAGGGAGTTCATCATAACAAATAAAAAATTGACTATCTGCGGAATCAGGGTCATTTGCTCTAGCCATTGAAACAATACCTCTTTCATGCTTAATATCATTAAATTCAGCCTTTAGATTTTTTCCACTTCCTCCTGTTCCATTGCCATCAGGATCACCTCCCTGGGCCATAAAACCAGAAATTACCCTATGAAAAGTAAGTCCGTCATAGAAGCCGCTTTCTGCAAGTTCTACAATTCTTTTTACTGTTTTTGGTGCTTTGTCAGTAAAAGTTTCTATAACCACAACACCTTTATCTAAAACCATATGAAGTGTTGGTGATGAAGTTGCACTTAATTTTGTACAAAATAGAACAAAATAACAATACATAAATAACTTAAAAATCTTTTTCATGTTAACTCCTTTTTTTTTTAAACATCTTTAAAACATTTTTTGGAACAAAATTCTTTATTTCACCATTATGATACGCAACTTCCTTAACAAACCTAGCTGAAGTAAGTTGTAAACTCTCAGATGCCATTAAAAAAATTGTTTCAATATTGGGTTCAAGCTTAGCATTCATTCCTGCCATTTGAAATTCATACTCAAAATCTGCAACAGCTCTTAANCCTCNTATTATTACCTGAGCATCAAANTTNTTAGCATGTTCTACNAATAAATTATNAAAGCCAACAACTTTAATAGCACAATTTAACTTTTCTTTCTTNAGGCATTCATCNATCATNTCTATNCTATCTTTNATACNAAAATGCGGNTTCTTATGTATATTTTCTGCTACACTTATAATTAATTTATTTACTATATGAGAGGCTCTAATAATAATATCAAGATGCCCAAAAGTTATTGGATCAAATGTTCCAGGATATATTCCTGTTATATATTTTTTATTCATTNTCTTCNAGTTTAGCTACAGACACAACNCTCTCAGTCTCNGAAACATTAAATAGTGTTACACCTTGAGTTTGTCTTCCAGCTATTCTAACATCNTTAACCGGACANCTTATTAATTGCCCATTATTTGTTACTAACATTAATTGATCATTTTCTTTGATNGGNAANGANGCTATAATTTCATTACCATTACGTTGACTTAGNTGCATATTCGCTATTCCAAGCCCTCCTCTATTACTTTTTCTATACTCATAAGCTGAACTTCTTTTACCAAAACCTTTATCAGTAACACTTAAAAGGAATTCTTCATTACTCTTAAACTCATTAATTTTATCTTTATCAATATTTATTTTTTCAATCTTTTCATTCTTTCTTAATNAAGAGGAAATCTTTAAATATTCATCNCNTTCATTAACATTAAAATTAATNCCGTTTAATATTGCTAGNGANATGACNGCATCTTTATCNGTTAANCTTATACCTCTTACNCCGACAGANGCTCTNCCAGAGAAAANTCTTAGATCCTTACANGAAAANCTGATNCATTTTCCTAANCTTGTNGATANGAAGATNTCATCACTCTCCGAACATGTNACAACNTTCACAAGCATNTCGTCANNATTTAACTTCATTGCNATCTTTCCATTTACATTAATATTNTGAAAATCAGTTAATTTATTTCTTCTNATATTTCCNTTAGAAGTAGCAAAAATTATATTCTTTTGATTTATATCATAAGGCATTGTTGTTGTAATTTTTTCTCCNGATCTCAACGGTAACAAGTTNACNAAAGCTTTACCTTTTGAAGTTGGGCTACCAATGGGTANCTTGTATGTTTTAATTTTATAGACTAAACCTTGAGANGAGAAAAANAAAAGAGGNGTTAGGGTATTAACNACAAAAACTTCATTAACAAANTCTTCTTCTTTAGTGGTCATNCCAGATCTNCCTTTTCCACCTCTTTTTTGAGATCNATATGANTTTAAAGGTACTCTTTTTATATAACCAGTATTTGTAAGTGTNACGACTACCTCTTCNGATCTTATTAAAGATTCGTCATCNATAGTTTCTTCATTTTCGGATATTTCAGTTTTTCTCTCAGANTTTATTTTGGTTTTAATTTCAAGGAGCTCTTNNGACAAAACTTCGTTTAATTTTGATTTTGAAGATAAAATTGTTAAATATTCCTCTATTAATNTTACACACTCNTTNAAGTCATCAGTAAGTTTATTTCTTTCCAAACCTGTTAACTTACTAAGCCTAATNTCTAGAATTGACTTAGACTGTGCTTCGGAAAATTTAAAATATCCATTTTGTATTAATTTTTCATCNTCATCTTTAATGAAATCAANAATAAAAGAATCATCTGGNATTTTCCAATTTTCTGTCATTAGACTATTTTTAGCNTGGNTAGAATCTTTTGAATTTCTTATTATTGTNATNATTTTATCAATATTTTCTATAGCAACGGATAGNCCGAGAAGCAGATGAGCCTTATCTCTNGTTTTATTAAGATGAAACTTAGTTCTTTTAAAGATTACATCTTTTCTAAATTTGGTAAATAGGTTTAAATATCTTCTTAAATTTAAAAGTTCTGGAATTCCATTATTTAGTGCAAGTAAATTAATTCCAAAACTAGTTTGAAGCGGTGTAAATTTAAATAGTTGATTTAAAACAACATCAGCTTGTATATCTCTCTTTAGATCGATGACAACTCTTACCCCTTCTCTATTAGATTCATCTCTTAACTCTGAAATACCTTCAACAATCTTTTCCTTGGCAACTCTTGCNATATTTTCTATCAAATATGATTTTTTTACNGAATAAGGAACTTCACTTATTATTATNGATTCTTTGCCTTTTTTAGATGTTTCGATTGANGTTTTAGCACGAATCATTATNGATCCTTTACCTTTAAGATATGCATCNCTGATACCTGACTTACCTATTATTATCCCACCAGTAGGAAAGTCTGGNCCCTTTACTATNTCTAAAAGTTCCTCTTCNGTNANANTAGGNTTATTTACTATTTNANAGCATGCATCAATGACTTCATTTGGACAGTGAGGTGGAATCTTTGTTGCCATCCCAACTGCAATACCCTCAGAACCATTTATAAATAAATTTGGNAATTCTGCNGGTAAAACTACTGGTTCAACTACNGTACCATCATAATTTTCTCTAAATGATACNGTTTCATTATCAATNTCATTTACAAGAAAGTTTGATATAACTGAAAGTTTAGCCTCAGTATATCTCATAGCNGCAGCTGAATCACCATCCATTGANCCAAAATTTCCTTGNCCTTCAATTAAAGGTACACGCATACTAAAATACTGAGCCATTCTAACCATCGCATCATAAATCGCTGAATCCCCATGTGGNTGATATTTACCCATCACATCNCCNACAATTCTTGCAGATTTTCTGGACGGTTTNCCAGAAGTATATCCAGACTCATTCATAGCATATATAATTCTTCTATGAACTGGCTTAAGTCCATCACAAACATCNGGAAGAGCNCTGGAAACAATTACGCTCATNGCATAATCTAGGAAAGAATTTTCCATTTCTTTCTCTATAAANATACTATCTTTTTCTTTAAANATTTCTGGGTTTTCNGGGTTACTATCGTCAATCATAATAAATTTAATTAAAAGGGAACGTCGTCNTCNATATCAAAAGCTTCAGGCNTTTTATCATTNGATTTGTTATNAGTTGAATTTTCAACATTTGGAGAATTAAGAGANGNATTATCATTTGGAGNATTAAAAGANGNATTATCATTNTTNGNATCCAGCATTTTAAATTCAGAATTATAATTAGTAAGATGTACTTCTGTTGAAAACTTTTCTATNCCTGCTTGATCTGTATATTTATTTGTTCTTAGCTGACCCTCNAAATACACNTGAGATCCTTTTTTTACATAATTTTCTATAACTTGAGCAAGACCTTTTGAGAAAACAACAANTCTATGCCATTCAGTTTTTTCTTTTTTCTCATTAGTATTTTTATCATTCCAGGACTCACTTGTAGCNACGGAAAACCGAGCTATCTTATTTCCTTCCTGGGAAACTCTTATCTCTGGGTCAGAACCTAATCTGCCAACTAAAATAACTTTATTAACTGTACCTGTCATAAAAAATAAAAATTATCATATCATAATTAATTTAAATAAAATATAAATCTTAAAAAAAAAGTTAAGCTAATGAAAAGAAATAATTACATAAAAATTGTAGGTGCCCGTCANCATAATCTTAAGAATATTAATCTTGAAATTCCAAAAAATAAATTTGTAATTATCAGTGGNTTATCNGGTTCAGGAAANTCTTCACTAGCATTTGATACAATTTATGCAGAGGGACAAAGAAGATACGTNGAGAGCTTATCTTCCTACGCTCGACAATTTTTAAATATGATGGAGAAACCTGACGTTGATCATATTGAAGGTTTATCACCTTCAATATCTATAGATCAAAAAACTACATCAAAAAATCCACGATCAACGGTAGGAACTGTTACTGAAATATACGACTATATGAGAGTTTTATTTGCTCGAATCGGAACACCTTATTCTCCAGAAACAGGTAAAGAAATAAAATCAATGAGTGTTCAAGAGATTGTGGATGAATTTCTCAAATTCGATNCAAAATCAAANTTTCATCTTATTTCTCCAGTTGTAAATAATAGAAAAGGTGAATTTAAAAAAGAACTTAAGGANTTTATCAAAAAAGGNTTNATAAGATTTATCATNGATGAAGAGTATTANGAATCNCANGANTTNCCAGATTTAAACAAAAANAATAAACATAATATTAAAATTGTTGTAGATAGATTACAACCTAANNNAAATTATAAAAATAGAATAGCCGAGTCTNTTGAGACAGCNCTAGGTCTTTCAGANGGAGTNATTTACTTTNANGATGTAGAAAAAAAAAAAGATTTTATTTTTTCAACAAAATTTTCTTGTCCGATNTCTGGTTTTACNATCGANGAAATTGAACCCAGATTATTTTCTTTTAATAGTCCAAANGGTGCGTNTCCAAATTGTGATGGTTTAGGTTATTTAGAAAAGTTTGATCCAGCTTTAATTATTGGTAAATCAGAATTATCTATGTCGGAGGGCGTAATACTTCCATGGAATAAAAGTAATTCTTTTTACACTGAGTTAATAAACGAAGTTTGTGATACATACTCTATAAATCCTAATAAAAAATGGAAAGATTTAACTAAAGAACAACAAAATTTAGTTTTATATGGCGATGGTTCAGAAATTTTTGTTAATGGGGGATTTTCAGGATGGAGTTATAACAAGAGGTTTTTTGGGATAATTGGCTTTCTTGAAACAAAAATAAAAAAATTAGATGTATGGCAAAGAGATGAACTAAATAAATATCTTAGTAAATTTTCTTGTGAAGACTGTTTGGGCGCAAGGTTAAAAAAAGAAGCTTTAACAATTAAAATTAATAAAAAAAATATATCTGAAATTACAGAACTTTCTATAGCAAATGCACTCGAATGGTTTGAATGTTTAAAAGAAAACCTTACACAATATCAAATAGAAATTGCAGATAAAATTATCAAAGAGATAACTGATAGAATATCATTTTTAAATAATGTGGGATTAAATTATCTTCAATTATCAAGAAGCTCAACGACTTTATCAGGTGGAGAAAGTCAAAGGATAAGACTAGCATCACAGATTGGGTCAGGATTAACGGGTGTACTTTATGTCTTAGATGAACCATCAATTGGTTTACATCAAAGAGATAATAAAAAACTTATAAATACTTTAAAAAGACTCAGAGATCTCGGTAATTCTGTAATAGTAGTTGAGCATGATGAAGAAATGATGATGGAATCAGATTATATAATTGATATTGGGCTCGGCGCAGGAGTAAATGGAGGTTTTGTAGTAGCAAAAGGAAGACCAAAAGAAATTCAAAAAAATAAAAAAAGTTTGACAGGAAAATATCTTTCAAAACATTTGAAAATAAGTTTTCCAGTGAAAAATATTACCCAAAAGAAATATATTGAGATTTTAGGAGCAAAGGGAAATAACCTTAAAAACTTAAATGTAAAATTTCCACTTGAACATTTTATAACTGTCTCAGGTGTATCAGGTGGAGGGAAATCATCTCTTATAATTGAAACATTTTTTAAAGCCTTATCTAAAAAAGTAAATAACTCAAACCATCTACCGTTGGAATATAAAGAAATAAAAGGATATGAATACATTGATAAAATAATTGAAATTGACCAAAGTCCAATAGGGAGAACTCCAAGATCAAATCCTGCTACCTACACAGGTTGTTTTGGTTTTATAAGAGAGTGGTACGCTCAATTACCCGAATCAAAATCTAGAGGTTATAAACCCGGTCGATTTTCATTTAATGTTAAAGGGGGAAGGTGCGAAAACTGTCAAGGTGATGGTGTTAATAGAATTGAAATGCATTTTCTTGCTGATGTGTTTGTTAAATGTGATCTTTGCAAAGGTAAGAGATTTAATAGAGAAACATTAGAAATTAAATTTAAAAATATGAGTATCCATGATGTTTTGAATATGACTGTTGAAGAAGGACTAGATTTTTTCAAAGCAATACCCTCAATATCAAATAAATTAGAAACTCTTAAAAAAGTTGGATTAGAATATATCAAAATTGGTCAATCCGCTACTACATTGTCAGGTGGAGAAGCTCAAAGAATAAAGTTAGCTAAAGAACTTTCCAGGCGTTCAACTGGAAAAACCCTTTATATTTTAGATGAACCGACGACAGGACTTCATTCACATGATGTTAAAAAACTATTAGAGATCTTACATAAATTTGTTGAAAATAAAAATACTGTAATTGTGATTGAACATAATATGGATGTTATTAAGAATTCTGATTGGGTAATTGATCTTGGCCCAGAAGGAGGCGATAAAGGAGGAAATATCCTATTTGAGGGTACAGTTAACCAATTACTTAAAGAAAAAAATAATGAGACAGCCAAATGTATTAAAAAATAAGTTTATAGCTATAGTCCAAAAACTTTGGCTTTTTCGTAAAGTCTATCAGTTTCAGATATGTATATACCCTTACTAATATAACCACCAACGTAAAGTTCTCTTATGGCCAGCATTTCTTCTTCAATAGCTACTAAAACATCTACAAATTCGTTATCATCATTAATCTTTATTTCTTTTCTATCAATTATTTCCTCTAAATTTGGTTTTAAGTTATTACGCTTTGGAATGTCAGTTTTTTTTGTTTTAAACAAAAATATAAAAAATAATAAAATACATATAAAAAATAGACCTGCCAGTATGGCCAGGTATAAAGTGCTGTTTAAATACGGAGCAAAATGTTCCAAATTTAACTTTTCTAAATAATATGTTATTTTGTCTTCTACGCTCATATCAACATATAGTGTTTGATTTATTTTTTAAATACATTATATTGATTTTATGGTATTTATCAATTTATATAATATAGCAAAAAATCAAATTAATAAATCTTCTTTTAAGCAAAAAAATATTATATCCTTTCAAGCTTATGAACTTCTAAAACAGTTCGTTGTTAAAGGAGTTGTAAATTCTGATGTTTTAGATAACGCCTATCCCAAAAATACAAGATTAAAAGTACTAAAAAATGTTTCCCAAAGATCAATGCACACCTTTTATAAATTGTCCGATAAATATTCTAAAAATAAAAAAGGCGTTCTATCTCAAAGCGTTAAAAGTGATTATCACTTGTTTCACAAAAAAAAGTTATCATCAAAAGCCAAAGATTTATTAAAAAAAATAGAAAATAATTCTCCTCGCTACGAGAATATTGATAGAATAATTAAAAAATATTCCACCTAGACTATTTCTTTTTGTACACTCCCATCCTTACTTTCTTTGCTATACTCTCAAGAAAATTTGCTACTTTTTCATCTGAATTTAAGGTAATCAACTCTTTAATTACCTCATCTATGAATGCTCCTATGGCTATGTAAGAATTTATTTTTTTCTCCC
>NHBS01000035.1 GCA_002167825.1 Pelagibacteraceae bacterium TMED13
AGGAGATGTAGTAACAAATTCTGCTAATGTGGGTACATATCTAGCAAGTGCGGGTCAACTAAATGTTGGTTCAACAACTATTGCCCTTGCTGATGGGACAAATGGAGGGTTGGGAAATAATTATTCAATAAATGAGGGAACATTTACAATTACCCAGAGAGCAGTGACTATTTCAGGAACAAGAGTATATGATGGTTCTAAAGCAGTAAATGCTACGGATATAACTACTTTTAACAATACATCAGGCGGGGAAACACTTACACTATCTGGTAGTGGAACATTTCTTGAGTCAGAAGGTGTTGGAAGTGGAAAAACCATAAATATTAACGGCTTAACTTTAGGAAATGGAACAGGCACCGCAAGTAATTATAACCTAAGTGGAGGTTCATTTGCTGTAACACCACGTTCCGTTACATTAACAACAAGTAGGGATTTTGACAATTCAAAGGATGTTGATGCAACAAATTTATCAGTGATATTCAACAATCTAGTTGGTTCGGAAACATTATCACTAAGTGGTCTTGGATCAGTCTCTTCTGAGAATGTAGCAACTGGACAACAATCTGCTACACTAGGAACCCTAACACTCACAGACAACACTGGTGTTGCCTCTAATTATTCATTGTCTTCAGCAACTTTAGATATCAACGAAAAGTCTATCTCTTTGAGTGGAACAAAGGTTTATGATGCACTTACAACTGCCGCATCAGGTGCTTTAACTATTTCTGGAACTGTTGGGGGTCAAGACCTTACATTATCGGGAAACGGTACTTTGGCAGCTGGTGCAGATGTTGGGACAAATAAAACAATAAACACTACTGGATTGAGTTTGGGAGATGGAGTGAGTGGGACACCAGGAACAGCTTCAAATTATTCATTGGTTGGAGGAACCTATCAAATGAGTGTTACACAAAGACCAGTGACAATTAGTGGGTCAAGATTTTATGATTCAACCACAAATGTAAGTAGTTCGGATATCAATACATTTAATAATACAGTTGGAAGCCAGACTTTAGCAATAGCAGGTACTGGTTCTGTATCAACAGCAATTGCTGGATCTGGCAAAACAATTTCATTGGGAACATTAACACTTACTGATGGTACTGGTTTGGCTTCTAACTATTCCTTAAATAGCGGCACCTTTGATATTAATTCTAGGCAAGTTAATATAGCTGGATCAAGAATTTATGATGGGACAACTGCTGCCAATGGATCTGATCTTGTCGTTACAACTGGCGTCGGTAGTGAAATACTTACAGTAAGTGGTACAGGAAGTATATCAAGTGCAAATGTTGGAAATAATAAGTCGGTTACAGCAGGTTCACTTGCTTTATCTAGTGGAAGTGGAAACGCATCAAACTACACGCTTGGAACTATAACATTGTCAGTAACACAAAGAATAGTTAACGCTGACCTCGAAAAAACTTATGACGGCAACACTAATGTTGCGGCTAGCAGCTTAAAAACTAATGGTATAAGTAACACCGTTCTAGGACATTCTTTAAATCTAACTGGTACTGGAGCTATGAGTTCTACGGGTGTGGGTATTGATAAGACAGTATCAATAGGAACACTAAGTCTGNCAGGTTCTCAGGCGGCTAATTATACTTTAANNGGAGGNGCGCATACAATCGATGTAAANCCTAGGAGTACCAANGCCAGNGGNTCAAGACATTATGATGGAAGTTTGGCAGTAAGNGGNTCAGTATTTACTAATTTTACAAATGTTGTTGGTTCAGATACAGTTACCCTATCAGGAACAGGGACTATAACTTCTTCTTCTTCTGTTGGTTCAAAAGGGGTATCAATAGGCACGTTAGCTTCTGCACATCCAAATTATACACTAGGCTCGGCATCAATGACAGTAACGCAAAGGCCAGTAAGTCTGAGAGGCTCGCGAATAGCTGATGGTAACTTAACAGTGAATGCGAGTGAATTAAATATTGCAAATCTTGCTAATGGTGAAAGCTTAACTCTTACTGGTTCAGGATCAATAAACGCTGCAAGACCAGGAACATCCGCAAGTATTAACTTATTATCCTTATCAATTTCTAATGGAGCTGGAGCTTCTGCAGGCTCAGTGTCAAACTATACGTTAACTGGCGGAAGCCATTTTATAACACTTCTTCATAAATTTAATTCAGTTCAAAGGATTAGAAATATAATAAATTCAGGTTTTGCAGGTAAAAGTGTAGTCAGGACTCCTTCGAGAACAACTCACAGGAGAGTCCCAGCTATTGCAGAAAGAATTTCAATTTCAACACCTGACCAATCTATATCAGTAAGTCCATGTATTTTAAAAAATGGATATTGTAACTAGAAATTTTGAAATTAGGAAATAAATCAAATTGATCTCTTTCCTCAAAAACAAAAAAGTAAGAGATTGGTGTCTCTTTGACTTTGGAATTTCAAGCTTTCCTACATTAGTAATTACATTCTTTTATGGTGCATTTTATGCTCGTNATATAGTNGGTGANGNTANTGAAGGAACGAGTTTATGGGGATTTTCATTATCATTAGGGAGCTTACTAGCTGCATCTATTTTCTTATTAATTTTATTCATTAGCTCATCATCTTTAAGAAAAATTAATATTAAATTTTTTGCAGTATTTTTCTTTATTTTGATAATGAGCTCTAGTTCACTGTTTTTTTTTAATTCTGAGAGCAATAAATATTATCCCTTAGTTTTAGTAGTTCTGTCCTTTATTGCTTTTGAAGTGGTTAATCTATTTTATAATATTTCACTTGATAAGGTTGCTACAAAAACAAGTAAGGGCTTAATTTCAAATCTAGGCTGGGGTTTTGGATATTTGGGTGGTTTACTTACATTATTAATAGTTTTAATATCCCTAAAATTTACTGAGGGAAATAGTCAGGTAACCCCATCAATATTTCTGCTAATCGGACCATTTGTGGGNTTGTGGACCCTTATATTTGGATACCCTCATTTAAGTTCTTTAAAAAAATCCTATTTTTATTTACCATTGATTAAGGATACATTGAAAGAATTAAAGCCGTCNTCGCTAGGNTGGTTTATTATTAGTTATTTTTTTTTTAATAATGGAGTTGTTTGTATCTTTGCATTTGCAAGTATGTTTGCNTCTTTTTTATTTGGACTTTCAGAGTCAGAGATTCTTTTAATGGGTGTTTTTATTAANTTAAGTGGTATTTTTGGNTGTTTNNTTTTAGGAAGGTTTGANGACAGGCTAGGTTCTGAAAAATGTGTATTATTNTGNGTTATTATGCTTACTTTNCTNTCGGGAAGCTTNTTTTTAGTAAAAGATACNCAATTATTTTGGTTTATAGCAATTTTAATTGGCTTTTTTATTGGTCCAATTCAGGCNTCNAGTAGAAGNTTTATTTCAAAAAAAGTAAAGGGTAATAATCAATTATCAGTNTTTTCNTTCTATTCATTTCTGGGAAATATTTGCTCTGTGATGGGNCCNTTAGCNGTAGGATTATTAATTAATNTTACAGATTCCATTAGGTTNGGAATGTTAATTATACCANTATTCTTNATAATNTCTTTAATTCCATATACTATTAAAANAAAATAATTTAATGCTTAAAATGTCGTATATNAGTAAATACTATAGATAANTTGAATTTATTNGCCTCTTTTATTACTTTATCATCATTGATAGACCCACCAGGTTGAATAATATACNTAATATTATTTTTCGAGCAAANCTTAACNATATCTGGAAATGGAAAAAAGCCGTCGGATGCTANCACAATNTTATCNCCTTTATATTTTTTCTTAGCTTTACTTATTGCTAGTTTTGTTGAATCAACTCTACTTGTTTGCCCTACTCCTATCCCAATTGTCTTAAGGTCTTTGGCAAGAACAATAGCATTAGAATTTACATATTTTGAAACTGTGAAGGCAAATAACATATCTTTTATTGATTTTTTATTTGGTATTTCCTTAGTTTTAAATTCCAAGTCTTTTTGCCCTACAATTTTTTTATTTCTTTCCTGAACTAAAATAAAGTTTTCAGTAGACTTAATGTTAAATTTAGTAGATTTTTTCGACCTTTTATATCTAATTAAGATAAGGTTTTTTTTTTGTGAGAGTAAATCTTGAGCTTTCGATTCAAAATCTGGTGCAATTACCACCTCTGTAAAAATTTTGCTAATCATTTCTGCAGTTTTCTCTGTAACTTTTGCGTTAAAAGCTATTACGCCACCAAAAGCACTAACTTCATCACATTCCAGAGCTTTCTCATATGCTATGTGTTGAATTTTGCTACAAGCTACTCCGCAGGGATTACCATGTTTAACTATCACACAACAAATTTCAGAAAATTCGTTCGCGAGTGATACAGCTGATTCTAAATCATATATATTGTTAAAAGATAAATCTTTACCATTAATTTGTTTCACTTTATGATTGCCATAGCTATAAAAGGATCCGGTTTGATGGGGGTTTTCTCCATAACGTAGTTTAGAAATCTTTTTAAGAGGGATAGAAGATTTAACTTGGCAAGGATCTGAATTCTTTTTATTGAACCAATTAGAAATCACACTTTCGTAGTACGAGGTAGTTTCAAACGCTTTTATTGCAAGGTTTTTTCTCATAGAGTCAGAGACGGACATTTTTTTTTCAAATTCTTTTATGAAAGGTAGATAACTGTCTGGATTACTCAAAACTATCACATTCTTGAAGTTTTTAGCTGCTGCTCGTATCATTGTAGGTCCGCCAATATCAATATTTTCAATACAGATTTGCTCATTATTCTTCGTATTTGAAGAAATTTTTTCAAAAGGGTAAAGATTGACAACCACTAAATCTATTGGATCAGCACTATTCATTTTTAGCTCAATCATATGTTNCTTGTTATTTCTATCAGCAAGGATTCCTGCGTGAATCTTAGGGTGTAATGTCTTNACNCTNCCATCAAGTATTTCTTTNGATCCAGTATAATNTGATATTTCAGNTAATTTGANTTTGGGGTTAAGCNTTTTTAACTCTTTGGCNGTACCCCCGGTACTNAGTACTTCTATTTTGTTTCTNTATAAAAAATCAGCAAGTACTTTCAGATNGGATTTATCTGAGACAGAAACTAAGGCTTTCTTTATAATTTTTTTAATCATTAACCTAACCTTTTATATTCCGGTAAAATCTTAATAATATCTTCGATTAGAGCTTCATTCTTATTAGTACTGGCCTTTTTTATAAAATCCTCAAATTTTTGCATATCCGTCTGAAAAGATCTGGTAGTTGTACATAAAATACCATTAATTTCGGTTTTGGTTATCTTCTCTTCACTAAAGAAAAGCAGTTCATCTAACTTTTCTCCCTTTCTCAAACCTGTATATTTAATTTTTATACTTTTAATATCTTTTCCAGAAAGACTTACCATTTTTTTTGCTAGATCCTTAATAAAAACTGGTTTACCCATTTCTAAAATAAATATATTTCCATTTTTACTATTTTTAATTTGAGATGAAATTAAAACAAGTTCAACNGCNTCCCTAATTGTCATGAAATATCTTTTTACTTTTGGATGAGTAATTGTTATTTCGGTATTTAAATTTATCTGATTTTCAAAAATTGGGACAACTGAACCAGTTGATCCAAGAACATTTCCAAACCTTACAATAGAAAAATTAGTTCCCGATTCACTTTTTGCAATCTGTTGAATAAATTTTTCGCATAACCTTTTTGAAGCTCCCATTATATTTGAGGGGTAAACTGCTTTATCAGTAGAAATAAAAACAAATTTTTTAATTTTATACTTTATACATAATTTACATAAACTAACTGTAGCTAAAAAATTAGTTTTTATTGCCTCATATGGNTCTTCCTCAACAAAAGAAATATGTTTTAAGGCTGCTGCGTGAAAAACAAAATCAGGTTTTAATTTAGCAAGAATTTTATCTATTTTAATTTTATCCCTAATATCGCTTAAGGTATAAGTACATTTATTCTTAAGTTCACTTGAGATTTTAAATAGACTAAACTCATTGTTATCCAATAAAATAATATTTTTTGGTTGTAGACTTAAAATTTGACGACTCAATTCACTTCCAATACTTCCGCCAGCACCAGTTATTAATATTGTTTTATTTCTAAACTCAACTAATTTACTAGTATCATTAACATTTTGTTTTCGGCCCAAGACGTCCTCAATTACAATTGGGGAAGTATCAAAAGAATTTTTGGTTATGGAAATATTAGAAACTTTATTAATTTGTCCAATTGCCAAACCATTATTTTTTGCGAAAATAAATAGATCCTCAAGTACATCCTTTTCAATATTTTGGTCTGAAACAATAATTCTTTCTGGTGGTTTTTTTAATTTATCTAAAATATTAAATTTAATACCTTTGAAATTTTCAAGTGATCCAACAATGGGAATGTTGTGTATCCTCCTTCCAACAGACTTCTCTTTCAAAGAGATTATAGAGATGATCCTGTAAGGAGAGTTTTTATCCGTTTTAGTGTGTCTAATAAAATTTTCAGAGGATGATGAATCACCAACTAAAAGTGTGGGGATTTGAGAAGTAGAATTGGAGCCTAAATAATCTTTANTTATGCGATAAAGCAATCTAGGCCCTATAGAATTAAATATAGAAATTATTATAAGAATAATAGGGAAAGATCTTGGGATTCCCTCTAACCTAGTAGTTAAAAAAATAACAANAATTATAGAAAATGTACTAATTGAAACACTTTTAAAAATTGAATTAATTTCATGAATAGATGCGTATCTCCAGATTCCATGATAAAGACCGAGGAAGTTTAAGATGATAATATTCATTATAGAAAAGCCAATAGAGTAAACCCAAAGTGAAGAGAATAACTCTAGGGAAAGTTGTAATTCAAGTCTCAACAATAGCGCCAAGAAAAAAGAAAAAATAAAAATTATCAAGTCATGAAATATAGTTAAAAAAATTCTAAAGCTCATATTTCCTTCTTAGCGTAGAATAAGTATAACAATGCAGTTGTTAACAGAATAGAAAAAATAAAAGAAATAATTGGCAATTTCATTGATAACAATGAAAGTATTAGCAAAATAGAATTTAAGGCAAAAATCCACTTAATAACATATGAATGTTGATACCCTTTCCTAATCATTTTTTGATAAAAATGATCACTATGCGCCTCAAGTACATTATCCCTTTTATAAAAACGAATTAATAAAGTTATGGATGAATCAAGAATATAATACATGTTAACTATTACGATTGGTAATAATATTCCATTAGTTAATAAACATGAGATCATTATAAAGCCAACCAGATAACCCGAAGGAATAGAGCCAACATCTCCTAAAAATATTTTTGCTGGAGATTGATTAAATTGGTAAAAAGCCAAGTAAACAGAAAATAAAATCAAACTAAAATATTGATATTCTTCATTTATATACCCTAAAATAGACAAGAAGTTTGTACAAANNGCAACAGTGCAAACTTGAAGCGCAGTCAGTCCATCAATACCATCCATGAAATTGTAAAGATTAATTATCCACATCCATGAAATTAAAATAAATACGAAGAGAAAACAAATAATTAATGGAATATACTTTTCATACAAAAGAGGTGCTGAAAATAAATTCATTGTTATTGGNTCGATATAAATTATGAGTGATAGACTAACAATAAAAAAGTGCNNAAAAAGTCTTACTTTTGTACCCAAATTTTTAATATCATCAATAAAAGATATCATTCCAAGTAAAAAACATAGCAAGAATATGATTATCCATTCAAAAAAAATTTGTTCAATTAAGTAAAAAAAAAATAAGGGTTGAAATAGCTACCACTGGTATGATTATTAAACCAGCACCCCTGGGTGTAGGTATTTTGTGATTACTTCTGCCTGTGGGGTAATCGATGATAGAATATTTATTAAAAAAAAAAATGGATTTTTTAATTACATATATAGAAAAAAAATATAAAAAGATTGTGTAAATAATAATCATGATAAAACACTANTATATCAAAAAAAAACTATGAATGAAAAAAAAATAGCAATAATGGGACTNGGTTACGTTGGTCTTCCACTAGCAGTAAACCTNTCCTCACACTTTGAGATTAAAGGTTTTGATATATCTAATAAGCGTGTAATTGATTTGAAAAAAGGAATTGATGAAACACTTGAGGTGACAAATTCACAGTTACAAAAAGCTTTAAAAAAAAATTTACAAATTACAAATAATTTAGATGATATTAGTAGTTGTAATATATTTATAGTAACTGTTCCCACACCTATTGATAAAAATAAAGATCCTGATTTTAAGCCGCTTCTGGATGTTTGTAAAAAAATATCAAAGCTTCTAAAAAAAGGAGATATTGTTGTTTTTGAAAGTACAGTTTATCCCGGAGCAACAGAAGAAATATGTGCAAAGGAGCTGGAGAAGAATAAAAGNTCACTGAAGTCAGGGGTTGACTTCTTTTTAGGTTACTCACCAGAACGTGTGAATCCTGGTGATAAAAAAAGAACAATAGATAAAATTAATAAAGTGATATCAGGACAGAATAAAAAAGTTGAAACAATATTATTTGATATTTATAGTAAACTTACTGAGGGAGAGATATTTCTAGCTAAAAACATTAAAGTCGCTGAAGCCTCAAAGGTTATTGAGAATGCCCAAAGAGATATAAATATTGCATTTATTAATGAGGTTGCAAAAATTTGTTCTAAACTAAATATAAGTATTTANGATGTNCTTGATGCATCNAANACTAAATGGAATTTTCTGCCATTTTTACCNGGGNTAGTTGGNGGGCANTGCATNGGNGTTGATCCATACTATCTTTCCCANAAGGCCAAAGANCTAANNGTNGATCCCGAAGTTATTTTATCCGGTAGAAGAACAAACGATAATATGCCAAAATTTATATTTAANGAAATACAGAAAAGGTTAAAAAAAAAGGCAAATATTCTATTTTTAGGTGTTACTTTTAAAGAAGATGTTCCTGATTTGAGAAACTCTAAAGCTATTGAGTTNNTNAGTTTTTTTCGACAACCTAAATTTGATNTTNTTATTAATGATCCTTTCATAAATGACGATACTTATATTAAGTACAAAGATTTAATAGAGAAATCGTTTGATGCAATTATTCTCACTGTTCCACACACTTTCTATAAAGAAAAATTTTTACATATAAAGAAGTTACTAAAAAAAGATGGTATTTTGTTTGATATAAAGGGAATTTTTAGGAATAAGAATATGAAGAATTACTGGTCATTGTAATTATTTAATAATTCTAAATAACCATTTGATCTTCTTATTTGGAATTACGTTATCCCTGATTAATATATGGTTGTTTTTTTGAACTTTTTTATCTTCACCAAGATATATACCATCGCCAATTTCTAAAATTGGCTCTGAGCAAATAAATTCCCAGCCAACATTATTTTTTAGTTTAAGTACAACCTTTCTTCGACTTGAGGTTACATTAAGCTCAATTTCAGGATGAATATGAAATAAGATAAAGAACCTTTTTGCTGTCATGNAATAATCCTTCTTTGGCTTAACTAAATAGTCTTGACCCCTAATTATTAATTTTACAGGGTCAATATGTATTTTCCTGTTATGAATAATTCCAAACAAATTTTTATATCCAGAGTGCGCTGAGTTGATCCATATATTATTATTTTCTTCATATTTTTCTGACCACACATTCGCTTTTCTGGTATTGTTTAGCTTATTGAAAAATATATCAGAGGAGTTGACCTCATCTAAATTTAGTGTGCTGTGCGCAGCTGTAGACCTCATTGCTTCGTTCCATTTTTTATTGTTAATAAAAGGAGAGCCACAGTTAACTACTATTTTATTTTTTTGATGTGAAAATTCAAANGAAAGTGAACCTGCATAAGTGTTAAGTTTATTTGGCTGCCCACAATCCATTATAAATATCAACTTATTTTTAGCTACTCTATGATACCCAGCTTCGTTAAGAAAGTATGGTATCTTATTTGTTTTATCTCTTCCCTTTCTGATAACATTATCAATTTTTTTTGACTGTATGTGGTCATGATCATTGAATATAGCCAACTGNCCATCTGCTATCCTAAAATACTTAAGAACAGAAATCATATCTTCAATCTTNTCGTTTAAATTCTTTGGAATTTCTTTTTTTGCAGTACCTAAAAAGTTTCGGATATCAATCAAAGAGCATAGAATGAAAAAATGTTCGCTCGGGGATCTCGTATGATACATTCCGTCATCCAAAAGATCTTCATTCAATAGAAAATCTAATTCTTTAAGAAATTTTATATTCTTATCTTCTAGAGTTCTAATACATAATGTAGCTAATATCTTTGATTTAAGACAAAATATATTATTATTTTTAGATTCAACTTTTGAAAATAAGTAAATGATTTGAATATATATAAAATCAATTAGGTACCTTTGAAAGTCCTCTTCTGCTGTATCAAAATAAAAAGATAAGTTTGTTAATAAACTAAAGATTCTTTTTGATAGGATTTCATCCTTCCANGAGGATTCGGAATAATACTTATTTCTGGAAATCCATTCTTTAATAAAATTTCTTAGTAAAATTCTTGAACTATTTGTTCCAATAGTTCTAAGATCTCTAATCCACATAAAGCTATTAAGGTAATCTTTCCATGAATCGCTTGCACTGTTGTTCCAAAAATTTTTTATCGGGAATGATTCTCCTTGGTATCGTAAAAATCCTTTCATTATTCTGTTACCATTATTTTTATTCCCAGACCATAAACTGTTTGGGTTGAGAACAAATCCTTTGTCGGAATTTCTAGATAAATATAAGTGATAAAGTGGATTTTTAAAGAAAAGGTATTTATTAATATTTTTTATCATTTCGACTAATTATTTTTTTCCTTTTTTAATATTGAAATAAAAAAACCATCTAAATATCCATTAATATTATCAGAAAATTTAAATCGTCTGGGGTATATTTGAAGCATATTCTTAAATATTATTTTCCCATATTTTTTAATGTTATCCAAATGATCAACCGAAGAAAAATTCTTGTTATTTTTTAGGAATGTTTTGATTTGTTCATAGCCTTCACAATTGTTAATTGAACAAACACAGTAAATAATATAACCTCCTTTTTTTATAAATTTTTTAGAATGTTCCAAAAGCCTTCTTTGTTCAATTACCAATTTTTTTAAATCAATTTGTTTGTTTGCAATAAGAATTTCTGGTTTTTTTTGAATAAGACCTGAAGCAGAACAAGGAGCGTCCAACAAGATAGCATCAAACTTTTGGTCAGAATCATAATTTAAAAAATCTGTGCAAATTATTTCTGGTTTATAATTCAATCTATCTAAATTTGTTTTTAACTGCTTTATTCTNTNTTCGGAAATATCTACTGACAAAGATCTAAAACCATAGTCAGCTAATTGTGCGGTTTTCCCACCTGGNGCAGCACAGACGTCAAGAANNTTTATCTCTTTTCTCTTTNAGNTAGGAAAAAGATTATCTAANCANTTTACTGGTAGACAAGANGANAATCCTTGAACCCACCAANANCCATTGTCGAAAAAAGGAAANTCGTTTATTTTCCCACTATTATTTGTAAGTAATANATCAGANTCNATAAANTTTCCATTCATGATTNATTCCCAATCTTTTAATTTTACATGNGATTTTTTTATTTTTAGATTAAGTTCGGGCTCCTTNANTATAACTCTTGATACCTCATTGATTTCTNTAGATGTTAGATTTTTTTTTAAATCCTCTAAGATCCAAACTGGGAGATTTGATAGATTNCAAAANTCATTAAGTAGTTGTTTTTTTTGCCTNCAAACATTCCTTAGGACTGCATTTACTAATTTATGAAATTGATATTTTTTTGCAATCTCTACACTTGTGTTTACAACTGCATATTCCGATACTTTCAAAAATAATATTTGACATACAGCAATTCTTAAAAGATTCTGAATTTTTACTTTTTTATATTCTAATGGTTTTGTGAGAAACTTTTTTATTACAGAGTCAATCTGTATGTTTCGTCTGAGAGTCTCTAATATTGTTAATCTAACAAAATTTTTATCNCTTTGATCTAATTTATTNAAGTTTGGCTCNCTNTCACAGATTTTATCCAAATGTTGTTTTTTATAAATTCTTTGGAGTATTTCNCTGGCTATTTCTCTTGAATTTGNCAATAATCTNTTGCATTAATTAGGAATATACTTAGATTAACATAATGACTAAAAATCAAAATCAAAAAAAATATAAAACTAAAATAAAAAAACANTCAAAGGAAATTGGAGGTCCCTCTGGTNTNGAACCCACGAGGTATGGTGATTGGGAAAAGAAAGGTATTTGTTACGACTTTTAAATTTAAAGCCTATTNTTTATAAGGTCGTCCACAACTTCCGGCTCATTTAAGGTCGAGATATCGCCAATTGAATCTTCCTCACTACATGCAACTTTCCTCAATACCCTTCTCATAATTTTTCCGGAACGCGTCTTTGGCAGGTTAGGTGCCCACTGAATTACATCTGGCGCAGCAATTGGACCTATGATTGACCTTACCCATGAGACCAACTCTTTTCTCAACTCTTCAGAATATTGCTCGCCTTTCATTAAAGTTACATACGCATAAATCCCCTGGCCTTTGATATCGTGTGGATATCCAACAACTGCTGCTTCTGAAACTTTTTTATGAAGAACCAAAGCACTTTCTACCTCAGCAGTACCTAAGCGATGTCCAGAAACATTAATAACGTCATCAACTCTTCCTGTTATCCAAAAATAACCATCTTTGTCCCTCTTACAACCATCCCCAGTAAAATATCTTTCACTAAATGACGAGAAATATGTTTCAACAAACCTTTTATGATTTTTATAAACGGTTCTCATCATTCCTGGCCAAGAATTATCTATGCATAAGTTTCCTTCACATTCACCTTTTAATTCCTTCCCATCATTATCTAATATTGAAGGTTTTACACCATAAAATGGTAGTGTTGCAGAACCAGGTTTTAACGGAGTAACTCCTGATATTGGAGAAATTAATATTCCACCAGTTTCAGTTTGCCACCAAGTGTCAATAACTGGGCATCTTTTTTTCCCTACAATTTCGTAATACCACTTCCAAGCCTCAGGATTAATTGGTTCTCCAACAGTCCCAATTATTCTTAAGGTCTCTCTGGATGTTGAATTTACAAAATCATCACCTAACCCCATTAAAGCTCTAATAGCTGTGGGAGCTGTATAAAAGATTGTCACATTAAATTTATCAATTATCTCCCAGAATCTTGATGCGTTAGGATAAGTTGGTACTCCTTCAAACATTAGAGTTGTTGACCCATTACATAAGGGGTCATAAACAATATAAGAGTGACCAGTAACCCAGCCGACATCTGCTGTGCACCAGTAAACATCATTCTCCCTAATATCAAATACTATTTTATGAGAAAGTGAAGTGTGAAGTAGGTAACCAGCTGTACTATGAAGAACACCTTTTGGTTTACCAGTAGAACCTGATGTATACAAAATAAATAAAGGATCTTCAGATTTTTGCTCTGAAACTTCGCACACCTCAGCTTGATTTGATACTAGATCATCATACCAAATATCTACTTGATCATCGAAATATGAATTAGAGTCAGTTCTTTTAACTACAATTGTTTTTTTTATGTAATTATTACCTTCAATAGCTTTCTTTACATTAGAGAGTAAAGGTANNTTTTTNCCCCCTCTNANNCCCTCNTTNGCTGTAATAACAAAACTNGATTCNCAGTCTTCAATNCTATTTTTNAGAGATTCTGGTGCAAANCCTCCAAAAACAACAGAATGAATTGCACCGATNCGTGAGCATGCNAGCATAGANATNGCNGCNTCTGGTATCATTGGTAAATAGATTGTNANTCTATCTCCTTTTTTTACNCCNAGTTNNTTCANNCCATTAGCNAGTTTGCAAACTTTTTTATGNAGTTNATNATATGTTATTTTTTGACTAANACTTNNNTCNTCAGACTCCCAAATNATTGCAACTTTATCACCTTTNTCCTTTAAGTGNCTATCAANACANTTATAAGATACATTNANNGAGCCNCCATCAAACCATCTAATAAATNCATTATCNTTNAANNTNTNATCAANAACTTTTTTNAAAGGAGTNATCCAATCTAANGNTTTNGCTTTNTCNGACCAAAACTNTTCAGGNTNTTGAATAGATTNTNTNTANTNTTTTTTATANTCNTCAAATGTTAANGNACATTNATCAAGTTTATTTTCNTAAATNTCNGTCATAGNAAAATNCTAATATAANTTTTNAATTTGAAAAGTTAAAAAACTTTTTTAAATTCNNNNANTATTACNTCCTCAAACAANCCCNCTAAANTATANGGGTCGTTTTNTANAAAATCTTCNAGNTCAGAACGTATTTTAAAATCTAAAATTAAAAGACTTCCATAAGGTTTGCCATCTTTACAAATTAGTGGCCCTGCTGTCAGAATTTTGGACTTAAATTTTGTAAGATAATTAATGTGATTTTCTCTGACAGATAAGCGTTTTTTGAGAGAATCAGGTTTATCTATACATGTAATAAAATATGCCATTATTTTTCAAATTGTAACGGTCTAGAAAGTAATTCACAAATTACTTTGTTTGCATTTCTACCTTTGATAATTGATTTTACCGACTTTGAAATTGGTAAGTCAACTTTTAATTTCTCTCCTAAATCACAAATACTTTCACAAGATTCGATTCCTTCTAAAAGTATATGCCTTTTAGAATGATTTTTTGATTTGGCTAAGTTATAACCAAACTTAGCATTTCTTGATTTTAAAGAGGAACACGAAAGGGTAAGATCACCAATACCAGATAAACCATAAAAGGTATTTCTTTTCGCGCCCATTTTTATTCCTAAGTCAATAATTTCAGATAAACCTCGTGTAATTATAGCAGCTTTTGCATTTTCACCTAAACCGCAGCCAGTTATATAACCGCAAGCTATAGCAATTATATTTTTCATAGCTCCACCAATTTGCGTTCCAATTATATCATTATTAAAATAAGTTCTAAATTTTTCTTGAATCATAAGCCCTGATATTTCCTTAAGTACAGATTTATTTTTTGATGAAAGAACAGAGGCCGATGGTTTTTGTTTTATTAACTCAGATGAAAAATTTGGTCCTGATAATATAGAGATTATTGAGGTTGGAAATATTTCAGAAACGACTTCACTCATAAGTTTGAATGTATTTTTCTCTACTCCTTTAGAACAAATAACGAATATTTTTTTTTCTTGCTTAGACGTCTTGTACTGTCGCAAATCTATTAGATTCTGTCTAACGGATTGAGATGGTATTGCTATAAAGACTGTTTGGGTTTCAATTACTTTATCAAAACTATCCGTTAAAATAATATTATGCGATTTAAATTTTGCTTTCACTTTTTTAATATCCCTACATTTGATTACCAATTTGTTAGGTCTTAGTATTTTACTCAATGCTAATGCCCAACTTCCTGATCCAAGGATACTTACACTTTTCATATTGCCTCTAGGCTCCATCTTGGTTTAGGATGGATATCTAAGTTATCACCCTTCCCTTGATTTAGTAGTTTTTCAATGCCTGCCCAGGCTATCATTGTAGCATTGTCAGTACATAAGGATTTTGCGGGCACAACGAAATTTATATTTTTTTTTGCACATAAAGCTTTAAATTGATTTCTAATAAAAGAATTAGAGGCAACACCCCCAGAAAGTACAAGGTCATGAACTTTATATTTACTTGATTCAATCGCGATGCTAACTTTTTTTAAAAGACATTCTGTGATACTTTCTTGAAACTCACAAGCTAAGTCAGCTTTTTCTGATTGGCTAATTTTTTTTTCTATTATTCTACGTACGGATGTTTTTAATCCTGAAAATGATAAATTCATCGTCTTATCATTTATAAGAGGTCTTGGTAGATTGAACTCTTTTTTTTTGGAAGCTTTTTTTGCTAATTTTTCAATCAAAGGTCCTCCAGGATAACCAAGATTTAGTAATTTAGAAGTTTTATCAAAAGCCTCCCCAACTGCATCGTCAATGGACTCACCAAGTATTCTAAATTTATTAAAGTCCTCAACTAATAAAATTAGTGAATGCCCACCTGAGACCAACAAACATAAAAAGGGATAATTAATTTTCTTGTACATTCTTGAAACTAAAGCGTGTCCCTGAAGATGATTTATCGATAAAAATGGTTTATTCATGATGATAGATAAGCCTTTAGCATAATTACATCCAACTAAAAGGCCTCCAAGTAGGCCTGGACCAGTTGTTGCTGCAAATGCATCGATATCATTTAGATTTAGGCTTGTTTCACTTAGGACCTGTCGTGTTAGGTTGCTAATACAATTACTATGTTCTCTTGATGCTAACTCGGGCACAACCCCTCCATATGGCCTATGCTTTTTTACTTGTGACAAAATTTTTTCGGACAGAATTTTACCTCTACCTTTTTTTTCTTGCACGATAGATACAGAAGTTTCATCGCAACTACTTTCAATTCCTAATACAATCATTTTAACTATAATTAATTCTTACCATAATTTATTAATTATAATAAAATAATAACTTAACAATGGAATATAATATAAAAAAAATTATCATCGGTTCTAGAGAAAGTAAGCTAGCAAAAGCTCATGTTGAAATATTCAAAAGAGAATTTTATGATAAAGTTAAAAAAAATCTAGATATCAAGCTAGCAACCAAATTCATAAAAACATCAGGTGATAAGTTTTTAAGTAAGAATATTTCTGATATTGGTAATAAAGGATTATTTACTAAAGAAATAGATCTGGCTCAACTNNAGAATAAGGTTGATGTTGGAATACATTCACTAAAAGATTTACCTACTAGTCTACCTGATGGGCTNGAAATAGTTTCAGTTTTAAAAAGAGGGNCGCATGAAGATGTTTTATATTCAGATCAAAATNTTNCANTAANGGAATTAAAACAAAATTCAATAGTAGGAACTTCATCAATAAGAAGAAAATATCAGATTTTGAAACAGAGACCCGATTTAATCTTTAGNGATCTAAGGGGAAATGTTGATTCAAGGATAGGTAAACTTGAAAAAGGNAAANTCGATGCAATAATTTTAGCTAAGTCTGGTCTTGAAAGGTTAGGTNTTAAAAAAAAATATTTATCTTTAGANCCTGACNTNATAGTCCCCNCAGTNGGTCAAGGTGCTATAGCTTTAGTTGTAAATNTAAAAAATTTAATNGTAAAAGAAATATTAAAAAAATTAAACGATAAAGANACTTTACTCGAGGTNACTTGTGAAAGAGCTTTTCTCNAAGCATTAGATGGATCTTGTAAAACACCNGTTGGTGCATTCGCAAAGATNCTTAAGGATGACGAAAAAGAATTTATTAATTTTAGATATTTTGCNTCAACNTTAGATGGAAAAAAATTTATTAGTGACAAAAAAAAAATAATTCTTAGTAATTGCTTTGATGAAAGTTATAATTTAGGTGAAGATGTCAAAAGGCAACTCAAACTTGTTTAAAAATAAAATTCTCCTAACTAGGCCTTCACAAAACTCAATTGAGATGTCGAAGAATATAAGTTCAGAATTTGAAGTTTTTGTTGCACCGCTTTTAGAGATAAAACAAGTTGACTATGATTTAAGTTTTCCGGACAAATTTGATATTATACTTTTTACAAGTAAAAATGGTATTAGATATTTTCAAAGAAGCTTCATAAAAGAAAGTCATTTGGTTTTTACTATTGGGAATGGTACTAAAGATTTCGCAAATAAGATTGGTATAAATAAAGTAATTAATATTGATGGTGACACAGAAAAGCTTAAGAAAAAAATTGTACCCTATCTAAAGCAAAACATGAAAATACTTCACCCCACCTCAATTCCTGAGAATGCAAATCTAAAAAATTTTTTTAAAAATAAAAAATGCGATTATTTCCAATTAGGATGCTACACTTCGAAGAAGAGTAATAAAAATAAACTCATCTTTANAAAATTTATGAAAGGCTTTGACAACGGAATCATTATAATTCTTTCAGGTANAACTGCACAATCATTTAAGNATGAAGTAAAAAAACTTACTTTGGAGANACATTGTGAAAATAAATTTGTATTNTTACTTAGTAAAAAAATAAAAAATGAACTAAGCGGTTTAAAATTTAGAGAAACCTTTATATCAAAAAAACCTAATGAAATNTCATTGATACAAGAAATTAAAAATTTTCAAATGAGANGGTATGAANTTGGATAAGAATAAAAAGGAANCACCTCAGCAAGGTGAGTATATTGATTTGAAGNATACNGANTATAAAAAAAAAATCAAATTATCTNAGAAANATAATTTTATTTTTNCTTTTNNTNANTNCAGGATTGGTATCAGGCNTCNTTATTAAGAAAGAAATATTTNAAAATTTNAATTTCTTAAAANCTCAGAGCGAAAATGTTGAGATTAATAAAGAAGAANTNAAANATACTGATAATGANAGAATATCTGATCTCGAAAAANAGTTAGAGGANTACTTACAAAAGTTTNNTCAAGTAGAAAACAATTTATTAAACATTCAAAGTGAAAATCTNAAGATNAAAAAAANATTAGAAGAAATTAAATCTTTTCCANTAGATATTANTAATCAGAGTGATTCTATTAAATATGANGTCTATTTTACNTATGAAAAATTTAAATATAATTTTTTTAATAACAAACAATTTAACANAGATTTANGTAAATTATTTCAAACTTTTTCAGNCCNNGATGAGNTNCAANTTGCATTAAATTTTTTTCAAANGTTTCAACCANNTGAGATCGCTGATATTAAGGTTATAAATAAAAAATTAAANGATAANATTTCAAGCTATNNNACTAACTTAGAAAANTTTGCTAAAGAATTAGAATACGACAGAAATTTTGATGCNAGTAAGGTCTTTGAATCTAAAGAGGANTTTTATAATTATATTAAAAATATATTTTCATCAACTTTTAAAATAACAAAATTAGATGAAAGAAAAANGGAAATGATTCCTTTAAANAATACATGGATTATAAATGGTTTAAAAAAGTCTAGGAATTATTTAGTAATAGGAGATCTTAAGAANTTNATAATTGAACTTGAATCACTTGGNCTTGAAGATGNNGAGGTAATCAAAATTTTAGAAGAAGCTAAATTATTAGTGGAAATAAATACTAATTTAAAAAAAATTGAGACTCAAATTTTCAAATTGATTGGAAAGAATTTTGATAACAATTATTAAATTTTTTATTATTATAATNTTCATTTCGTCTGCTGTCGTTTGGTTGACAAATAATCCTGGANCAGTAACTTTTTTATGGAATAACTATTTAATTGAAACTAACTCATTNGGGNTGATATTTGTAGTTTTNNNGATTTTGATAGCCANTATTTTTTTTTTATCATTNACAAGGAAGATTAAAAATATACCCAGAGAATTAAGAATATCTAGACAAGAAAAAAACTTAGTACAGGCAAGTAAAACTCTTGATAGCTTGGCATATAATTTATTTTTGGGGAATGCAGATGAACTACAAAAAGATACAAGGAAAGTAAAAAAATTTTTAAATAATGATTTTTTTTCGAATTTCTTATTATTTCAGTCATCATTGATCCAGAATAATATAGTTGAATCTAAAAAATATCTTAAGATTCTTAAAACAAATGATCAATACAGATATCTTACCAATAGAGCTGAGATAATAATTCTTTTAAAAGAGAATGATTTTGACAGATCTAAAAAAGTTTTAGAGGAATATTGTAAGGAATATCCAAAGGATAATTGGTTTCATGAAAAATTATCAACAGTGTATTCATTAGAAAAAAACTGGAGTAAAGCTCACGATACTCTTGAAAAGGTAAAAAAAGTAATTTCAGATGAAAATAAAAGAAAACTTGCTAATTTAAAAGTTTTAACACAAAACAATGTAGTTGAAGCTCTAGTTATGTCTGATAGCTCTATTATTGTAATGAAAGAAAATATTAAACATTATATTGATAACTCAAATATTAAAAAGGCCTCACAGTTACTAATTAAAAATTGGTCAAACTTTTTATGTTTTGAACTTATGGAGGTTTTTATAAGTTATAAATCTAAAACTTCAAAAGATAGTCTAATGCGTTATAAATTAATAAGTCGGAGCTTTAAAAAGTTAATTAATACTGGTGGGAATGAGACGAAATTTTCACTGGCTTTTGCTTGCTATAAGTCATCTTTATGGGGAGAAGCACAAAACTTTCTTGATCAGATTGATATTGATATTTGGGATTTAAGAGTATTAGACCTTTATAAGAGTCTTTCTAATGAGAGTAATAAAATTAAACTTAAAAATCATGATATTAAGTTGATTCCTAATCCATTATGGACTTGCAGTGTATGTAAGGCTAAATCAAAAAAATGGGAATATATTTGTAATAATTGTCAGACAATTGACTCAATTCAATGGCCAAAGGTAAAGGTTACATCAATTAATAAAATTGATTTTTATTCTGAATTTCTAAAGAATTCGTTTAGACAACTTCCAAAAATGAAGTGATAATATGGAAAGGAAAGGTTTAAAAAGATCAGTAAAATTAATTCTGCAATTTTCAAGATATTCTATCTTTGCTTTTACTTTATTTATAACAAGATCATTCTCCGGAAAAACATTTAGCTTTTTAAAAAAAAATATTAACATCATATCACTAGTCCATGGGCCCACTCCTTTTATACGGACTAACTTTTTTTTTAACATAGTTTCTGATAAAGAATTAAGATGATCATGACTTAATTCTTTTTTTAAAATCAAGTCATTTACTCTTAATATTGTATCTTTTTTACTGCTTGATATTTTGAGCTCGCTAAGTAGCTTAATTACTTTTTTGTTTTTATCTGATAGACCTTTAAAATCGAATCTATCAACCTTGTTTTGAAAATCATTCCAAATTTTATCAGCGACTGNAAATGATATCTGCTGAGAAATAATTGTCTTAGAAAAAAAAGAAAAAAAATCTAAATCTGTGTTCTCGATTTCTATCACCCCATTTTTTTTTATTTGTTTGTGAAAAAATTTATAGGGCTTAGTCCTTGAAAGAATAAAATCATGAATGGTAATGAAGCAGATTGTTGGTTTCATACTTTCATTATTTTAGAAGGGTCATTTTTTTTATTTTTACCTTCCTTTTTGATAAGGTAGAGATTTCGAGAATAAATTAGAAAGCCACAAGACTGCCCCATTATAAAAACAGGATCCAACTTATGTATTGCGTAGCTCAGTAATATCATACTTCCTGCCAAGCTTATCCACCAAAAAATATTCGGAATGATACTCTTNGAGGCTCTTTCACTCACAATCCATTGAATGAGAAATCTTGACGCAAAGACTGCCTGTCCTACAAAGCCTATAATTAACCAAATTTGATCTATACTCATTTTCTTCTCCTTTTCAAAACCATTAACCAAACTCTTAATAAATCTAAAATACCTACCCAGAACCTATTATGAAATGAATATTTTGAAATACCTTTGTTTCTTTTCCTATCATCAATTGGAATATTAAATATTTTGCCAGAATTTATTTTGAAAAGAGCAGGTAAAAATCTATGCATGTTAGTAAAATAATTCAATCTTAGATAATCTTGTTTTGAAAACACTTTTAAGGCACATGCAGTATCGTTGCAATCATCATCTAACATAATTTTTCTAATTTTATTTGCTACCTTAGAACTTACCTTTTTACTAATAGAATCTTGTCTTTTAATTCTATTACCACAAACTAGTGCAAATTTTTTTTCTGATTCGTTTAAATTTGTCCAGAAGTTCATTAGTTTTTTTGCTTCATAAGGGGGATTCTGACCGTCACCATCAATAATACAAATATTTTTTTTCTTTGATTCTTTAATTCCAGTTAACATAGCGCTACATTTACCCATATTCTTTTTATGATGAATAACTCTAAGATTGTTTTTATTAAACTTTATCATTTTTTCTACAAAATTATCTGTACTTCCGTCATCCACAATTATAATCTCAGGAATTTGCCCCTTGAACTCTTTTTTGATTTCGTCTACTAAAGTAAAAATTGAATCTGTTTCATTAAAAATTGGGATTATTATTGTAAAGTTTTTCATTTTTTTTTCTATAATATGATAATGTCTTAATGTAATTATGTATTTTTCTCAACCTAACAGATTTCTAATTTTCTTAGCAATCTGTTTTTTAATTTTTTTAACTGGAATATTTGAAATACCTATTTTGGACAGGGATGAGGCTAGATTCGCAACTGCTTCCAAAACAATGCTTTTAGAAAATGAATTCATAGACATAAAAATGTACGATGAACCTAGATATAAAAAACCTGTGGGTATTTATTGGTTGCAAGTTGCATCTAATTTTATTTTTGGAGATATTCCTTATGACAATATTACTCTATATAGACTGCCTTCAATTTTATCCATTTTTTTAGCTTTTATATTTATATTTTTTAGATTAAGAAAAATATTTGATAATGAAATAAGTTTTTTAACAATTTTTTTTCTAATGTTTTCTTTATTGACATTATCGGAAATGCTNCAGGCAAAGACTGATGGAGCATTNTTTCTAACAATTATATTATGTAATTTGATGATTTACTCATTAATAGAAAATCACAAAATTAANTATAAGGAAAAGTTAATATTTTGGAGTGCTTTAGCAATTGGTGTATTAATTAAGGGCCCAATCATATTTATNTNTACGATTCTTCCCTTAATAATTTTTTCTATAATCAAAAGAAAAAACTTTTTAAAAGAAATATTCTNTTTTTCAGGTTTAATATTATTTTTAATTTTAACATTGCCCTGGTTTATTATTATAACGATAAAGTCAAACGGTGCTTTTTGGTATGAATCAGTTGGTCATGATTTACTTGGCAAAGTATCATCAGGCCAAGAGTCTCACGGTTTTCCACCAGGATACTACTTAATAACAACACTTATATTATTTTGGCCAGGTTCAATATTAATTTACCCATTTATTAAAAAAAATTTTGAACAAAACTTTATAAGGATCAGAAAAGATGATTTAACTTTTTTTCTATTAATCAGTTTCTCTGTACCTTATATCCTATTTGAATTAGTCTCCACAAAATTACCACATTATATATATCCATCATATTTACCACTAAGTATCTTNTTATCAAAATTTTTATTAGATGAAAACCTTGAAGGAATTTCTAAAAGGAGTTTNTATTTCTTTACTTTAATATTTCCTTTGACTGTAGTTTTTTTAATCTATTTTATTATTGCTGAGTACTCAGAAATCACAATCACACTCGCTATAATATTAATTTTTTTTATATTACAAATTCTTTTTATGATAGGAGCTGCGGATATAAAAAGATTTAAAAAAAAATTAATCAATTTTTCTGTTTTTCAAATTTCATTTTATTTGATACTAGTTTTTTATATAAATAACCATATCCAAGATTTATGGGTGGCAAAAAGAATTAACTCAATAATTGAATTAAATAAAAAAAATTATGATAAAATTTATAATTATGGATTCGAAGAGCCAAGTTTAGTATTTCTTACATCACATAAATCAAAAAAAATATCACCAAATCTTTTAGATTCTATTAATTTAAAAAAAGAAAGAATCATGTTTATAATTAATGATGAGTTTTCAGATTTAATAATCTCAAGTGAGAAATATTCGGACTTTAAAATGTTAAACAAATTTGATGGATTTAATTACTCAAAAGGTAAAACTGTAACAATAAAAGTATTTAGTAATTCTGATAATGATTAATACTAAAAGATTAAATTTTTTGAAATCTGTAAAATTTTGTATTTTAGCTTTCTCATTAATTATCATTACATTTACTTTTCTTGATATACCTATTTTTAAGTTTTCAAAGTTATTTAATGAATCGATATTTAGTTTTTTTAAGAATTTTATAGATCCACTTTCTGATATTTTTGATCCATTAAATATTATACTTCTATGCGTGTTTATTATCTTTCTCAACTTGAATATGAATAAAATAATTAAGAATGAAATAAAACTTAGAACTCTAGAATCAAGGACAGGGTTTAGTTCTGATAAGATTGCAAGTTCTTTTTCTCTTATAAATCTTATTTGCAAACATTTTATTTACTCATTAGCAGGAGCAGGCATTTTGTGTAATTTATTAAAATATGTAGTTGGAGTTGCGCGACCAAAATACTTTTTTAACGAGAGTTATGATAGAATAAACTTTTTCAATTTTGAGCATAAAGTTAACTCATTTCCTTCAGGTCATACGCAAGCCGCATTTACATTGGCTATTCTTCTAATTATCTATACAAATAGATTTACTTTTTTAATATTAATTTTTGCCATTTTAATGGGTATTTCAAGAATTTTTATGTCTATGCACTTTCCAAGTGACTTACTATTTGGTGCATATATTGGTAGTTTGACTCCCTTAGTTATTTTTGATTGGTTTTTTAAAGACAAGATAAATACGATTATTAAATCAAATAAGATTTCATTATCGGATCTAGGAAAATTATTATATAATAGACTTTTTATATGAGATTTTTAACATTTTTTGTGATTTTTATAATTACGACCAATGAGTCAAATGCAGGAAGTTGGTGCAAGGCCATTTACAATAAAGATATTTCAGAAGGAGAGATAAACAAGCAGATTAAAAAATGTAGAAACTCAGACAACTTTTTTCTTGCAATTCATTCTTATTATCAAAATTCTGGACATCTTGTTAATTCTTTTATAGCTGAATATTGTGATTTAAGAAAACAAATTATTACTACTAACCCAAGGGATGGTGACCCATATTTTACCGTTGTTTGTGAATTCAGAAGAAATAGCTTAAGAAAATGACTAAACAATTCTATTGAAAGTCGTTTAAGCTAATATGCTAGGTTTAATAAATAATTTACGTTTTGATAGGCTTGAAAGATCAAAACAATATTCATTTAAAACAGACCTTGAAAATTACAATCTATCAGAACTTGATACTNATAATTCCACTAGAATTGACAATAAATATTTATCTGTAAANTGGATCTCGATTTTTAGGAAACAATAAAACCCTAGAAANCTAGGGTTTTATTGGAGGAAATTAAAATAGACTTGAAACTAGNAATAACAAAAATGTTGATGAGAATGTTATTGCACAAAATTTTGTTATTGAAATACTAGCCACAAATANCAATATATAGTAACTAATATGTAATGTCAAACAATATATTGATTTTTTCTATTTATTACTTTTAAAAAATTCTTAAAATTATTCTGTGAGAAAATTAAAAATAGCAGTNATTGGAAGTGGTATTTCTGGTCTATCAGCATCNTGGGGGCTTTCAAAATATCATGATATTCATNTATTTGAGAAAAATGATTACTTTGGTGGGCATGCAAATACATTAAAAGTTAAGCTTAAAAAAGAANAANCTTTTTATGTTGATACTGGTTTCATAGTNTTTAACCACCTTAACTATCCGAATCTTTGCAACCTATTCAATGAACTTGATGTAAAAACTTATGAAAGTGATATGTCATTTGCAGCTTCTCTTAANAATGGAAGCCTCGAATACTCTGGGTCATCTTTAGGGAGTATGTTTGCTCAAAAAAAAAATATATTCAACTTTAGATACTTAAGAATGTTATTGGAAATAATCAAATTCTATAAAAATGTTGAATATGACAAAATGAATTATAAAGATTTAACTATAGAAAATTATTTAAAAGTTAAGAATTATTCAGAATTCTTTAAGTACAAACATATCTATCCGATGGCATCAAGTATTTGGTCGTCATCATTAAATGAAATAAAAAAATATCCCTTTGAGCAATTTGTTAATTTTTTTTCCAATCACGGTCTTTTAAACCTTATTAATAGACCTAAGTGGCGAACTGTTTTAAATGGGAGTCAAAGTTATGTAAAGAAAATCATTGAAAAAGAAAATATTAGTGCTGTAAAGAATGTTGATATCGAAATTAACAAAGTTAAAAATGGAAAGTTAACATTAAGAATTAATAAAAAGGATGAACAATTTGACCATGTAATTATTGCTGTGCATTCAAATCAAGTTAAACGTGTAAATAAAATTCCAAATTTAAATAATATAAAAATTTTTGAGGATATTAAGTACACAACAAATGAAGTATTTCTTCATACCGATGAAACTTTTATGCCTAATTTGAAAAAAGTCTGGTCTAGCTGGAACTACCTTGAGGGAAGAAATGATAATCAATTATCTGTTACATACTGGATGAATAAGCTTCAAAAACTAGATATAAAAACAAACATATTTGTGACATTAAACCCTTTTACAAAGCCATCAAAAGAGAAAATAATAAAAAGAATAATATATGATCACCCCATATATGATTTAAAAACATTCAAAACTCAGAAAAAAATAAGACAAATTCAAGGTGAAAACAATATTTGGTATTGCGGTGCTTATCTAGGCTATGGTTTTCATGAAGACGGAATCAAATCTGGCCTAGATGTTGTGAATCAAATTCTTAAAATAAAATAAATGAATAAAATTAATTATGTAAAAAACAAAATATATAGTGGCGTAGTTAAACACACCAGATTTTTACCATTTCACCATAGTTTCAGCTACAAGATTTCTTATTTTTGGTTTAGCTTAAATGATTTCAAAGAATATTTTCTATTTAAAAGAAATAAATTCAGTTTTTTTTCTTTTTTTGATAACGATCATGGTCAAATTGAGAAAAAAGGAGCTGTAGAAGACTTTTTTCAGAGAAAACTGAGAGGAATAAAAGGGAACTTTTTCAAAATAAAAGTTTTGTGTCTTCCGAGAATTTTAAATTACAGTTTTAATCCTATTTCAGTCTTTATTCTTTATGATAAAAGAGAAATTCCATCTGGTGTTATCCTTGAGGTTAATAATACTTTTAAAGAAAGACACTTATATTTCTCAAAGGTAAAAAAAGATCAAACAAACTTTATTTTTGATAAAAATTTTTATGTTTCACCTTTTTTTGAGGTCAAAGGTTTATATAATATTTCTTTAAGAATTGACGAAAAAAAAATTTTCTTGTACATAAAATATATCATAGATAAAAAAAAGGTTTTTGAAGCNTCTTACCACGGAAAATCACAAAATATGAACGAAATAAATCTTTTAAAATTTTTTTTTTCTATCTCTTTACAAAATATTAAAGTTACGTTGGGAATATATATTCAAGCCTTGAAACTATTTTTTAAAGGAGCTAAATATATCAATAGACCAAAAATATCAAAAACAAAATTTACTGTAATAAATGAGAGAAGATAGAGAATATAAAAGAAAAGTTGATCTTTTTTTATCCGTATTAAGACAAAGCAGATTCGGTAAAATATCTGTTCTGTATCAAAATAAAAAGATTCTTGATTATCAAGCTCCTGAAAATGGTCCAAAAGCTGAAATAAATATAATTAATGAAAAATGCTTGGATGATTTTTTTAATAGAGGAGATTTAGGATGGGCAGAAAGCTATATTGATAAAAATTGGGATACAAAAAATTTAACAAGTTTCCTTGAATGGGGAGCTAAAAACTTCCATCAATTTTCTAGCTTTATAAGAGGAAGATGGTATATAATTTTATATTTAAGGCTTAAACATTTTTTAAATGGCAACTCTAAAAAAGGATCAAAAAAAAATATCCACCACCATTACGATCTAGGAAATGAGTTTTATAAATCTTGGTTAGATGAAACTATGACTTATTCGTCAGCAATTTTCAAAACAAAAACACAGTCACTTGAATTAGCCCAGATAAATAAGTATAAAAATCTTGCTGAACTTATTGATGTTAAACCTGGCGATAAAATCCTTGAGGTTGGTTGTGGCTGGGGTGGATTTTCAGAATTTTTAGCGACTANTTATAAGGCAAANGTGACNGCGATTACAATTTCTAANAATCAGTTCCTTGCAGTCAAAAGNAAAATTGAGAAAAAACACTTNAAAGAACAAGTTGATGTTAAGCTNATAGACTATAGAGATTTGAACGGGAAGTTTGANAAAATTGTTTCTATNGAAATGTTTGAAGCTGTTGGNGTNANGTATTGGAGTATATTTTTTAANAAACTTTATGAGAACCTCAANCCTAATGGTTGTATTGGTCTGCAAACGATTACAATTGANGANAAGTTNTTTCAAACATACAAGAAGTTTCCGGATTTTATACAGACCTATATATTTCCAGGTGGAATGCTACCATCAATTTCNGCAATTAATGAAGTTATGTCAAATGAAGGGCTTTATATAGATAAAAAGAATATGTTTGGNCTAGATTATGCNGAAACACTNAAAAGGTGGAGATTTTCATTCCAAGACTCTTTGAGTGAGATTAAGTCCCAAGGTTTTAATGATACATTCCTAAGAATGTGGAATTATTATTTAAGTTATTGTGANGGTGGTTTNAGGTCTAGAAATATAGATGTTGGTCAGTTTCTTATAAAAAAGAATTGAANATACTATCNATAATGAAATATTTCNTTTATTCCTTACCAGCATTTGCATTCGCAATACCAACGTTCCCAGTTATGGTATTTCTACCTGCTCTCTACTCTGAAGTATATGGGTTNGATATAGCTATAATTGGNATTATACTTTTTGCAGCAAAATTAATAGACATAATCACTGATCCGNTAATGGGTTGGTTAAATGATAAAAANTTTTTTTCAAGNAAAATATGGTTNGTAATTGGNGGAATACTTTCCGGGGTTGCTCTTTATAAACTTTTTAAGGTAAATGAGATCCCTGGAAACGANCATTTACTNATATGGATTATAGTTTTATANANNGGATGGACAATTTTTCAAATNCCTTATCTATCAATTGGATATAATNTAGAGGGNAATTATCATAAAAGNACAAGACTTAGTGCATCTCGAGAATTCTTTGTTCTTTTGGGGTTATTTTCATCGCTTCTAATNCCAATAATATTAAATGTAGACAACGTAGAACTTGTTAGCAAATTAGTAGATTTAGCAATAGCATCTGGGTTTTTNGGANTATTATTTTTTANAATATGTNTTAAAGATAATAGATCTNNAAANCANAAAAATTCTTCAGAAATTAATTTTAAAAANATTTATAAGAATAATAAATTAAGCAGNTTTATTTTTGTATGGTTTTTAAATACNCTTGCAAATGTATTTCCNATGGTNCTTTTTGTNTTTTACGTATCATANATACTTGGNGGAGATGATTATGATAGGCAAATAACATTATTTTACTATTTTTTATTTGCTGTTTTGGGTGTCCCTTTNTGGACATATCTNTCTAAGAAAACTAATAAAGTTTTAGCATGGAGAGTATCATTAATACTATCTGCNTCAATTTTCTTGTTTGTTGTTTTTTTAGATAGNGGAGATNTAAATTTATTTATTATTATNTCATGTTTGACAGGTTTATGCCTTGGNGCAGATCTTCTTATTCCAATGTCNATTCAAGCAGACTTAATAGACCANCACCAAATGAAATTTGATGAAAATATGTCTGGAGTAATGTTTTCTATCTTGACATTTCTAAACAAACTTTCGTTCGCACTAGCAAGTATTATCATATTTGGTGTATTAGGATTACTAAACTTTGATACAAATGAGTTAGTTTCTAAAGAAAGTAAAATCTTTATAATTCTTAGTTATGCAATAGTTCCCGTTATACTTAAAATAGTAGCGGCCCTTTTGCTGAAAAATTTTAGGTTTGGAGAAAGTGAATTAAAAAAAGTACAAAAAATTATTACTGTTAATGATTAAAAAAAATAATATATTTAATATATGAGATTATTAGCCCTGTTATTAACTTTAACCCTTTTATCNTGTGCGAATGATATGAATGTAAAAAACTTTGAAACCGAAACACCCAAGTTTGTTCTTGAAGATTATTTTGATGGTAAGACTAAAGCATGGGGNATGTTNCATGATAGATTTGGAAATTTAAAAAGATCATTCAAGGTTGATATAAAAGGGACTATAGTAAATGACACACTGACTTTAGATGAAAAATTTGTTTATAATGATGGTGAAAAGGAATCTAGAATTTGGAGTATAAAAATTCTAGGAAATAATAGATATTCAGGGACAGCCGATGACGTTATAGGAAAAGCTACGGGCATCTCCTCTGGTAATGCTTTAAATTGGAAATATAAGCTTAATTTAAAAGTTAAAGATTCTACAGTGGCAGTAGATTTTGATGATTGGATGTTTTTACAGGACGATAATATNCTAATGAATAGAGCTGAAGTAAAAAAGTGGGGAATAGTTTTAGGTGTAGTCTCAATAACATTTAAAAAATGAATTAAACATTATGAATTTTTTTGAATATTCTTCCTAAAAATGGTATTTGGGTATAAAGGTTTTTTCCAGAATCCCAAAAATCTAAATGCTTTATAATCTTTCCGTTTTTAACAGTTACCTCACTTAGACCATCAAAGCAAATTTCTTTCCTNAATATTTCACANGAAAATGTCCACTTGATAATTGTAAGATCTTGTTTGTAANAAATATTTAAAACTTTAAATTTAGGCTTTTGTAATTTTTTAAACATTTCTAATAAAAGTTTTTTAAAATTTTCTTTACCAATTATTTTATTGAATGGATCTTCAAACATCACATTTTCATCAACTAAATTTAAAAGGTTGTGAACATTCTTAATCTCTAAGTTTTCAAAAGCATTTTTGTATTTATTAATAACCTTTTTTATCACGGTAGTTGAACTAGTTTCCTTATTAACTTGAAATATAATTTGTTTGGGAGAAATTTTAATAGTTTCATTCCTAATAATAATCTCTTAGGAAAATAAATTTCGAAGTCGTTAGTATTAATTTTATCAGCAATCCTATGCGCTGCTTTTTGAGACGTAATAAGAAACGGCATCTTGAACTTATTTTTATCTGTCATTGGTGTTTTTACAAAACCTGGATGAACTACCTGAACTTTAATATTAAATTTTTCATATTCTAATTTGATGGTTTCAGCTAAGAAAGTTACAGCTGACTTTGTTACACCATAAATACCGGCACCTGGGAGCCCTCTATAGCCTGCTGGGGATGAGACTATCATTAAGTGACCCCCTTTATTCTTTTTCATTTCACTTATCACTGAAGAAAGACAATTAATCACACCCATCAAATTTATATCAACTACTTTCTTTATTTCTTTTACATTTAAATTTTCCATTGAACCTGGAGAGTAAGTAGCGGCATTCAGTATCACTAAATCTATTATCTTAAATTTTTTGTGAATAGTATCTACAATCTTTTTACAATCTTTCAAATGGGAAACGTCTCCAGCCACTGGGATAATAGATTTGTTATTCTTAGCTATATTATTTAGTTTTGATTTTGTTCTTCCACTAATAAAAACAATATAACTATTTTTTGACAAGATTTTTGCAAGTTCGGCACCAATTCCAGAGCCTCCTCCGGTAATCCAACAAACTCTACTCATCACTTTTATCAAATTTTTTTGATATATACTCTATTTCACTTCCGTCTTTTATGAAAATCATTTTTGCCCATCTACCGAACTTATCATACCATATATCAATAATTACGTCCTCTCCGGTTGATTCCTTTCCTTCAAGTTTGTAGTGGTCTGTAAGAACTTTATTGTTGTAGATCATCTTTTCTCCCAATGACTTAATCGTAAAGTCAATGACACTACAATCTTGCGTATTTAGTGTTTTCTTTTTAACACCTTTAATTAATTCATTCTTCCAATAACTAGTTGGGATAATCGTTTCAGCAGATAATGTTTCTCTAGAAGTTCCATTTATCTTATAGCTATCTTCTAACTTACTTACGCTACATGAAAGTTCTTCCCCATTTTTATCGGTAAGACTATCTAATGTTTTTAATTTACCTTGTGACCATATCTCTACATTTTTGTGGTAATAATCATAAACAACAAAGCCTAAAAAGGTAACTTCAAATTTAATTTCTATTTCAGCTTTTATATCATTATTCAGCTGTGAAAAGCTTAAGTTATGGAAACCTATAAGACTTGAGTTTCTGTATACATTAAATTTTATATCAGTGGGAGCTTTGCTTTTAGACTCTAAAGACCAGGTACATAGTATTAGAATTACAAAAAATATGGATAATTGCGTTTTCACAAAAAAGTTAGCTGGCCATTAAATTNTTAATTATGACCAGCTGTCTACCTATCTTCTTTGACCNAAAAGTTGAATTAGCATAATGAAAAGGTTGATGAANTCTAAGTAAAGAGTCAATGCTCCCATTATAGCTTTTTTACCTTCTTGACCAGAATTGTCAAAATACATAGCCTTTATTCTCTGTGTGTCATATGCGGTTAAACCAGCAAAAACTAACACACCAATNACAGAAATTCCGAATTGAAGTGCTGAACTTGCTACAAATATATTAACTATAGATGCGATTAAAATACCAATTAAACCGATAAATAAAAATGAACCCCACCCAGTTAAATCTTTTTTTGTTGTGTAACCATACAAACTGAGNGCCCCAAATGCACCAGCAGAAATAAAGAAAACTCTGGCAACTGATTCACCTGTGTATTGAATAAAAATNGAGGATAATGATAATCCCATAACAGCAGCAAATGCCCAGAACAAAACCTGAACTGTGCNTTCTTTCATTTTTGCTATACCCATATTTAGAGCTATTATNAACCCTAGAGGTGCAAGCATTATTACAAATGCAAGTGGTGAACCATAAATAGCGTTTCCAAAAGCTGTCATNGTATTAGTTCTGAAATCGAAAGCCATAGTTGATGTTAGATGGGCTATTACTCCTGTTAGAGCAAGACCAACCGCCATAAATGAATAAACTTTATTCATGTAAGCTTTGAGACCCTGATCTATTTGATCAGCAGAACTTCTCGTTTTTACATTTNTTTCGTAATCGTAAGCCATTATATACTCCTTATAAAAATATAACTTAAAGTATTATACTACTTTTCTTTAATACTTTAAATATGTTAGAATTTTTTTAAGTCAAGAGGAAATTTATTATGAAATACCGAACACTTGGNTCAACAAATGTCAAAGTTAGTATTATTTGCTTNGGTACTATGACATGGGGGGAACAAAATACCGAAAAAGANGGTTTTGATCAAATGGATTTAGCGTTTAATCAGGGAGTAAATTTTTTTGATACAGCTGAATTATATTCTGTTCCTCCCAGAAAAGAAACGTGGGGGGTAACTGAAAAAATAATTGGCAACTGGTTAAAAGAAAAAAAATGTAGAGAAAAGATCATTCTTGCTACTAAAGTTACTGGTAGATCTGGTATGAAATGGTTTAGAAATAAAGAAACAAGATTAAATAAATCCCAGATANACGAAGCAGTAAATGGAAGTTTGAAANGACTTAATACGGATTATATTGATTTATATCAGCTACACTGGCCTGATAGAAAGGCCAATTTTTTTGGAAAACTAAATTATAATCACGAAGAAGAATCAGATTTTATAGATTTGCAGACTCAGCTGGAAGCTTTAGATGAACTCATTAAGGATGGAAAAATAAAATTTATAGGATTATCAAACGAAACCGCTTGGGGAACTATGAAATTTATCTCATTATCTGAAAAATTTAATTTACCAAAAGTTGTTTCAGTACAAAATCCATATTCACTCTTAAATAGAAGTTATGAGGTGGGCATGGCTGAAATATCTATAAGAGAAAAATGTGGTTTACTTGCATACTCTCCATTAGCTTTTGGNATGTTAACAGGCAAATATGATAACGGTGAANAACCCGACGGAGCAAGGCTTACATTATTTGGAAATATGTTTACAAGATACACTAAAGATAAAGGTTTAAAATACTCACAAAAATTCAACAATCTAGCGAGAGAGTCTGGGATTACCCCAACCCAGCTGGCATTAGGGTTTGTTAATTCAAGACCTTTTGTGACAAGTAATATTATTGGGGCGACTAATTTAGACCAATTATTAGAAAATATAAAAACGTTTGATTTACAGTTGAGTGAAGAAATTTTAGAAAAAATTGAAGAAATNCANGATGAATGTCCATTTCCATGTCCTTAATTTTTTTTTTTTATCANAAATGAGGTTAAAATTATAATTATAACACCTAAGATATTTGAAAAGCTTAAATTTTCATTCATAANAAAAAAACCTAATGCAGTTGAGAATATTATTCTAGAGTAACTTAAAATCATTACTTTATTGGTAGNGCTATCCTTNTAAGATTCAGTGTTAAAATATTGTCCAATTATTGCGGTTATAGTTATAGTTAAGTAATTTTGAAAATTAGAAAAATTAAAAGTAATACTTTCGTTAAATAGAAAGAAAAATATTATTGAAGAAAGAAAAGAATGATAAAGCAGTATTTTTTTTGTATTTTCATGTTTACTTAGATATGAGATTGAGATTATCCCTCCAGATACACAAAAGGCAGAGAATAGTGCCATATACAAGCCTAGATTATTATTAAAATTCTGTGGTTCTGATGTTAGAATTACGCCAATAAATCCAATAACTAGTAAAAAAAAAACTAAATATGAAATTTTTTCTTTAAAGATCAGAAAAGCTAAAATTGAAGAAAAAAAAACTTTAGTAAAACTAACTGTACTGGCTTGAGATAACGTAAGATAATTTAAAGAGTTATAGCCAAAATACATAGCCAAAACTCCAAAGATAGACCTTAGGATATGAAGGAAAATATTATCAGAATTAAAATCTTTGGTTAAGGATTCTTTAATATTAAAAATGAAAAATATTNATAATATAACTGTACCAAAAAATGATCTATAAAATACAATATTTTCTATGCTATTTGTAAGTAGCTCAAGTTTGACCTGGTAACCAAGTAATGAAAAAAAAAAACAGCTGAAAATCTGATAGTAATCTTTAANTTTTTTCATTTTTTCTAAGACTTTTTGCAAGATAATGATTTAGAAACAATAAACTTATACCACAAAATATAGTAATGAAATCTAACTCTTCATTAAAAAATAATATCCCAAGAATTGTAGCAAAAAGCAATTTTGAAAATTCAAAGGGCATTAAATTTGTCAATGTCCCTTTACTTAGTGCCTTTGTCCACAAGAAATTTCCTATTGTAGCTACTCCTGCAACCACAATTAATAAAATAATTATTTCCAAACTATCAGGGTTGGTCCAAACATATAATGACGGGAGAAAAGATATGGGTGCCATGAGAAGAACCATACTAAACATTAATAAAAGAACTGATTCAGTTTTCGAAATTTGCTTAACTAAAAGTCCTGCTACAGCGTGGGTTAAAGATGCTATAAGGGCTATTAAAACACCAAACTTAAGCTCAAGGTCTGGTCTGATAAGAATGATTGTTAAAATAAATCCTAAGATAATTGCAGTAGTATTTATTTTTAAAATTTTTTCTTTAAAAAAAATTATACTACCAAGATACATAAAAAGTGGGGTTGTGAAACTTATTGCCATAGCTTGGGATAATGGTATCAGCGAGTAAGACCAAAATAGTAATATCATTGTTATCCCACCAAAGCCCCCCCTTAGTAATAATAATTTGAAATTTTCTTTTTTACTGATTTTTATCTTATATTTAAGAATGAAAGGATAAATAATTAAAATACTTATAAAATTTCTAAAAAAGGCCTGTTCGAATGGATGGATTTGTTCAGATAAATATTTTATTAAAGCTGCAAGAACTGCAAAAAAGAAACATGATAATATTAGTAGTGATACAGGAAACATTTTTTTAAAAATCAATTATAGTTTCTTGCAATTTACACTTAATTATGTCAATAAAAATAATGTTTAATTTTTCTTCAAAACTTAAATCAGTTTTATTATTTTTTTCTCTAATTAACTTTTGTCCAACTCTACTTGTACCCAAAGAAATAGCTAAATTTAAAGATTGGTCATCATATGCTGAAGGNGAGGGTAAAAATTTAGCTTGTATGGCTGTATCTAAACCAAAAAAGTCNGAGGGTAATTATAAAAGAAGAGGAGACGTATTTGCTATTATCACACANCTTCCAGGTCAAGACAAATGGAATGAGTTTAGCATAGTTGCTGGATATAATTTTAAAACAGATAGTAACCCGGAAATTATTATTGGAGATCTTAAATTTCAACTCTTTACATCAGGGTCTAGAGCTTGGAGTTTTAGCCCTTCAGAAGATGAAAAAATTATAAGATACTTAAAATCATCAATGAAAATGAAAGTTGTTGGAACCTCNTCAAGAGGAACAATTACAACAGATACATACTCTTTGATGGGATTTAGCAAAGCATACCAGTCAATAAATGAAGCTTGTAAAAAAAAGTAANTTAATATGAAAAAGAAAATTGTCTTAGCTTTCTCTGGTGGACTTGATACTTCAATAATCCTGAAATGGCTTCAGAACGAGTACGATGCAGAGGTGATTACTTTCACCGCTGACATTGGACAAGGAATTGAAACGAATGATGCTAAAGAAAAAGCTAAGCAGTTGGGTGTTAAGCATATTTTCGTTGAAAATTTACAAGATGAATTTGTGAGAGAGTATGTTTTTCCAATGTTTAGAGCAAACGCGGTATATGAAGGGTATTATTTGTTAGGTACTTCGATTGCAAGACCGTTAATTGCAAAAAGGCAAATAGAGATTGCTCATAANGTTGGAGCAGAATTCGTTTCTCATGGTGCTACCGGCAAAGGAAACGATCAGGTTAGATTTGAGTTAGGTTATTATGCAATCGATCCCAAGATCAAAGTGATTGCACCTTGGCGCGAGTGGAATTTAAAGTCAAGAGCTCAACTTTTAGATTATGCTATGCAAAATCAGATTACTGTTCCAAAAGATAAATTTAATGAAGCGCCTTATTCCATGGATGCGAATCTTTTACATACATCATATGAAGGAAAGGTTCTGGAGGATCCCTGGGTGGAACCTGATGAAAGTATGTTTATGCGCACCAAAAGTCTTGAAGATGCGCCAGATGAGCCAACGATGATTACAATTGAATTTAAAAATGGGGATCCTGTATCAATAAATGATGAGAAACTATCACCTTCTAAACTTTTATCAAAACTTAATCAAGTAGGAGGTCAAAACGGTGTTGGTAGGTTAGATCTTGTAGAAAATAGATATGTTGGAATGAAATCTCGGGGAGTTTATGAAACACCAGGAGGAGAAATNCTTTTAGTGGCAAGAAGAGCANTAGAGAGCCTNACTTTGGATGGAGAATCTTGTCACTTAAAAGACGAGGTAATGCCAAAATATGCAAAATTAATTTATAACGGATTTTGGTTTTCGCCTGAGAGAATCATGCTTCAATCACTNATTGACCAAAGNCAGATTAAAGTAAATGGATTAGTTAGACTAAAAATTTATAAAGGTAATATTGTAGTTCTTGGGAGGCAATCTCAAGATAGCTTATATTCTCAAAGTATGGCAACTTTTGAAGAAGATGCAGTCTACGACCAGAAAGACGCAGAAGGTTTCATAAAACTTAATTCTTTAAGATTAAAGATCCTTAAGAATAGACGTTAAATCNGGAACTTCTAAATCATATTGTGTGTATGATGTAAGTAAAGTGTTAAGAAGTAGGCACGCAATTGTCATAGGTCCAACACCGCCTGGAACTGGAGTTATTTTAGATGCTTTACTAAAGCACTCTTCATAATTTGCGTCGCCTACAAGGATATTTTTACCATTTCTTTCAATTCTATTTATACCAACATCGATAACTATCGCACCATCTTTTATCCAGNCCCCTTTTACCATTTCTGGAATGCCAACTGCTGGAANAACAATATCTGCCTGGCTTACAATAGCAGGAAGATCCTTAGTCCTTGAGTGACAAATAGAAACGGTAGCATTCATACCTAGAAGTAAAGCTGCCATGGGCTTACCAACAATATTTGAACGCCCAATTATTACAGCATGAAGACCTGAAAGATCATCATTGATCATTTTGAGAAGGATACTACAGCCCAGTGGGGTGCACGGAACTAAGGAGCTAAGTCCAGACCATAGTTTTCCAACATTAACGGCATGAAAGCCATCAACATCTTTAACAGGAAGTATAGAGTCTAGCACTTTGTCAGAATTAATATGCTTTGGAAGCGGGAGTTGCACAAGAATTCCTTGGATGTTNTCGTCTTTGTTTAATTGATCAACTAGATTTAGAAGTTTTTCTTCTGAGACATCCTCGTTAAGTCTATGTTCAATGGATTCAAATCCAACCTCTTTTGTCTTTTCTGTTTTATTCTTTACATACACTCTACTCGCAGGGTTATCCCCAACTAAAACAACTGCTAGTCCAGGAATCCTTCCCGANNTTTTTATTAATTCGGATCCAAATGATTTTATTCTTTTTCTAATCTTTTCTGATATTTCTTTTCCNTCTATTATTTTATTTTCACTCATAANCGCTCCTACTAAAAACTATATTTTGTTATTATATACAGAATTGATTCAATTAATATTATTAAAATAACCGGAGTTATATCAATTGATCCAAAATTTGGAATTATTTTTCTAAAAATTTTTAAAGATGGTTCAATAAGTTTGTAAAGAAAATTCATAATCATAGATATGAATTGATTATTTATATTTATTACATTGAATGAGATTAACATGCTAACTATAACATAAATTATTACGGAATATTTATATAAGTTTAGAATTTGGTAAATTATATACATAAAAAAATCTATAAAAATCATAGTGAAATTTTATATTATGAATTTAAAGAACTATCAAACTAATTTTGATTTTAGCAGAGCATTTGACTTGCAAAAGAATCTTAACAATGGATTTGCGGAAAGTATTTTTGATAATCTAGTAACTAATAATGATCTAAAAAAAAACCAGCTTTTTCGAAAGCACTTTAATTTTATTATTACAGAACTTTTTTTTTGTTGGTTTGAGTCTAAAGAACAATTTCTTGCGGTATCGATGTCAAAAAGGGGTTACAACTCAAATTCAAGGTATAATCCCAATAAAATCTCATCATATTGTATTAAAATTATTAATTATTTAAAAGAGAACGAATTATTAGAATTTTTTCCTGGATTTTTTGATCAAAAGAAAAACAAAAGTCGTTTATCAAGAATAAAACCAAAAAAAAAACTTATTGATGAATTCAGAAATGTTAACTTAAATAATTCCTATTCTATCCATCATGAAAGAAGAGAATTTATATATCTGTATAAAAATAATATCTTAAATGAATATGATGATAATTTCACAACGCATGAATTAAGATCGATACTTGATCTATATAATAAGATAATTCAAAAGAATTTATTTGATATACCTTCTTACGAAGGGGAGACTTTCAAAAATTATAATGGAAAGGCAATTGGTTTATTCACGTCAAATTCTCAACTAAATTGTTATTTCTTTGAAACATTTGCGACTGACCCTATTCTTGGTGGTTGTTGGTGGGATAAGCTAGATGAGTATTATATTCTGAAATACAAAAAAGAATTTCTTATTAATAATCAAGAAAGTATGTATGTTGACCTTTTAGAAATTCTTCCAGATTTTCTTTCTTTTTGTCTTGATAGCGTTATTCAAATAAGGAGTTCTAACTTAGATGATATNAGTTATAGTGAGAAATGTTATATTTTACTNAAGTATATTAGATCAAAAAATAAGGATAAGTTCATTCATACATTTCTNAGAGAAAAAAAAAGGTATGGTTTTGCAGAATATAATAATTCAGAACTAAAACAGGCNANATATACATTTNTTAAAAATAACAAAAAAACTTTTAAATTNGTTGAAAATATAGCTTATGANNAATGGTTTGNGTTTTGTTCAAAAGTATTTACNGAACTTTTAAAGGTATCCTTAAATCCAGATAANCCNATGTANCTTGTAAAAGATAAAATTTATTTTTGTATAAAGCANGAAAAAAATGTTAAAACAANCTTAGANAAAATTTTGGTTAATATTCTGAGAATTTCGGATTTTAAAATAAAATCAAATTACTGCATTGAAGTTAAAAATACACCCAGTAATTTCTTTGGTAAACTCTTCAGTAATAAGAGTAGNATTTCGAATAGATATATNAAAAACCTTAAAAATTTTGAAAGAAAAAAAANNTATGGAAGTTAAAAAGTTAGGAATCGATCAACTTAAGTTTTCCAAAGGTAGTAAAATATACTCCAAAGGAGAGAAAGCNCATTTTGCATATTATGTTCATTCAGGAAAGGTAAATATCTATAGTCCTGGGGGACTTCTNCTGGGCCAGATTGGTGAAGGAGAAATATTTGGAGAACGAGGACCCTCATTGGATGAATCNAGGTCAGTTTCAGCAGAGGCTTCAACCAATTGTATACTCTACCCAATAAATGAAAAAACAATAAAAAAAAAAATAAAGGATGCTGACCCTGTTGTGAGAGCAATTATGAGGAGNTTANTGATTAGATTAAATGATATTAATATGAAGAGCGAAGACTTCTGGAGAAGCCTTAACGTTATGACTTCCTTGTCAGATGATAAAGATTAAAGTGTATTTTTNCCCTGTCTATGAAGAGTNTTTTCTTCACCTTGAACTAGGTTCCAAAACTCTTTCATATAATCATNACCGAATCGATTTATGTTNAATTTCTTATANTNGAATTTTTTTGTTATAANGGATTCATTCATTATCTCCTCNGCAACTGATTCACCGAGNACGGGTGAATATTTCATAGCTTGACCTGACCCTAGGTTGTGAAAAAGATTAGTATATTTTGAATCCTGGCCAAGTATAAACCTTAGATCAGGAGTAATGTCAAAGAATGAACGATAACCAGAGGCATATACAGTTTTATCAATATTAGAAAACCTTTTTTTTGAAATATCTTCGTAATTNTTNATTTGGTTNTAGGCAAGTGATTGATTCATTGGTTCGTTTAAATATTCCCCNCCATTAACNGANGTCAAATCATTAATGAAATTTTTGGCAATTTCATAAACAGATCGTTTTCTTGGTTGATGAGCNTGCATNTTATTTCCTCGCCAGGATCTAAAATAACAAAGATTCGTATAGTCTGCAATTATTGGNTATTCATATTTNATTTGACGAGGGCTTTCCATCCAATTTACAACAGATACTGGCTCAATTGTAACTGGNATCTTNAGCCCNATTTTTGAAAAAAGCTGTGAGCTCCACGCACCAGTAGCATTAACAAAATTTTTCGCATCAAACTTTCCGTTATTAGTTGTACATCCGAGAATTTCATTACCTTTAAATATGATAGAATCAACTTCTGTTTTTTCATATAAATCTACCCCGTTAGTATCGATAGCATTGTAAAGCGTCGACCTTAAAATGCTTGGATCAAGTTGAAATGCACCTGGTTCAAAAAAATATGATTCGTTTTCATCTGTTATTAAAGTTGTTCCGCACTTTGAAATAGCCGATTTAGAGGAAATTTCCTCAAATTTNAGATCTATTTTTTTCATTCTTTCTGCCAGTTCAGACCAGGCTGGGTTTTCGCCATCCTCATTCTTCTTNGCGATCCATATCGCTCCAAACTCGTCTAGTTCCATTTTAAGTCCCCAAATTCCAGATAAATCTTTCCACATTTNGGTGCTTAGATTTGCCATCATTGAGGCATCGGGATCCGCGTTAGCAGACCTGACAATACCTGAGTGTCGTGAAGATTCAGCTGCACACAATACGGCTTTTTCTATTAAGCAAACCTTCTCGCCTTTGCCGATAGAATTGAGTTTTCTCTGTAACGAAACCGCGGTAGCTGCACCTAAACAACCACCCCCAATAATTACTGTATGATACATATTTCAAATCCTCTTTTTTGTTGATATAACTAGTAAATTATAAGTCAATTTCAATGAAATTAAATTTTAAAAAAAAAAAAAAGAAAGAATTTACTTATTTGGTTTGCGCCTTAAATAAGAACGAATCTTTTGACCTTCTAAGGCTAGCAGAAATAAATCCATCTAAATACCCCTTTTTATTAGAAAGTTCTTCACGAGGAAATAAATTGAACAGAAGCTCAATCTTATTTTTTTCACCAAAACTTATTTTAAAAAAAGACAAAAAAAATCTTTTTTTTTCTGAGTTAAATAATATTTGGAAAACAGAAAAGCTAAGCCAATCGGATATTTATGAAGATGATTACAAAATTCCTTTTTTTGGAGGATGGTTTATATATTTGGGTTATGAAATGGCACGAGAGATTGAGAGTAAACTAGATATCCCCGATTCACCATTTATTCTACCCGATGCTTTTGCTGCTAGAGTAAGTACAGCAATAATTTATGACAACATAAAACGGAAGTTGTTTTTAGTATCTGATAAAAAAAACGGTTTTGAGGAGGACTTTGAAAATATTCTAGATGATATTTCAAATATCAATCCAGATGAAAGAAGATCAAAAACTTCTGGAAAAATAGAAGTTGTGAGTAAGGGATCAAAAGATGAACATCAAAAACAGGTAAGAACTTGCATTGATTACATATATGAGGGTGAAATTTTTCAGGCTAATTTATCCAGACTTTGGAACTTTAAAATTAATAAGGATATTTCAGATATTGATATTTATAGGCAGTTAAGATTTAAAAACCCTTCTCCTTTTGCAGCTTTGGTAAGATTCGGGAATAGTAGTATAATAAGTTCTTCCCCAGAAAGGTTACTATCAATTAACAAGGATCACCTTGAGACTAGGCCAATAGCTGGAACAAGGCCAAGGGGTCGTTCTGGACTTTTAGATATTGAACTTTCAAATGAATTAATTAATTCTGATAAAGAAAAGGCAGAACACTTGATGTTAGTAGACCTGGAAAGAAATGATATTTCAAGAGTTTGTATACCCGGGAGTGTAAAGGTTGATGAAATGATGACTATTGAATCATACGCACATGTACATCATATAGTTTCAAACATAAGTGGAAAATTAAAAAAAAATGTTTTACCCTTAGATGCTATCATGGCTGTTTTTCCTGGTGGAACAATCACGGGTTGTCCAAAGGTCAGGTGTATGGAAATTTTAGGCGAATTGGAAAAAGAAGGTCGTGGCCCATATACAGGCTCAATTGGTTATTTAACACATAATGGGAATATTGATTTCAATATTTTGATAAGAACTATGTTAATGGAAAAGCAAAGATTATATTTCAGAGCTGGTGGTGGAATAGTTGCAGATTCAATCCCTCAAAACGAGACGCTAGAAACTGAAGCCAAAGCTAATGGTATGCTTAGGACTGTTGAGATGTTTTCAGATGAATGAATTTTTTTCACTCATAAACGGAACTTTTAAAAAAAATATTTCTGTACTTGATAGAGGCCTTGCTTATGGTGATGGAATTTTTGAGACTATGCATTGGCACGTAAATATAAAAAATAAAGAGAAAGTTTATAGTGTTGAATATTGGCAAAGACATATTGAGAGACTTAAAATTGGTTGCGAAAAAATTAAACTTCCAATACCTTCAATAGAGTTGCTAGGTAGTTATAAAAAAAAAATTTTACAGAAATCATCAGAAAGTGGAGTNAATANTGGAGTTNTGAAAATTATAATTACNCGTGGTGTCGGAGGTAGGGGTTACAAATTTGAATCAGATTTAAAACCAACAGTTATTTTTTTATCATTTCCGACAAAACCTATTGATCAAAAGCTTTATAAGACTGGTGTTAAAGTCAGATTGTGTGAAACTNATATTTTAGAAAATAAAACAATATCTGGTATAAAGCATTTAAATAGACTTGATTCAGTAGTTGCTCGTTCTGAATGGGATGCTAATTTTTTTGAAGGTTTATTTGTTGATAAATCAGGAAATTTATTAGAGGGAACAATGACTAATATTTTTTTTATAAAAAATAAAATTTTATANTTTCCTAACTTAAAATCATGCGGTATTGAAGGAATAATGAGTCAGGTAATAAAGGAGAAAACAAATCTTTTCTTTGAAGGTTTTATGGAACGTAATTTAAAATTCTCTGAAATTAATAATTTTGACGCAATGTTTCTCACAAACTCTATAATTAAGGTTGTCCCAGTGAAATATTTAGAAAATGTAAGTTTTACAATTANTGATGAACTCAGAAGTTTAGTCNAATATTTCTCTTCATNTGGTAAAATAAAAAATAATAATCTTGAGTTATCATAATTCAAATTTATCNCTAATTTCAAGCAACTTATTATTATCAAAATTTTTNCTTTTCACCATTTCATTCCATTCCTTNTGAGCNAGTTGTTTGTTATTTATTGTAATTAATATGTCTATAATTAATTCTCTTGCAAAAATATTTGTTGGTGAGATAACTTTTAGTTTTGAAAGAATCTCTAAAGCACTCTTAAATTGATTTGTATTTTTTTTTAGTAAAGAATATTCGAAGAGTAAGTCTTCATCATATGGAAAAAAATTAAGACCCTTCTTAAAATAAAGATCTGCTTTTTGTAGATATCCAGAAAGGCTGCATGTTCTTGCAAGAATTAGCCATCCTTGAAGATCTTTTGGATTTTTATTTAATTTACTCTCTAAGTAAAGTATCAACCTATTNGGATCAAGTTCATCAANATTTTCTTTTGAGATNATAATATCCTCAATAATTTTNTTATTTTCCTCATTAAACGTGAAACTTTCAAAACTACCTTTAAGTATATAGCCGATAGGAGTAAGGATTATTAGANAGNTGAATAGGATCAACCTATTCTTTATNCTTGGCATAAGATAGTATGAAATAGCAATAATTATTAATAAAGTTAATATTAAGAAAATAGTCATTTTTGTCTTCTGAAGAAAAAGAATATCATTAAAATAAAAAATCCTGCAGGTAATAACCATAAGACCATNGTGTCAGGTCTTAAGGGAGGAGAAAATAAAACAAAGTCCCCNTACCTTTCATGTACAAATTTTATGATTTCTTTATCAGACTTGTTTTGAACTAACAATTTTCTTACAAGTATCCTAAGATCCTTTGCTATATCAGCATTGGAATTCTGAATATCTTCATTTTGACAAACAAGACATCTAAGCTGTTGTCCAATTTGCTTTGCTCTTTGTTCTAGATTTGGATTATCCAATATTTCATCCGGTTCCACACACATCAAATTAGTTGAAAAGAATATTAAAATTAAAGTTAAAAGCCTCATTTGTTCTTATCCAAAATTAATTTTATTTTTTTCATATCTTTTTCAGTAATTGCTCCTACATGCCTATAAATTATCTTTTGGTTTTCATTTATTATAAATGTTTCTGGCAAACCATAAACACCCCAATTAATGCTAACCATACCATCATGATCAAAGCCAATTTTAGAGTATGGGTTACCCATCTGTGAAAACCAGGTTTTAATATTTTGTACTGTATCTTTTTTTGCAATACCAAAAATTTTTAATCTTTGACTTAATTCAATCAGATTGCTGTGTTCTACTTTACATGGCGGACACCAAGATGCAAAAAAATTCACTAATTTTAAATCTTTTGTTCTTAAGTTACTATCTTCAAAAGATTTATTATCTAAGCTAGGTAATTTAAATTTTGGTATTTCCTTAGAAATCAGATTTGAGGGAATAATTTTAGGATCGTTCTTTAATCCTTCGAAGAAAAGGAGAAAAGTTGAGAGCAATAAAACTATTAAAACTGTATATTTCATAAACGCGATTGTGAAAATCTAACAAATGATATTAGACCCGCTAGAGCTAAAAGAATTACACTCATCCAAATCCATAAAGTAAATGGATTATACCAGATTCTTGTTGTCCATTTTTTCTCGTCAGGATCATTTTCACTTTTATCGCCAAGCGCTATGTAAAGGTCCCCAAAGATTCCTGAACTTATAGCCGCCTCAGTTGTCATTTGTTTTCCAGAATTATAAAATCTCTTTTCTGGCGTCATACGATTAATAACTTTCCCATTTTTACTTACATCAAAAAATCCCATCTGGCTAACATAATTTTCACCTTCTACACTTTTGACGCCAAGAAATTTTATATTAAATTCTTTTATCATTATATCTTCGCCAACGCTCTGAAATTGGATTTTTTCTTCTTTGAGTATACTGCTTCCTGTAACGCCAATAATTAGAATACCAATACCTAAATGAGCTAAGATCTGTGACAAAATCTTTTTTGATAATTTTACTTTTCTTTTAACTGAAAATAAAAATAAT
>NHBS01000036.1 GCA_002167825.1 Pelagibacteraceae bacterium TMED13
GTTCTTTCTAAAACTATAGCAAATGTTAATAAAAAACAGTGAGACAAAGTAGAAGACAACTTTATGAAATAAATATTTGGCCTGGATTTGTAGATATTCTAGGCACAATTTTAATAGTTACTATCTTTACTGTTTTAATTTCTACTATCACACAAATTTATTTCAATGATCAACTTGAAATCAAAAGAGGTGAAATATCCTCATTGGACAATAAAATTAGTAGTTTACTATCTGAAATACAGGTTGTATCGGAACAAAAAAAAAAAAAAGAAACCNAACTTAAAAGCCTTAAAAATAATTTTACTACACTAAAAATAAAAAAAGATAAGTTACAGAATGATTTAACTGAATCCGATTATTTTGCAAAAATGAAAAACAAAGAAATTGATTCTTTAGTGGCTGAGAAAGGAAATTTAATTGACAGCCTTCAAAAAAGAAATCAAAAAGTTGACACCTTAAATGATAATCTAGAGTTTAATAAAAATGAAGTATTAAGATTAAATCAAAATATTAAAGTTCTTAATAAAAAGCTTTCTGAACTCTCCGCACTACTAATTCAAGCAGAAAGGGAGGATGAAAGAAATAAAATTCAAATTAAAAACCTTGGTGAAAAACTTAATCAAGCTCTAGCAAATAAAGTACAAGAGCTGAAAAAATATCAATCATCTTTTTTCAAGAAGATCAAGGAATCACTTGGGGATAGAGAAGATATTAAAATTTCTGGTGATAGATTTATATTTCCATCTGAAATTTTTTTTGAATCTGGCTCTGATCAACTTCAACTCAATAGTCTAGATAAATTAAAAGAGGTAGCAAAGGATTTATTAGAAATATCACAAAAGATTCCCAAGAATATTGATTGGATACTAAGAATAGATGGTCATACTGATAAAATTCCAATAAATAATGATAGATTTAATTCTAANTGGCACCTNTCTACCTCAAGNGCAATTAATATAGTTAANTTTTTTGTAAAGCANGGAATTCCNCCNCATAGGCTNGTTGCAGCTGGGTTTGGAGAAAATTANCCNCTTAGTAAGGAAGAAAACGAANAATCATANAGNATAAATAGAAGAATAGAAATAAANTTAACNACTAGATGATTTAATAATTTTAAGTCTTATTAAAATTTTCTTTTCAATTCTCCAAAAATATTTAAACTCTCCAAAGATGGTACCAATTATTATTAATAAAATCTGGTAAAGAGGGAATATAATAATAATCCTTATTATCCAAAAAGATAAATTACTCTCAAAACCATCTTGAAAAAGGAAATTGATAATAGGCTCGCCTAAAAAAACAGAAAGAGAACCAGTAATTGAAAAAACTAAAAAAACGATTATTAACTGTTTTGCACTTTCAACTTTGAATAAATTAATTAATTTTTCAATCATCGACCACTTTTAGTTCAGATTTTAATAATTTATGCAAAATAATATTTTGATCCCTTGTACTTTTCCAATTTAGGGAATTATTATCTTTTTCAAAATGATGTGCTCCACTTATCGGAGAAGAAAGCCAGATCTGAGATGAAGGTTGATGAATACTNATTATAAAGGTTTTTTTTTCGTCTAATGTCTGAATCACTAAATTTTCATCTTCATAGTCAACGTCAAAGTTATCAAATTCATTCTCTACAAATGAGAATAATTCATCAAGGATTTTTTTTGCTTCTATTTTAAATTTAGACATTTTTATAATCATTTATTGTTGCAAAATTAATTTAATAGTTATATAAAAACAGTCAATTAATTATGAAAAAAGAAATACATCCTAAATATCATAAAATTGAAATCCAACTAACAGATGGATCCAAATTTGAAACAAGATCAACTTTTGGTAAAGAGGGAGAAATTCTAAAACTAGACATAGATCCCTTATCACACCCGGCATGGACTGGTGAAAACTCAAAAATGCTTGATTCTGACGGACAGGTTGCCAAATTCCAGAAAAGATTTCAAAACATAAATTTTAAAAAATAAATTAAAATGAAAGCCATAAATTTTAAACATCCCGGCGAGGCAGATGTCCTCGAACTTATGGATTTACCAATACCATCTTTGATAAAAAGCAACCAAATTTTGATTAAAGTATCATTTGCAGGAGTAAATAGACCAGATATTGTCCAGCGGCTAGGTAGCTACCCAGCACCTGAAGGGCACTCCAAAATATTAGGCCTAGAAATATCTGGAATAGTTTTAGAAATTGGACAAGGAGTAAAAAGATTTAAAAAGGGTGACAAGGTTGCTGCTTTAGTTAATGGTGGNGGATATGCCGAATATTGTATAGCAGAAGAAGAAACAACTTTTAAAATTCCNGANTCACTTAATCTTAAGCAAGCAGCTTCTATTCCAGAGTGTTTTTTTACAGCTTGGTCAAATTTAGTTCAAAGAGGAAGTCTAAAAGAGGGTGATTCTGTTTTGATTCATGGGGGTACAAGTGGCATTGGCTTAGCTTCAATAGAGATTTTAAAACTGTTTAAAGCAAAAATTTTTACTACTGTTGGATCTGCAGAGAAAAAAGAATTTTGTAAAAATATTGGTGTAAACTACATTTTCAATTATAAAGAAGAAGATTATTACAAAGAAATAAAAAAAAAAATTAAGGGTCTTAATCTTATTTTAGATTATATTGGTGGGGAATATATAAACAAAAATATCAATCTACTTGCAAATGATGGNAAACTAATAAATATTGGTTTTCAAAATGGTTCAAGGGCAGAGATTAATTTAATGAAAATAATGCTCAAAAGACTTACTATATCAGGTTCAACTTTAAGAATTAGAGACAATAACTTTAAGAGTAAAATTCTTAAGGAGTTAACTGAATATGTTTTTCCGTACTTCAAAACTAGACAGGTAAAATGTTATATTGATTCTGTATTTCACCTCTCTGAGGCAAGTAAAGCTCATAAAAGACTTGATGAAGGCGTACATATTGGTAAGGTAATTTTAAAAATATAGGGAAAAAATGAGAAAACCACTTATGCCTAAAGCCACGGCAAGTTGGCTTATAGAAAACACNACGCTTTCGTTTAGACAAATTTCAGAGTTTGTGGAACTTCACACACTAGAAATACAAGCTATAGCTGATGATGAAGTATCCAGCGGTATACTTCCAAGAAATCCAATAGAATATGGTGAGCTAACGAAAGAAGAGATCAAAGATTGTGAAAAGGACGAATCAAAAAATTTAAAAATNAAAGTATCTGATATTCCAATCCCTGTTAAAAAAACAAAAGGNGCAAGATATACACCATTATCTAAAAGAGCTGATAAGCCTAATGGAATATTTTGGCTTGTAAAAAAACTGCCATCCATTCCAGATTCAAAAGTTTGTAAATTAATTGGCACAACAAAGAAAACCGTTCAGTCTATTAGAGATAGAAGTTACTGGAATATGCAAAATATAAGAGCACAGAATCCTTATGAACTTGGTTTNTGCACAAANTTAGANATTGAAGATGCAGTAGACAAGTATCAAAANNTACAACAAAAAACAGAACAGACTGANNAAATAGATTANTTATTNTTTNAAAAAAANATTTTATCTTTAATNTGAAGTTTTTTCTTTTTTAGNNTNTTTATTTCCAAACTATCTAGACTTAAAATTTTACTTTTTTTTTTTATCTGTTGGTCTATGTTNNTATGTTTTGATGCTAAAGATTTTTTTTTTTTTTCGTTAACAATCANTCTTTCCATAATTTTATGATAATATGTTTTAANAAAATTATCTAGAACAAAATGAAGAAAAATTTGCTTGTTTCAATAGTAATGGGTAGCCAATCCGACTGGAAAATTCTCTCAAATTCAGCGTNAATTCTCAATGANTTTAAAATTCCTTTTGAAAAAAAAATAGTTTCNGCTCACAGAACACCTNAAAGATTGTATGAATACGCAAANAGTCTTAAAATAAGAAAAATTGAAATTGTNATTGCAGGAGCTGGNGGAGCTGCNCATCTTCCTGGNATGATAGCTGCTTTAACAACTATCCCTNTACTTGGCGTACCTGTTGAATCNAANNCACTAAANGGTATCGACAGTTTNCTTTCAATTGTTCAAATGCCTGCTGGNATACCTGTNCCTACATTAGCNATAGGCGAGNCTGGAGCAAANAATGCTGCTNTAACATCTATTTCAATTTTAGCAANTAAATANCCTNANATTGATAACAAACTTGANCTTTTTAGAAAAAAACAAACCAGATCNATTAATAAAATCCCTAAAGATGAAAAATAATAGATTAGGTATTATTGGGGGTGGACAACTTGGTATGTTCACATGTATAGCTGCNAAGAAAAAGAAAATNAAAANTGTTGTTTTATCNGAAACTAANGAATTNAGTGCAAAAAANTTTTGTGATNAATTTTTNATATCAGATTTTAAAAACTTAAATAATATAGACAAATTTATAGATTCAGCNGATTANTTTACTATTGAAACAGAAAATNTNCCNATTTCAATTATTNGATATATTGAAAAAAAGAAGAAGGTTTTTCCATGTAGTAAAGTAATTGAAATATCTCAAAACAGACTNAANGAAAAAAAGTTTTTAAATTCTATTACTGGAGTTAGAACNACAGAATATCANGAGATNNAAANTTTTGAGGATTTTAAATATGCNTCAAAAAANTTTAGTTATAAATGTATACTTAAATCTAAAGAGCTAGGGTATGACGGAAAAGGNCAGTATAAGATCAATAANAANAATCTAGATATTTTTAAAGAATTTAATTTTAAAAACTTTATNNTAGANAAATTNGTTGACTTTAAAAAGGAGATCTCTGTTGTTGTTGTTAAGTCTAAAGAAAGTNCTATAAATTACCCAACAGTTGAAAATATTCATAAAAAATCAATACTTAGAGAGTCATTTTATCCAGCAAAAATATCNAAAGAAATAGAATCAGAAGCTATAATCAAATCATTTGAGATTGCAAATCAGATTTCACTAAATGGGGTTTTAGCNATAGAAATGTTTATTTTAAANAATAATCAAATTCTAATAAATGAATTAGCACCAAGACCACATAACTCTGGACATTGGTCAATGGANGCATGTAATGAAAGCCAATATGANAATCTAATTAATTCAATTTTTTTTAATGAACTTAAACCTCCAAAAGTAATTGGAAAGTGTAGAATGATAAATNTAATAGGTAATGATTACAAAAAAATNGANTNTCTTAAAAAAAAATATAGATGCTATGATTATTTTAAAAAAGANATTANANACTCAAGAAAAATGGGACATTATATTATTTTAGACCAGCTAAACTCTTAAATTTACTTTTTAACTTNCCGAANGTTAAAACNGCTTTGATTTGNTTCTCAACAAAAATTTCAAGATTTTTNAAANTTCNTTTTTTTTGAGAGATCAANTATAAGAANGAATTTAAATANATATTCATTAATATNAATCTTTTAGAATAAAAGTTAAAATCTAATGACTTATCTCCNACTAAGAACCAAATTTCATCAGAAATATCNAANAGTNTTTTAAANGTATTTTTNGGNGANTTGCTTGTTANATTNAGCTTNGCTANCTTTTTNAAGTCAAAAATTTCATCNGTNAGAGCTAACCTTTTAATTACAAAATATTTNATTTTTTCATTTAANCTTAGTTTATTAAANTTTTTNGGTNTNTTAGATCTATTCATCATAGAATTAATAAGAGTATTTAACTCTTTNTTTANAGATTGATATTCATTTGGAAAGGTATTGTTTAATATTTTNTCTTTTTCTTTAGCATTNATTTTTAATTTTTTTGCTACATTTTCAAANGCANCACCAAAAACNNTTGTGACCATTANTTCATCTACNAGATCTAAAAGAANTTGATATTTTTTATCANTTTTTTGCATATTTATTAAAAAAAGATTTACATTACCANATTTTTTTATATAAATGGAATTCATAATTTATGGAGATTAAAAATAATTAGAGTTCACGTAAAAGATAANAATNTTGAAAAAGCNATGAGAGCTATGAAGAAAAANCTTCAAAGAGAAGGNATTTTNAAAGAAATGAAGCAGAGACGGTCTTATGANAAGCCNTCAGAAAAGAAAGCAAGNCTTCTTAACGAATGTACTAGAAGNTATAAAAAATTGCTGAGAAAAAAAATAGAAATNCANGGTTANTANGCTTTAATTCATACCCTTAACAATATCTTCAACCATTTTCTTCGCATCNGAAAATAACATCATAGTGTTATCTCGAAANAATAATTCATTATCCACACCTGCATANCCTGAAGCCATAGANCTTTTTACAAAAAGGACNGTNCCCGCATTTTCAACATCTAAAATTGGCATACCATATATTGGGCTAGATTTATCNGTTTTAGCTGCAGGATTTGTAATATCGTTAGCACCAATNACAAAAACNGCATCTGTNTTAGAAAATTCACTGTTNATTTCATCCAATTCNAANACCTCATCATAAGGAACGTTNGCNTCTGCTAATAAAACATTCATATGACCTGGCATTCTTCCTGCAACTGGATGAATAGCATATTTAACTGTAACGTCGTTTTTCTTTAATATATCGCACATTTCTCTTAAAGCGTGTTGAGCTTGTGCTACTGCCATNCCNTAACCAGGNACTATGATNACATTANTNGCATTTGACATGATNAAAGCAGCATCGTCAGCNCTNCCTGTTTTAACTGTTTTATTCTGATTTTTNTCAACTGAAGCNCCTTCTTCAACNCCAAATCCTCCAAGAATNACACTTATGAAAGATCTATTCATTCCTTTACACATAATATAACTTAAGATAGCTCCAGANGCTCCAACTAGCGACCCTACAATTATTAAAAGGTGATTTGATAAAGTAAAACCTATACCAGCAGCTGCCCAGCCTGAGTAAGAATTTAACATCGATACAACAACAGGCATATCAGCACCTCCAATTGGTATAATCAGTAAAACACCAAGAAGAAGAGATAATAAAACAATTATCCAGAAGGTATTAGCTGAACCTTCTAATGTAAAAATAATTGTTAAAACAATCAAAGATATTAATATTAATAAATTAATAAAGTGCTGAGCAAAAAAAGTTGTTGGAGCTCCGCTAACAAGACCTTGCAGCTTTAAGAAAGCTATAATTGATCCAGTAAAAGTTATTGCACCAATTGCCACACCAAGTGACATTTCAACAAGACTGGATTTGAAAATATTACCGTTAACGTCAACAATTCCATAGCTCTCAGGTGAATTAAAGGCACTGGCGGCTACAAATACNGCAGCNAGGCCAACTAAGGAGTGAAAGGCAGCAACTAGTTGTGGTAACGCNGTCATTTCAATTTTNAAAGCTATNTATGTTCCTAAACNACCACCAATNANAATTCCTAAAATTATTAAGGTGTAAGAAGAAACATTTGGATTAAATAGAGTTGTGATTATAGCAATTATCATCGCTATAATTCCCATNGTATTTCCATTNCTGGCGGATTCAGGATGTGATAATCCTTTAAGAGCTANTATAAANAANATAGCTGATATCAAATAAAATATAGCTGTTAAATTTTCAGTCATTATTCTTTTTCTTTTCCTTCTTCTTAAACATAGATAGCATCCTNTGAGAAACTACAAATCCACCNAAAATATTNACTGAAGCCAAAACAATTGCAAGAAAGCCCATCACGGATGAAAAATTCATTTCTTCAGGACCNGCGGCAATTATNGCTCCTACAATTATGACACTAGAAATNGCGTTAGTAACNGCCATTAACGGAGAGTGTAATGCTGAAGTAACTCCCCATATTACGTAGTATCCAATTATACANGCGAGTATAAATATCATTAGCAAATTAATTATTGGGTCTATGTTTTCCATGAAATTCCTAATTTAAGTTTTTTATTATACAAGTATCTTTAACCACTTCATCATCAAAATTAAAATCTTTAAATTTNCCTGATTCACAAGAATTCATCAAAAAATTNANAACATTCTTAGAGAATAGTCTCGAAGAATCTTGTGANACCGTTGATGCAAGNTTTAGTGGACCAAAAATCTTCACTGATTTGTGNAATACTTCTGCATTATGTNTAGTNAGTTCACAGTTTCCACCAAATTCTGAAGCTAANTCTATTATTANNCTTCCTACTTTCATTTGATCTACCATTTTTCTAGTAATTAAAACTGGTGCCTTTTTTCCAGGAATTAAAGCTGTACAAATTACAATATCCATTTTTTTTAGAGTATCTTCNAACAACTTAGCTTGTTTNTTNTTGTATNACTNTGACATTTCTTTAGCATAACCAGNTGCNGTTTCTCCAGATTCGTCTGATTGTACACTTACAAACTTGGCTCCNAAACTCTCAACTTGTTCCTTAGTCGCTGTTCTTACNTCAAATGCAGANACAACAGAACCTAATCTTTTAGCAGTTGCTATGGCTTGTAAACCNGCAACACCTGCNCCTATTACTAAAACTTTTGCTGGAGCTACAGTTCCTGCTGAGGTCATCATTAATGGAAAAGCCTTNTTAAACATACTTGCCGCATCGATCACAGCTTTGTAACCAGATAAATTNCTTTGAGAAGANAGTACATCCATACTTTGCGCTCTNGAAATTCTTGGCATCTTTTCCAGTGCAAAGACATTAANATTCAATTTTTTTAAATTAGAAAATTCTGATTTAAACTTTTGCTCGTAAACTAAAGANAGAACATTNCATTTTTTTATGTANTTAANCTCATTAATCTTATTTATNTTTTGAGGNCTTTGAATTTTTACAATTACATTAGCATTCTTATATAGATCATTAATTTTTGATGAAATTTTTGCTCCAGCCTTTTTATAATCTTCATTTGTAAAAGATGAAGCTAGACCTGCATTACTTTCAACAAAGACTTCAAAACCCATTTTTTTCAATGAAGGGATTGAGTCTGGTGTAACCCCTACTCTATTCTCACCAGTGGCAATTTCTTTAGGTACAACTAATTTCATAGGCGATAACTTAACTTAATTTTTCTAATTCATCTATAAAATTTTTTATAATTTTAATTCCAAGCTCCCAAAAATCTTTTCTTGA
>NHBS01000037.1 GCA_002167825.1 Pelagibacteraceae bacterium TMED13
TATTACAATAGATTAGAAATTTAATGGTGCGGTGGCGGAGAGGCTACGCACCGGCCTGCAAAGCCGAGTACACCGGTTCGAATCCGGTCCGCACCTCCATAATGTAATAAATGTTTTTACAAATCGAAAAATTTAACTATTATGACTTCTTATTCCGGCGTAGCTCAGCTGGTAGAGCAAGCGACTGTTAATCGCTGGGTCACAGGTTCGAGTCCTGTCGCCGGAGCCATATAAAATGAAGATATTTGTCAGCGGAATAGCAGGCTTTTTAGGAAGTCATTTAGCAGATGCATTTATAAAGGATGGGCATCATGTCGTTGGTTGCGATAGCTTGATTGGTGGCGAATTAAGTAACGTTCCAGCTGAAGCTGAGTTTTATCAGTACGATTGTTGTTATAGGAATTCTATGCTCAAAATTACTAAAGGCTGTGATCTTGTTTACCATACTGCAGCCACAGCGTATGAGGGATTATCAGTTTTTTCACCACACCTAATTACAAATAATATTGTTACCGGTTCAGTTTCCTTATTTAGTGCAGCAATCGAAAATAAAGTAAAAAGAATAGTATTTTGTTCTTCAATGGCTAGATATGGAACAAATAAAGTGCCATTCAAAGAGGATTATACTCCAAAGCCCCAAGATCCTTATGGTATTGCCAAAGTAGCAGCAGAGGATATTTTAAAAAATTTATGTGAAGTACATAATGTTGAATATGTCATAGCAGTACCACATAATATAATTGGACCTAGACAAAAATATGACGATCCTTACAGAAATGTAGCGTCAATTATGATTAATCTAATGCTTCAAAATAGACAGCCTATCATTTATGGAGATGGAAAACAAAAGAGATGCTTTTCATACGTCGATGATGATCTTTTTTGTTTGAAAGAAATGGCTACTAGTAGAAAAGTATTAAGTCAAACTATAAATATAGGTCCTGATGAGGAATTTATTACCATCAATGAGTTGGCGGAAAAAATTGCTAACCAACTTAAGGTAAATCTAAACCCTAGATATATGAGAGGAAGACCACAAGAAGTATTAGAAGCAACCTGTAGCGCAGATAAAGCAAGAAAACTTTTAAATTATAAGACTAAAACTAGCCTAGATGATGGTATATCAAAAATGATAGAATACATTAAAAATAAAGGTGCCAAGAAGTTTAGGTATCACCTAGATATAGAAATAATAAATTCACAAACTCCAGATACGTGGAAGAAGAAAATATTTTAGAATGGTCAAAGTTAGTTTCGTTTGTCCAATTTACAATAAAAGTTCATATATAAAAAAAGTTTTAACTTCTATAAGACAACAAGATGGAAGTTACGAAAAAGAATATATCTTTATTAACGATGGTTCTGAGGATTCCTCGCTGTCAAAATTAAAAAGATTTACTAATAAATGGTCCAATGTAAAAATATTGACTCAATCAAACTTAGGGCCGGCCAATGCAACTCAGAAAGGAATTGATTTATCAACTGGAGATTATATTAAATTAGTTGGCGGTGATGATATAATGAGTAGCGATTGTACTTCGATTTTACTAACAGCAATAAAAAAAAAAAAATCAGTAGCAGTTTATAGTAATTACTCTCTTGTAAAAGATTACAATAAAATAAAATTTCCAGAGAATAAAAAGATTATTAATTATCGAATTATTGNNAACCCNATAATTGATACTATANAATCTAGCTTTTCAGGAACAACNCCTACACTTTACGATCATAAAGCNATAAAAANATCAAATGGNTGTAATAAAAAANTATTCNTAGAAGATTTTTCNCTTGCATTAGAGTTNTCAAAATTAGGGAACTTTTGTTTCATTGACAATTTAACATCATTTGGACCAAAAGATGATACAAANCGNATTATGAATANTAAAAAAACACAACTTATTCATGATTATAATGCAGCGCTTTATTACTTTATAAAAAATAATTATCAACTTGAATCAAAAGCTAAAATCATAGCCTGTAAGAAAGCAATCGGAAGAACAAATAAATGGGCAATTAGAAACTCCAAAGCTAACTTTTTAAATAAAATGTTATTTCTTAGAATAATATTAAGCTCAGGGATAACTGACTACGTTTCTTTACTTAAACAATCATGTTTATATTTTTATGACAAAGTAAAAAAAAATGAAATCAGATATCAGATAAAATAAATTATTCACCTTGATTTATCATTATTCCTTTCTTTCTAACCACATTAAGTGTGTAAAGAAAAAATGAAGAACTTAAAAGTAATAAAATAATATTTATACAAATGATTTTTATAANATTNAGGTATTCAACATGAGAATTAAAGATTAATGATCGCATTTCTTCAAAAATCATTGTTGTTGGAAATATACTTGAAAAACTTTGCATAATTTCAGGTAAAGAGCTTAAAGGATAATAAACACATGAAAATGGAAGTACTATAAATATTATTGCCCAAGCTAACTCTTCAAATGATTGTCCATGCCTCAATACAAGTGCTGATACAAAAAGTCCAATTGACCAACCAATAAGAGTTAAATTAAAAAAAAAGAAAATTAGATACAAACCTAATTCAAATAAATGAAAATTAAAAAAATAATTAGCAAAAAAGATTGCTGGCGTTAAGCCAAGAATTGTTCTTAAAAAACTAATCAACAATAAACTAATTATTATTTCGTGATCTTTAATTGGTGTAATGAATAAATTAGGAAGATTTCTTGACCAAAGTTCCTCAAAAAACGACATAGAAAGCCCAAGTTGACTTCTAAACAAAACATCCCAAAGTACAACAGCAGAAAGAATAACATTAAGAGAGCTCCAAATATTAAATTCGTTAATCTGATAAAAATAATTTGTGAAAAATCCCCAAAACAAGATTTGAACAGTTGGCCAGTAAAAAATACTAATTAGTCTGGGCATTGAACCTAATGCTATATTCTGATATCTAATCAATAACGCTATTATTCTATTAATCATTTAGTAAAAGTTCCTTAATTTTTGATTTTTTTCCTTTTTTGAGAAGATTTTTTATAGTATCAAAATCTTTTACCATTCCATTTTCTAATATTATTAGATAATCACACATATATTGTATTTCTTCCAAATTGTGTGAGGTAATTAAAATTGCGGATTTATAATTTTTTTGAAATTTTACTAAATATTTCCTTATAAACTCTGAAGTTTGGATATCTAATGACGCTGTCGGCTCATCAAGTAATAAGAGTTTAGGAGTGTTAAGAAGAGCTTTACACAAGTTAACCCGAGTTTTCTGACCCGATGATAATTTACCATAATTCAACTCCAAAAGATCATCTACTAATAGTTCTGAACATAAATTATCAATTTTCTTTCCTTTATCTTTTACGTTGTAAAGTCGTGCGTAAAAAATTAAATTTTGGTAAACACTCATTTTTTTTGGCAATTCAATGTAAGGACTTTGAAAATTAATTTCATTAAGAATATCAAACTTATCTTTTCTTAAACATTTATTGAAAATTTTTATTTCACCTGATGTTGGTGTTACAAGACCCATTAAAGTTGCCAGTAAAGTAGTTTTTCCAGCTCCATTTTTGCCAAGTATTCCAAATATGCCATCTTCAGGAAGTTCGAGGTTAATTTCTTTTAAGATTCTTTTGCCATTAAATGACTTAGATAAATTTTCAATTTTAATTGAGGTTTTCATAAATTATTTTTAATAAAACAAATATTACAGTATTTTTATTTTTTTCTAACATTCAAGTGAAAAAAGTTTACATTTTAATATATAATTCCCAAAGGCAACGATGAAACAAAATTTAAAAAATAACTTTGAAGAGTGTATTGGAAATACGCCNTTGATAAAATTAAAATTAGCTTCGGAAATTTCNGGCGCAAATATCTATGGNAAATGTGAATTTNTNAACCCCGGAGGCTCAGTAAAAGATAGAGCTGCATATCAAATAATAAAAGATGCAATTAATAACGATGANATTCANAAAGGTGGTACAATTGTTGAAGGTACCGCAGGNAATACTGGCATTGGATTATGTCTTGTTGGAAACTCNTTAGGCTTANAGTCNACAATAGTAATACCNAGAAGNCAAAGNAAAGAAAAAAAAGANATGCTTAGNCTCTGTGGGGCCAAACTTATNGAGGTTGACGCTTTNCCATACTCNAACCCNGGAAACTATATTAGAGTTTCAGAAAAAATNTCAAAAGAAATAACAAATCCAAATGGAGTGTTGTGGGCNAANCAATTTGATAATTTNTCTAATAAAAAAGCACATTTCTTATCAACNGGCCCNGAGATNTACGATTCTTTTTCAGGTAATCTTGATGGTTTNATATGTTCAATTGGNACTGGNGGTACNATTGCAGGAGTATCAAGCTATTTAAAAGAAAAAGATAAAAAAATTAAAGTATGTATNGCTGATCCAATGGGTTCAGCAATGTTCANTTATTTTAAAAATGGAATCNTAAAATCTANTGGAACTTCAATTACAGAAGGGATTGGACAGGGNAGNATAACAAAAAANCTAGAAAATGTTATTATAGATGATTCTTTNCAAATAANTGATACCGAGGCTTTGAAATTAATATTTNAAATGCTTAAACATGAAGGTTTAATACTNGGNGGNTCTTCNGGTATTAATATAATGGGTGCTATNAAACTTGCTAAGGAGATTGGACCTAATAAGAATATAGTTACAATTCTTTGCGACTACGGAACTAAATATCAAAGTAAAATATTCAACAAAGAGTTTTTAGAAAGTAAAAATTTACCAATTCCAGAATGGCTTTAATAAATAGTATTAGTCAAAACCTGATTACATCAAAAAACCTAAAAAAAATATTAGGGTATAAAAAAATAAGAATAATTGATTGTAGATGGTACCTTGAGGATAAAGAAAAAGGCTATTTTCTCTATAAAAAGAATCATATACCAGGTGCTATATTTTTTAATATTGACAAAATCTCAAATAAGGAATCAGAATTACCTCATATGTTTCCAAAGACTGACACCTTTATTGAGTTTGTAAATAAATTCGGAATCAACAAAAGTTCAGAAATTATAATTTATGATCAAATTGGTTTTTTTTCATCATCAAGAGTCTGGTTATTATTTAAATATTTTTGTTTTAAAAGAGTAAAAATACTTGATGGTGGCTTTAATATATGGCTGAAAAGTCAGTATCAACTGGAAAATAGCCAAAAGAAAAGTAGATATTCAAGATGTTATAGCCAAATTTCAATGCCAAATTTAATTATAAATAAAATATCACTTAAAAAAGAAATTAACACCAAAAAATCTATTATAATTGATGCAAGACCTTTAGCAAGATTCAAAGGGAAAGTAGAGGAGCCAAGACCAAACTTAAAAAAAGGGAATATAAAAAATAGCGTGAATACCTTTTTTGGCCTTATAACTAATAACCATGGATGCTTAAAAAAGAAAGACGAGTTGATTGAAATTTTTGATAGATTTAGTAAAAAAAAAGATATTATTTGCTATTGTGGATCAGGTATCACCGCGTGTAATATAATTTTTGTTTTATATATTTTAAATTTTAAAAAAATTAAACTTTATGATGGATCATGGGCTGAATGGGGAAAAATAAAATAAAAACTAAACTTATACATAGTGGTATTGATACAATAAAAAATTACGGATCGTTGAGTGATCCTGTATACAAATCATCAACGCTGATATTTAAAAATTATAAAGAATATATTATAGCTAAGAAAAATAAATTTTCTAAGCCTTATTATGGAAGATTAGGATCCTATAATACTAAGAGTCTAGAAAAAATAATATCAGAACTTTATCAGTCAGAAAGTTGTGTAGTAACGAGTTCAGGATTATCTGCAATAACTTTGACATTACTGTCCTTTTTAGATCAAAACTCAGAATGTCTTATAACACAGAATTGTTACGAACCAGTTTATAATTTTGCAACTCAAAATTTAGCAAAATTTGGTGTAAAAATTAAGTTCTTTGAAAATAATAGTATTAAAAAAATTACAAAATTAATTACTAAAAAAACTAAAATCATTTACATAGAATCCCCAAGCTCTATGAATTATGAGGTTGAGGATTTAGAAAAAGTTACAGAGATTGCAAAACAAAATAATATTATTACAGTTTTTGACAATACATGGGCAACATTTTTAGGGTTCAACCCATTAAAATGGGGAGTAGATATAGTTATTGAGTCTGCAACGAAATATATATCTGGACATTCTGATAATTTTTGTGGATTAGTGGCATGTAGTTACAATAATTATTTAAAAATTAAGTCAACAGCAACTAAATACGGAGATTATGTTCATTCTGACAGTTGTGTTACTGCTATTAGAGGGTTGAGAACACTTGAAACAAGAATGAATCAGCATTCAAAAAACGCAAAACTTGTCTATAACTTTTTAAATAAAAGTAAAATTGTTAAGGATATCTTTTTCCTTCCAGATAAAAAAAATAAAAATCATAAATTATGGAAAAAATATTTTTGTTTATCAAATGGGCTTATTACGTTCAGTATCCTTAAAAAAAATAATATTAGTGATTTTCTTGATAATTTACAAATATTTAAAATTGGCTTTAGTTGGGGTGGTTTTGAAAGCCTAATATTACCAATTAATGCATTGAGTCCAGTAAAAAAATCTTCTAAAAACTCTGTTTTTTGGTTTAGAATTCATGTAGGATTAGAGTCATCAAGTGATTTAATAAAAGATTTAAAAAAAGGTTTTTATGAATATGAAAAGTAATAATTTTTTAATTTTTCAGCCTTCCAAATCTGCAATGCAGTCTGGATTAGGAAAGTCAGAAAAGTGGTGCCTCTCGAACTCAACAGCTAATGAATCATTTATAAATAGTGTTTTTTGTTGGACGGGTAGTTCAAATTCAGAAAAAAATTTAACACTCTTTTTTGATACATTAGAGTCAGCAGTAAGATATGCAGAATCAAAAAGTTTCAAATTTGATGTTATTGAACCAAAAAAGAGAAAGGTTATCAAAAAGTCTTATTCTAGGAATTTTATTAAATAATGGCAAAGAAACAAAAATATTGCCCTTCATGGATTATGAAAATTATAACCTCATTGATGGTTTATGATTATATAGTTAATGATGATTCATTCTTCATGCAAACAAAAAAATTTGTGGATTATTTAAAAAAATATTCAGAAATCAAATCCGAGGAACTCGAATATATTGCATCTTTAAAACTTGAGTTTCTTGGCTCGGTTAAAAACGTAAAAGATCCGTACCTTTTACTTAACCACTATATGTATTCATTAATTAACGAAATTGAACCTGGAGAGAAAGGTATAATAAAAGGTGACCCTTATGAAGGTGAAAAAAAAAAAAAGTATAATGCAGAAACCCTAATTAAAGACTTTCAGATATTTGTTTATTCCTGCCGTTCTAGTTTAACACTTAAAGCTCCGATGGGTTGGGATATCAGGAATGAAGAAGATATCGGTGAATTGTCACAAATACTTAAGAAGCAATTCTCGCTAGATGATTTAATAGAAAGCGTAAGTAAGGAGTAATTAAGTGAAATATAAATTGTTAAGTCCTTTATTATTTTTATGTCTTTTTTGCTTTTCTTTTAATTCATTAAGTGACGATTCACTAAAATTTGCTGTAAATAATAACCTAAGAGGTAGTGAAAATATAAGTAGAGATAAATATAGAAATCCATACGAAACTTTATCTTTTTTTGAAATATCTAGAAATAAAAAGGTTTTAGAAGTTATCCCAGGTACCGGATGGTATACTGAAATAATATCAAAATATATGAGAGGAACTCGGAATTTTTATGTTTTAATGTACGGCCAGCCCAAGCTAGACATTCTAAAAAAAATTCAAAAAAAATTTTCAGAAAAATTTGATAACAATGAATCATTTGGAGATGTAAAAAAACTCTATTTCAATGAAAATTTAGATGTTACTGATAAAAACGGTTATTTTGACCTTATTGTGACATTTAGGAACACACATAATTGGTTGCAAATGAAAAAAGCCGATGAAGCTTATTACTCAATTTCAAAACTACTTAAAAGAGGTGGGATTCTAGGGGTAGTTCAACATCGAGCATCAGAGAATGATAAAGATAATTTTTCTAAAGGTTATGTTAAAGAGAATTTTTTAATAAAAAAAATTGAAAATCAAGGATTTAAATTTATTGAAAAATCAGAAATTAATTCTAATCCTAGGGATTTAAAAAATTATAAAAAAGGTGTTTGGTCATTACCTCCGAGATTCTCTGATGGGAAAAAAACTAAATATTTAAATATTGGTGAAAGNGATAGGATGACCTTAAAATTTATAAAGCTATAAAATTGTGATACACATAATTACAGCAACTAATTCTGAGGCTAAATTCTTTATTAANTACTTAAAACTGAAGAGAATAAATTCAATNAAAGAGTTCCAAATNTATTTTAATGATAAATTCAGTTTNACTGTAAGTGGAATTGGGAAAGTAAATTCTGCNATCTCAGTTTGNAGTACTTACCATGAACTAGGTAGAGTTAAAAATAACTGTTGGATNAATATTGGTATTGCTGGTCATTCAANCAGTTTCATCGGAGAACTNTTTATAATCAATAAAATAATTGATAACTCTAGTCTTAAAAATTTTTATCCATACTCACCNAATATTANTAAAATTAATCAATTATCATGCACTACGTATGAAAAAGCAGATNCANAATATAATNATTCTCTATCTGATATGGANTTAAGTGGTTTTTTTCAAACTGCNAATAAATATTCNTTTAAAGAGCTGATTCACTCATTAAAAGTNGTTTCCGATAANAAGGNNAATCCNTTTAACTATAAAGANAAGNCAGGAATTGAAAAATTATTTGAAGCAAAAAAAAAATATTTTGATATTTTTTTTGAAAAANTAATAAGTATTTGGTCTGAGAATATTGCTGATGATAAAATTATTGATNAAAGAACAAATAATTTACTTGGTAAAATCAAGACAACTNGANCAGAACATGAACAAATAAAAAAACTTCTNAAGTTNGCGTATTTAAAAAAGAAAAAGATAGAAACTANTATTTTCNCAAGCGAATCAGACCCTAAAATAATTNTATCTATTTTAAAAAAAATATTATAGNCATGAAANTAAAAAATTTGTACATAGAAGAAGATGTTCTAAAAGATGAAAANGCATTAANAATTCAANAAAAATTAANGTNTGAAAATAAAATAATTTGCAAAAATTATAGAGAAGTTTTCAACCCNAAAAATCAAAACTTTAGAATACAAAAAAAAGAACCAAGTGTAATTCTAGCAAAAAAAANAAAAAATCTAATNCTNGAGGCACCNAAANAATTTAATATTGGATTTAGTGAAAATTATTATTTTTCTCATATGCTAAATTGCATCTATGACTGTAATTATTGTTTTCTTCAAGGTATGTTTAATTCTGCACATTATGTCATTTTTGTAAATTATGATGACTTTCTNTTAAATATNAAANATAAACTCANTAATAGTTCTAATAATATTTGTTTNTTNTCAGGTTATGACTGTGATAGTTTGGCATTGGANGACATNACTGGATTTATAGANTATTTTGTANAAAAATTTNTNAAACTTAANAATGNTNCTTTAGAAATTAGGTCAAAAAGCACAAATATAAAAAGTATCAAAAAATATCATCCNTCTAATAAAATAATACCNGCNTTTAGCTTAAATCCCGAATATTCANTAACATTACATGAACAAAATACNCCGAANTTAATTAATAGAATAAATGCNATAAAAGAATTACAAAATTTAGGTTGGAATNTTGGNATAAGATTTGATCCATTTATTTGGTANGGAGANTTATCAAAAATGTCTANATNTTTTGAAGAAATNTTCAAATCTATTAATAAAAATAAAATTCATTCTGTGACTATTGGAAATTTNAGAATGACAAATAGTTATTTNAANAGAATGGTTAANNTCAATCCTACTGANCCATATATTCTTGAAAANCAAATATNNCANATTTTACCNAGTAAAAATGNTGANACAGAANTTAAAATAACAACTATTAAAGAANAAATTTCAGAATTTATAGATGATTCAAAAATTTTTATAAACTAGAAACGTCTATCCTTAATTTTAAATTTTCTACAACTAAAGATNAAAGAATTNGATTTTTCATNNTCATATCTTTTGAAGTTNAANACTAACTCTCCTGAAAAACGNCCAANTAATCCATAAACATCACCTTTTGANTCNGGATATAANTGTANNTCATTAGCNACCCAGCTAATATTAGACTCTGTAACATTNATTTTCNTTGGTTTAAGAGNTAAGCCCCCNACTTCNACNANCNCTTCATCNGTATTAATTAAAACAAAAATATCTTTNACATCTACCTCGGTANTNTTTGCTGAATTATTTGTACANANAAGGTTTAACTCTAAACTTGANGCAAAAATTGGNATTAAAANNAATAAAATGAAGAGCATAANCAAATAATTTCAAAAAAAAAAAATTTGTCAAATTTTTATTAATTTTCTACTTACATTTTTTATAAAGATGTCTANAATCAATACTTTATCAAATAAGATAATATTAATGTTTAGAAAAAATATATACGTTAAGAATAATCTTTCACCATTCAAAATTAGCAGAACAAAGATNGACCTTTATTTTGACTGTAAAAGATGTTTTTATATTGACCAAAAGTATGGAATCAAAAGACCCCATGGCGCTGCATTAGTAATNAATAACCANATAGTTAACAAATTTAAAAAAAATCTTGAGATACTTAGAANTACAAAAACAANTATACCNGAAACAACATTAATNTCTGANANTGGTTTTACTGCACTTGATCACCCANGNGTTTNCCACTGGANAGATCCATTTAAGGGAATANANAGTTTTCATAAGACTACCAATATGACTGTGAACGCAAGTATTGATGANATATGGACAGATNATGAGAAATGCTATCCTGTTATTATTAAAAGCATCTCGAGNGAAAGTAAGGANGTTGAANATAGNATATGGCCTGGATATACNCGTCAATTATCTTTATATGGANACTTGCTTCAAAATAATGATTTAGAAATTGGTGATTTTGGAATAATNGTTATAATAAANACGGAAAATGATTTAGATCATTCAAACTTGAATTTTAAGTTTTACATATTTAAACGAAACCTTGAATTAAATTGGATTGACACAACTTTGTCTGAAATTAAAATTTTACTAGAAGATGATAATCATCCAAAATTTTCTAATAATTGCAAATTTTGTAATTATGTTAATAATTTAAATAATTTAAAAAAATGACTTTTTCTCAAATTATCAAAAAGATTGAGTCATCTAATTCTAGATTATTCAAAGAAGCTGTTATTTTAGAACAGATGCGGAATAATAATGACATTTTTTTCCAAGGATTAAATTTAGCTTATAATAAATTACTCACTTTTGGAGTGAAGCAAATTCCTATTTCGTCAGAAGATGGAGAGGGGCTTATTTGGCTAGAATTTATAAAAATTGCAAATAGTCTAATAAATAGAGAACTTACGGGTCATGCAGCAAGAGATGAAATAGTAAATTTGATGAGTAAATCTAATAAAGATGAGTGGAATTTTTTTTATCGAAGAATACTGCTTAAGGATATGAGATGTGGTGTATCGGAAAAAACTATCAATAATGTAGCAAATAAAAATAATTTTGAAAACTATCAGATTCCTGTATTTGCTTGTCAACTAGCACAGGACGTAGAAAATCATAAAAAAAAACTAATAGGTAAAAAAATTTTAGAGATTAAACTTGATGGCGTAAGAGCAATCTCAATACTTTACCCATCTGGAAAGGTTGATATTTTTAGTAGAAATGGAAAAGAACTTCATAATTTTGATCATATCAAAGATATTCTAAAGGAATCTATTAAAGATAAAAATATTAAAGCTCCAACTGTTTTAGATGGAGAAATAATAAGTGACAATTTTCAAAATTTAATGAAACAAATTCATAGAAAAGTAACCATTCAGAATAGTGATGCATCTCTATATCTATTTGATATTTTACCTTTTGAAGATTTTGAAAAAGGATTCTATAAAGTTAGCTACTCTCGGAGATCAGAAGAGTTAATAGAATGGTATAACTCATTTATTGTAGATAAAAAAAAAATTCAAATAATTGATAAAAAATCTGTAGATTTAGACAACGTTGATGGCAAAGAATTATTCAAACAATTTAATAAAGATTCAATTGTTAAAGGTTATGAGGGAATAATGATTAAAGATCCTGATTCATTTTATGAATGTAAGAGATCAACAACTTGGTTGAAATCAAAGCCATTTATTGAAATCTCGCTCAAAGTTATTGATTTTGAAGAAGGTACAGGCAGAAACACTGGCCGACTAGGAGCAATAATTGCTGAAGGAGAAGATGAAGGAAAATTTTTTAAAATTAATATTGGATCTGGTTTTACTGATGAGCAAAGGTTACAATATTGGGGGGAAAAAAAAGATTTGATTGGACAGATTGTAGAAGTAAGAGCTGACTCTATAAGCAAAGGTCAAGACGGATCGTACTGGAGTCTGAGGTTCCCAAGATTTAAAACATTTAGAGGTTTTGAAAAAAATGAAAAAATTTAATAAAGTTATACTCTCAGGCATTGTAGTTTTATCCTTGACTTATTCTTGTGAAACTGCAGAGGATAAAAAGTTGATTGGCGGATTGATTGGAGCTGCTGTTGGAGCATATGTTGGGTCCGAGATAGGTTCGGGTATTGGAAAAAATATTACTACAGTTCTTGGAGGAAGTTTAGGATATTTACTTGGACAAAAAATAGCAAACATTCTAAGCGAAAGTGAAGAAGAAAGTTTTAATAATAAAATTAAAGAAACTCTGGACAATAATGAAAATCAAATATCAAGCCAATGGTCAAGTGATGAAGATCCAACTAAAAATGCAATTATTACTCCGCTTACAAGATATAATTATAAAGATTCAGTATGTAGAGATTTTAAAAAAATTGTTAACAAAGGAAAAAAAGCTGTAGAAGAAGTTTCAAAGGTATGTAGGGATAAAGAAGGAAATTGGGTTGTTATCGAAACTTTATAAATGTAGATATAATTGGTAAAAAAATTAAAGATGGAATTAGTGTTGTAAGCAAACTAATAAATAGAAGTAACCCCATTGAAGAAGTTCCTTGATGAGATGAAAAAAACAGTGTTCCAAACGAACATATTGTTGTTAAAGAACTTGTAAAAATAGCTAATGGAGTGTTTGATACGAAAACGCTTGTTACATTACCTTTTTCGGATAACCTAGTTACAAAATAAATAGGATAAGAAATTCCAAGACTAAATAAAAGTGGAAGCGAAATCATATTTGCAAAGTTTAAATCTATTTTGAAAACTATCATAAAAAATATCAATAAAATTAAGGCAATCAACAATGAAAAAATGCATAATAAAACTTTATATAAATCTTTAAATATTATTAATAAGTAAAAAAAAGTAATAATAAAAGAAAAGATAAATGCATAAATAAAGGAATTTTTAACAATTTTTCCAGCCTCAAGTTGAACAACTGGCATTCCGGTAGCATCAGGATAAAATCTTTGAACCGAATCTACAAATTCTTCAAGATTTTCTTTTCTATTAACGTCTTTTGAAGGAATTACCTCGTATCTATAAAAACCATCTAATGATTCAAATCTATTTTTATAATAATCAGGAATTTCATCATAATTTATATATTTTTTGTTACCTATTGTTAGAATAACATTATTTAGATCGTTAAATTTATTAAAAAATAATTCTTCAATATTTTTTATTTCCTTATGATTAACATCTATTTGTGAAAGTTTATTTATCAATTCTTCACAGATATTTGAAATATTATCAATTTTAAGACTTTTAATTTTTAGAAGTAAATTTTGAAACCTATCAAACTCCTCTGGTGATGAATAAAATTCTTTTGATACACCGGTAGTAATTAGGAATTTAAGATAATCTAAATTTTCTGATTTATATTCCTCAAAAAGAGTTCCTACGGATCTAATTTCTTGAATATTAGAATTTTTTAATAAATCCTTTAACTTGGAAGGATCTATTTCTTTATTTTCAACTATTGAAATGATGTAATCTGAAGTCGGGTTTTTTTCAATTAGTTCTTTGGCCAATAACACTGACTGTAATTTTTGATCCTTAAGTTTCATCGCATCAGAATCAAAGCTAATTGATTTAATAAAAGTAAAATTATAAATTGAGATAATCAAAAGACTAAACAATAAATAGTATTTATTAGAAAGTATAAAATTTGAGAATCTTTGCCATAAATTATTTTTTTTGCGTTCAATAATTTTGCTATCTGATTTTTTAATTAATGAATAAATTGCAGGTAAAAATAAAATATTTACTAGTAAGCCAACAAATAATCCTATTGCTGAAATTATTCCAAGTTCTGATAAACCTGTATATTTAGTTGGAACAAAAGATAAAAAACCTACTATCGAAGGTATTGAAGCTATGGTGATTGTCCTTGAAACTGAACCTAGTTCGCTTTTAAAATTTTCTAATCCTATATTTTCTTTTTGGTTTTCAAGTATTCTAAGAAAAACCTGAATGCCAAAATCAACGGACAACCCAATAAATAAAACCGCAAAAGCAACTGATATCAAATTTAGTGAACCGATTGTTACCGACGTAATACCAGTAGTTATAAAAAGCCCCACTAAAATTGATACAATTAGACAAAAGATGAGCTTAATTTTTTTTAAACTAGCATATAATATTATACTAACAAGGATTATACTTAATAATCCACTAAGTGCTGCACCACTTGATACGGATTTAATTTCCTCATGATCGATTATTAGACCCCCAGTAAATTGGATATTTATATTTTGAGAGTTGTATTTTTCTCTTAAGGATTGGAGAAACTCATAAGTTAGAGAAAATCCGTTTGAGCTAAGATAGTTTTCATTTACTGATAGCAATATGAAAATTTCATCGAAATCTTTTCTTAATATTTTTTTCCAATCAACCTCAGTCCTAGTGTTCAAAGCAAGTATGAAATTCTTAAAAACTATATCCAAACTTTTTATTTCATTAATGTTCTGACTTTTTAAAACCAAATCAATAAAATTATTAAAACCCTCAAGTTTTTTATTATTATTTAACTCAGAAATAAAAGGCTGAAACTGATAAAGCTGATCAATAAAATCATTTTTTTGTCTTTCAGATAACAGAGAAAAAAAATTACTCTTAAAAAATTTATCAAAATTTGGCGAGTAGTAAAAATCAAACTCTTCCCTTTGATCCAATTTATTTTCAATTTCTAAAAATATATTTTCAATTTTTTTTGAATTTTTACCTTTAATTCTTATTAGGATATTATTATTTAAAACTTTGAAATGTTTTTTTAATTTTTTTTGATTTTTCTTGAAAGTAAGCTGATCATCAATTAATGAGTCTGTTGATGTATTAATGGCTAGATTTTGAAATGTTGAAAACATTGCTAAAAAAGTTATAAATAGAAAGGAAATAACTACTTTGTAAGGGTTTTTAAGGAATGAATCGAGAATTCTTATCATAAAAAAATTATTTAAGTTCTACTATAATAGATATAATTATGGATTTGTATATTGATAAAATAATTGAAAAGGTTTCAGACAAAGATCTTTGTAAAACAAAATATAAGATTAAAAAATTAAAAACTATTGCTGGAAACCTTCATGCAGTTATATGCCCTGTAGAGGATCAATATTCTGAAATCTTAGTTGCATTATCAGTCATAAACGATAAAAAGGAATTTAGAATATTATAAATTTCTTAGGGAGTTATTTATGTTAAAA